>JAVBOE010000034.1:0-27923 GCA_031550925.1 Bacteroidales bacterium | reverse complement strand
TAGGGGATTTAGGGGCAACAAGCAGAAAAGTTTGCTTTTAAGCAACGGTACAAGATGAAAAATAAGATAACAACATGAAAAAACTATTCCTACTAGACGCATACGCACTAATATACCGCTCGTACTACGCATTTATAAATCGACCTATAACTAACTCTAAAGGCGTTGACACATCTGCCATTTTCGGCTTTGCAAGAACGTTGATGGATGTGCTGAAGAAAGAAAAGCCTACGCACATTGCCGTAGTATTCGATTCGCCGGGGAAAAATTTTCGCCACGATTTGTACCCCGAATACAAAGCAAACCGCCAGCAAACACCAGAGACTATCAAAGCCTCTGTACCCGTTATTAAATCGCTGATTGAAGCGTTTAATATACCCGTTATCTGCATGCCCGGTTACGAAGCTGATGATATTGCGGGAACTATGGCTAAGCTGGCAGAGAAGCACGATTTCACAACCTATTTGATGACTCCCGATAAGGACTACGGACAGCTGGTCTCTCCCGCTGTCTTCATGTACAAACCAAATCGCTCCGGCAACGGTGTTGAGATATTAGGAGAAAAAGAAATTTGCGAACAGTATGGCATACAATCTCCACAGCAGGTAATAGATATACTAGCCATTTGGGGAGACGCGTCCGACAATGTTCCGGGAGTGAAAGGAGTAGGAGAGGTAGGAGCAAAAAAATTAGTTTCCGAATTCGGAAATGTAGAAAATATTCTTGCCAACCTAGACCAACTGAAAGGTAAGCAAAAAGAGGCATTTGAAGAGGGTAAAGAGCAGCTGTTACTATCAAAGAAGCTGATTACAATAGATTGTGCTGTTCCTGTAGAATGGAATGAAGATCAGCTGAAGCTGGAAGACCCAAACCTCGAAGAGCTGAGAAAGCTATACACTGAGCTGGAGTTTGCAACCATGCTACGCGAGCTGAACGCAACCGTTCAGCGCAGCACCAACACAGTAAGCACGCAAACAAACCTTTTTGAACAAGGACAGCTATTTAGTACGGAAGAAAGTCATTCGCCAAGCCTGTTTAAAACCATAAAAGATGTTAAGCACGATTATAAGCTGGCAGCGACAAAAGAAGAGGTTACCGCACTTGCTAAGCTGCTGGAAGCTCAAAAAGAAATATGCATAGATACCGAAACAGAAGGATTAGATACAATAGAAGACAAGCTGGTTGGTCTATCCTTCTCTATGGCGCCTCACACCGGCTACTATGTTCCCATACATAGCAACCACAGCGGTAGCGAAGAGTTTTTAGAGATTCTGCGCCCAGTGCTAGAATCGGATAAAATTGCTAAGATCGGACAGAACATAAAGTTCGACTATCTGATGCTAAAAAGTCACGGTATTATCATGCGAGGTTTCTTCTTCGATACCATGGTAGCCGACTACCTCTGCGACCCTGATAGCAACCGACATAACATGACAGTGCTTTCGGAAAAATTTTTAGAGTATTCTCCTGTCGAGATTGAGGAGCTGATTGGTCCTAAAGGAAAAGTACAGCGCAAGATGTCGCAAGTACCACTTGAACAAATTCGCGAATATGCTGCCGAGGATGTTGATGTTACCATTCAGCTAAAAGCCATACTGGAAAAAGAGTTGGAGAAAAATGAGCTGACAAAGCTATACAACAAAATAGAAGCACCACTCATAGCTGTACTTGCCGACATGGAATTTGAAGGTGTCTGTATAGATGCCGAAGGTCTGCAAGAATTCGGAAAAACGTTAAGTAAGCAGCTACTAGCACTTGACGAAGAAATACGAGGAATGGCAGGAGAACCATCGCTCAACATCTCGTCGCCTAAGCAGCTTGGTGTTGTTTTGTTTGAGAAACTGAAAATAGATACAGGCGCAAAAAAGACCAAAACAAAGCAATACTCAACAAGCGAAGAAACCTTACTATCGCTGCAAGATAAGCATCCTATCATAGGCAAGATTCTGGAGTACCGCTCTCTTAAAAAGCTGCTCTCATCTTACGTAGAATCGTTGCCTCAGCTGGTAAATAAAAAAACGGGAAGAATACACACCTCATTTAACCAGGCGGTAACGGCTACAGGTCGCCTTAGCTCTAACAATCCAAACTTGCAGAACATACCTATAAGAGAAGAGAATGGGCGCGAAATACGTAAAGCGTTCATCGCGTCAGACGATAACCATGTCCTGCTTTCGGCAGATTATTCTCAGATAGAGCTGCGCCTTATGGCACACATGAGCGAAGATCCTAATCTTATAGAAGCATTTATGAGCAACGAGGATATACATACAGCCACTGCAGCAAAAATATTCCACGTAAAGCTCGGAGATGTTACTAAAGAGCAACGCAGCAAGGCAAAAACGGCCAACTTTGGTATCATATACGGTATATCTACATTTGGCTTGGCACAACGACTACAAATTCCAAGAGGCGAGGCAAAAGAGCTGATAGACGGCTACTTTGCCAGCTACCCGAAGGTAAAAGAATACATGGACAACGTTAAGAAGCAAGCGGCACAAGATGGCTATGTTTCTACCATATTCGGTCGCAAGCGCTGGTTACGCGACATAAACTCGGCCAACGCTATTGTTCGCGGACTGGCAGAGCGAAACGCCATTAACGCTCCTTTACAAGGCTCTGCTGCCGATATCATAAAAATTGCAATGATTAACATTCATAAACGAATAGAGCAGGAAAAGTTACGGTCGAGAATGATTCTTCAGGTACATGATGAGCTTGTGTTTGATGCCGAAAAAAGCGAGCTGGAAAAGCTGAAAGAGATCGTTGCATACGAGATGGAACATGCTGCACAGCTGAAAGTTCCGTTGGTTGTAGAGTCCGGTTCGGGGCATAGCTGGCTCGAGGCCCATTAAGCTTCGTCCGGCAACCTTTTGGCAAGATTTTTGTTACATATGTCGCATGTCTATTTTCGAAAAAGTCTTATTTTTTGTTTTTAAGAGGATAAGATATCGAAAAAAATATTAACATTGCGGAGAAGAAACTGATTATTAATTCACTAAATAAAAATCAATTCAAATCACTTTCTATTTTACAGAAATGAAAACAAAGAAAGACCTTCACAAGTCCAACGTGGGCGTTTACGAAGAAGGAGGTAAGGCCAAAAAGCTAGTGCCCGAAAAAAAACAAAAAAGCCAAAAAAGAGCACTTATTGATGAGATTGAAGAAGACGAAGACCTTGATGAGTACTTTGATCTCAACGAAAAAGAGTCGATAGAAGACTACTTTGATGATGACGAGTTTGACGACGAATTTGATGATGAATATGATGACGAAGAATAAATAACTTATAAAAATGAAAAAAGAGACGGTTTAGAATCGTCTCTTTTTTATTATCACTGCATCACTTCTTTCTTAAACTCTTCTACATCTACATTCCGGATAAACGTTTTAATGTTGCCATAAACTGTATGATATCCGTAGCCTCCATGCTCCAGTTCGTCTAGGGCTTCCTCTTTTGTCCAGTTTTGGAAAATAAGTCGGTATAACGCAACCACCAAGCCCGTTCTATCCGATCCGTGCCAGCAATGAATAACAATCGGTCCCTTACGGTTCTTGATAATTCGCACCGCTTCTACCAGCTCATCCCAATCAGAATCTGAGGCGCTCATAGCAACACGATTCAGCTTCAGGTTGGTACCTTTTGCCTCGTCTTTATCGCTGTGGAAGTTACGCAGGCTAAGAACTTCTTTTATGCCCAACTGCTCCATTTCTTTAAACGCCTCTGCAGATGGCTGCCCCGACCGATAGACACCTTTATCTACCTTATAAAAATTCTCGATGTGTTTAGACTCTACAGGCTGCGCCCATGCAGCTTTTCGTTGTGCTGCTGCCGGCGATGTACCACAACTTATAAACAACAAAGCAACCAAAAAGCCCGACACTGCTATCCGTATATTCCTAATTTTCATTTTTGGTGTTATTATTAGCTTCTTAAGATTTTTCTGGGATCAAAACGGGGGTTACGTTTTTTAAAGCTGTTTTAGCATTTCTCTAATCAGGTTGGTCATTTTTACCTCAGCCTTAGCACCTTCCCTCTGCACCTCTTCGTGCGATACCTCTACAATCCTACCTTCTACACCAAGATCGGTGATGATGGATATAGCAAACACAGGCAAACCGCCATGTCTGGCTACTATAACCTCCGGAACTGTTGACATTCCTACGGTATCGCCACCTATGATGCGAAAATACTTATATTCGGCAGGGGTTTCGAAAGTTGGACCTGTTGTACCTACATAAACACCCTTTTGTAGCTTAATGTTCAGCTGGATAGCCGTAGCTTCCGCCAGCTTAATAAGCTCCTTGTTGTATGCTTCGCTCATATCAGGGAAGCGAACTCCCAAATCCTTATTGTTTTTACCTAACAGCGGGTTTGGCATAAGGTTAATATGGTCGGTTATCAGCATTAAATCGCCAATTTCGAAGTTAGGGTTCATACCGCCGCTGGCGTTTGATACAAATAAGTACTTAACGCCCAGCTCTTTCATTACTCGAACGGGGAAAGTAACCTGATGCATGTTATAGCCTTCGTAGTAGTGAAAGCGTCCTTGCATAGCTATAACCCTTTTCCCGCCAAGCTTACCAAAAATCAACCGACCGCTGTGTCCTTCAACAGTAGATAGGGGGAAGTTAGGTATATCCTCATATTCTATTGCCTGCTTTTCTTCTATATGATCGACCAAACCGCCTAGTCCGGTGCCAAGTATAATACCAACTTCGGGTGTTTCTTTTACCTTATCGCGAATGAAGAATGTTGTTTCTTTTATTTTTCCTAACATAATCTGTAATATATTTAGTAAATTTATCTTCTCCGTTAATCATTTCAACCTCTATCGGGATATAGAACAATCGCTGCTTCAACTCTTCGGGAATAGCCAGCTCTTGCAACCGCATAGCATCTTTTTCTGTAGTAAATACGGCATCATGGCTGTTAGCCGCTCGCGAGATTTTACCAATATCCTTTTTAGTGAAACGGTGATGGTCGGCAAATGCCAACGGTTCTACCTTTTTTACTATTTGCGAAACGTGGTTTACAAAAGGCGCGGGCGTGGCAACGCCTGTAAGCGCGAGAACCGATCCGAACGATGCCATATCGGGCAACACTATTGCATTGTTGGGAAATAAGGGCTGAGGATTGCCGTAGCGAAACGTGCTAAGGTATAGCCGTTGATACGGGCGTAGCTGCGTATCTTTTTCGAGCAGCTTCATCTCTAACGGGTTTAGGTTGTTAGGGCATTTGGTAATAATAACCACATCGGCACGCTTAAGCTGCGAGCGATTATCGCGCAGCCTGCCCCACGGCAACATTCTATCCTTATGTATGGGTCGATTGTAGTCTATCAGCACAATAGAAAGCGAGGGCTTAAGCTTACGATGCTGAAACGCATCATCAAGCAGCACCACATCAAGTTCTTTGTTATCCTTTTTTAAACGCTCTACACCCTTTACCCTGTTGGCTTCTACAGCAAAGGTTACTTCAGAAAATTTACGCTTCATCTGTAGCGGTTCGTCGCCCACTTCTGCCACCGTACTTTCTGGCTTAACATAACGAAAACCCCGTGTTTTGCGTTTATATCCGCGAGAAAGTACAGCTAGCATAAACTCCTTCGAAAGCATTTTTACCAACAACTCGGTATGTGGCGTTTTACCTGTTCCCCCAACGGTAATATTGCCCAACACAATAATCGGCATGGAGAACTCTTTCGACTTAAAGATTCCCCAATCGTACAGCTTATTGCGTATAGCAACAACCATCCAGTACAAGAAAGAAGCAAGTATTTTAAACGGCTTCAGCATCATTACGCTTTTTGTGTAAGCCGTAAAGGTAGGAAAAGATGCTTATATAAAAAAAGAAGGGTTACTCACAAACCTTGGCCTCTATAACCACTTGTGTTCGATTATTATTTATGATATGCGGTAATAGAGCAAAGAACAAGGACAAAGGACTTAAAGACAAAAGCATATATGCTATTGAGTGAAGGGATAATCTCTCTGTTCGGCTGAGGCTCCTGCCTCAGTCGATGTATCACTACAGACTCTGCCTGAAACTATAAAAATGACACTGTGAATGGTCGTAACGCAGATACAACCAACGTAAATAGCATGACTGAGGCAGGAGCCTCAGCCGAACGGGGGGAATGTATAGTCAACTGCCAAAGCCTGTCTCCGTTATTAAGCTTTGTCCATGTACCGGAATTCTCCATATTGTAGCTTACAGGTATCGAATATCCAAAGCGAGGGGGAATACCGTTTGCCTCATCATCTATGTCTTCTTTCTCAATTTGCTTTTTTTCTACCGGTAGTGATACCAATATGGCTTCTTCGGCACTTCTTCTTAATAATAATGATTTATCCGTACTTGCGAAGCTGTATGGTTGTTCATTTGTGCTAATTTGTGCACAAAGATCAAAACATGTATAATAAGCGACAATGGTTATAATAAGAATTTTTTGTGTTTTCATGGCGAGTAAGGATTGAATAATAAATATAAATTGTCATTATAAAACAACTTCAATTCTTCTGTTGAGAGGGTGAAATGGGTTACATTACTTAGTGAACTTACAAACTCATATCCATCGTATAGTTCACCTGCTTTTGTTCCTCCAATTTTGGTAAATTGGATAGTATGAGAAGAAAAGCTAGCAGAGTATGTTCCATTTAGTGTATTCGTAGAACTATAACCACTAAATGCATCATTTGTATCAAAGAAGAGCAAATAGCATTGCTTACAATCGTCAGGCTGTGGTTCTCTTGTAATACCTGTTTGGTCATCAACAAAGCCAACCAACTTCCATTTGCTTCCTATTAGAGGATTTTCATTTTCATCGTCCTTACACCCATTAATACTTAACGTGAATAGAACGAATGGTAAGATTAAAAATAGCTTTTTCATGGCTTTAATATTTATGGTAAAACATGATGGACTTCTATGCTCTTCTAGCAAGAAGAGACTCCGTTCTATGCCGTTACGCGGAGGGTATATGGCAGTGTGCAAAAACATAGTCTGCTTATAAAGCATAAGACGTTATTCTTTGGGCAGATTCTATAACACGCTAACTTATACAAATATATTAAAATTTTGCATATTTGCAACTGATAGGACTAACAAATTCTTTCATTTTCAGCAATAAAGAACCTTTTGTATGATTATCTACAATTAGCTATATTTGTGCAAACAAACAAGTATTGCCATGCTTAACGTGATAGGGGAAAGAAGTTCGGTATTCAACCGGTTTATACAGGAAATAAGAGATATTAAAATCCAGAAAGACCCCATGCGGTTCAGGATTAACCTCGAACGGATAGGAGAAATATTCGCTTACGAGCTAAGCAAACAGCTGGAGTCGGAGAAGGTTTCGGTCGAAACTCCGCTTGGCATTGCTGATATCGAAGTGCCCAAGCACCCTCTCGTTTTGGCAACCATTTTAAGGGCGGGATTACCTCTACACCAAGGTATGCTAAACATGTTCGATCAGGCCGAAAACGCATTCATTACCGCATACCGCAAGTATAGCAAAGACAACAGCTTCGAGATAAAGATAGAGTACCTTTCTTGTCCCGCGTTAGACAACAAAGTTTTAGTTATCTCCGACCCTATGGTAGCAACAGGCTCTTCGATGTACCTTGCTTACCGCGCTCTGCTGGAAAGAGGAACTCCACTGCATACACATATCATTGCGCCCATTATCAGTAAAGACGGAGTGGAGTATATCCGCAAGCATTTTTCTCAGAAAAACGTTACGCTTTGGGTTGGTGCCATTGATGATGAGCTGACCGTAAAATCTTACATCGTACCGGGGCTGGGCGATGCGGGAGATTTAGCCTACGGAAAGAAATTATAGATACACAACATATGTCATGTCGAACGAAGTGAGACATCTCCTGAAAGAGCAGCAGTACGCTGAATGGGGAGATGTCTCACTTCGTTCGACATGACAATAACTCTTTTACTTAATCGTACACAAATGCACCCCAGAGAGCTTATTAACTTTATGGCTATCGTCGAGAAGCTGAAATGCAATACCCGACACTCTTATACATCAACGGGCAGGCATGAGAGCGTTGCCGAGCATACCTGCAGCTTATCGCTAATGGCCTACTTCGTTCAGGACGAGTTTCCCGAAGCAGATATCAACAAGGTAATACAAATGTGCATACTCCACGATTTGGGAGAAGCAATTACGGGTGATATTCCTTCTTTTCTTAAAACAGAAGCAAATGAATCATCTGAGAATGATGAAGTGGTAAAGGTAATAAAAACCCTTCCGCAATTTTACCAAGAAAAGCTGCTGCCTATTTTCAAAGAAATGAACGAGCAGCAAACCCTAGAAGCCAAGCTGTATAAGGCACTTGATAAGCTAGAGGCAGTTATGCAACATAACAACGCCGACATTGCTACTTGGCTTCCGCTAGAGTATGAGCTGAACATAGCCTACGGCGAAGAGAATGTTCGGTTCTCAGAATACTTAAAACAGCTGAAAGCGGAGCTGAATAAAGACTCAATGGAAAAAATTGAAGATGCAAAAACCCAGTCATGAAAAATTTTTTAACCGTATTTTTTCTACTTCTGCTGTTTTCATGCAGCTCTACAAACGAGGGTTGGCAAAAGGTTGAGGTAACAGCTAGCAATCTATGTACAAACCTAAGTACGCAAATTACTACCAACCATCTGGGAGAGCATGTGCTAACCGATTGTTCTGTTTTTGTTGATAATGATACGCTCTACATTCGTTTCCCGGCAGCACTTCCCGGCTATTGGTTAGGTGCGGAAATAAAGGTTGCAAACGGTATGTTTAAAGCCGAAGTTGATGGGATACCTTTTGTTCCAGACTTTGAATTTACCTATCAAATAATAGAGCAACAGCTACACCTTAAGAAACAAAGCTATGCTGTTGGCGATACGCTACAGGGATTTGTTGATATTATATTTAAAGAAGAGGATGAAGCACATCATTTATCTAACGAATACTACTTTAAAGGTTGTATATACAAAATTGTTCGGGCAAAAGACTACCAACCATTTGAAGACGACAAAACCATAATGTCTTACAATTTGGATTTTGCCATTAACGAGCTGGGAAGACCACTAAACGAGATATTATTTAATACAAGCTATATCGATGAGTTTCGCGTTGAGCTGCTAAATATTTTTCCTCCTTCAGACAGCATCCGTATTCGAGAGCTGACGTGGAACACCAGCGATGATGCGCAGGTAAGCGATGAGGGTATCTACCGCCTTACCGTATGGTACGCGCAGAAAGATGGCGTATGGAAACCCGTTCACTTCTGTAGATGGAATACAAATATGCAATTTTAGCTACTCTTGTAAATTAAACCTACTCTTATGGATAACCTCCCACAAACTATCGACGAATATATTTTAGAATACCCTAAGGATATTCAAGACAGAATGAACGTCATCAGGCAACTAATTCATAGCATTGCCCCTACTGTTCAGGAGAAAATAAGCTGGGGTATGCCCACTTTTTTTATCGACAAAAAACGGATGCATTTTGCGGCAAACAAAAAGCACATTGGTTTATACCCGGGTATTAAACCTATTGAGCTGTATAAAGAAGAGCTGGTTACCTATAAGACCTCTAAGGGTACCGTTCAGCTTCCGTACAGCCAACCGTTGCCAATAGAGCTCATTACAAAGCTGATAAATGCAGCATTAATCTTATAATAAGTGCTATTCGGCTTTCGAAGGAATAATTGTAAGAATCTGATATTACGTACCTAATGGTATGCAACCAGTTCTTTAGCAACACGTTCTATCAATATATTGTCTCTATGAGACAAGTTATACTCTACAAACCTATGTAGCTTAGTTCTTTTAGCCCTCCCCTTGGGGGTTGGGGGCTTTTGTTTAGATTGCCTGAAGCACTTTTTTCATGCTCACTTTATCGTCCATTATACTACGAAGCTCTCCAACTGCAACACGCTCTTGCTGCATGCTGTCGCGGTAACGAATGGTTACCGTATTATCTTCTAACGATTGGTGATCTATAGTAATACAGAAAGGTGTTCCAATAGCATCTTGACGGCGATAACGTTTACCAATTGAATCTTTTTCGTCATACTGACAGTTGAATTCAAACTTCAGCTCGTTCATAATTTCACGAGCCTTTTCGGGCAATCCGTCTTTCTTTACCAGCGGAAGTACAGCCAGCTTAACAGGAGCCAATATTGGAGGTATGCGTAATACTACACGTTCTTCGCCGTTCTCCAACTTCTCTTCGGTATATGCTGCCGAAAGAACCAGCAACACCATACGATCAACACCAATAGACGTTTCTACCACATACGGAACATAGCTTTCGTTGGTTTCAGGATCAAAGTATTGCAGCTTCTTGCCCGAGAACTTTTGGTGGCTGCCCAAGTCGAAATCTGTACGAGAGTGTATTCCCTCCACTTCTTTAAATCCGAATGGGAAGTTAAACTCTATATCGGCAGCAGCATTGGCGTAGTGTGCCAGCTTATCGTGGTTGTGGAAACGGTACATATTATCGCCAAAGCCCAGCATACGATGCCAGCGCATACGCTCCTCTTTCCATTGCTCATACCACTTCATCTCTTCGCCCGGACGAACAAAGAACTGCATCTCCATCTGCTCGAACTCGCGCATACGAAAGATAAACTGACGGGCTACAATCTCATTACGGAAAGCCTTACCTATTTGGGCGATACCAAACGGTATTTTCATTCTTCCCGTCTTTTGCACGTTCAGGAAGTTCACAAAAATACCCTGAGCGGTTTCGGGGCGTAGGTATATGGTATTCGCATCTTCGCTAACAGAGCCCATTTGAGTAGAGAACATCAGATTAAACTGACGAACGTCCGTCCAGTTCTTTGTACCTGATATGGGGCACGCGATTTCGCAATCAATAATCAGCTGCTTTATTCCGGGAAGATCGTTCGCGGCAAGAACCTCTACCATACGGGCACGAACCTCATCTACTTTGCTCTGGTTACGTATAACGTTAGGGTTAGTTGCCCGGAATTGTGCCTCGTCAAAAGTATCGCCGAATTTCTTCTTACCCTTTTCAACCTCTTTCTCAACTTTTTCTTCCAGCTTGGCTATATAATCTTCAAGAAGAACATCGGCACGGTAACGCTTTTTCGAGTCTTTATTGTCGATCAACGGATCATTGAATGCTCCTACGTGACCCGATGCTTCCCAAATACGAGGATGCATAAAGATAGCAGAATCAATACCCACAATGTTTTCGTGGAGCTTTACCATTGCATCCCACCAGTACCGCTTAACGTTATTCTTAAGCTCCGTACCATATTGACCGTAATCGTAAACCGCACTTAACCCATCATAAATTTCACTTGACGGGAAAATATATCCGTACTCTTTGCTATGCGCAATCAGCTTTTTAAAAAGTTCCTCTTGTGTCATAAATTGCTTCTAAATAGTTGCTAAAAAAATCATCGTGTATGAAACATTATTATGCCTGATGACATAATTTGACAAATGTAACGCTTTTTGATCATTCGCGAGAAAGTTAAGTACGATTCGCTATTAGCTAATCGAAGTCCTACTTCACAAATTTATAACGTTAATCTTTGAACTCTCTACTTTTTGCCACTTCTAAGGTGTAATAAATTATTTACCTTTGCATTTCGAATCATTTTAAACCATAAACTTACCATTCTAAAGTTTTAATCAATGAAAAAATATATTTTATCCGTTCTTTTTATTGTATGCTTTTCTATATCGGGCATTGCTCAGGAACTTGTAACCTGGGGCTTCTCCAGCAAAAAAGTAAGCGATAACGAAATAGAGCTTACCTTCTCTGCCAGCATTGATGCTCTTTACCACATGTACTCTATGGAGAAGGTTGAGGACGGGCCGATGCCTTTGGAATTTGAATTTGAGCCCTCTACCAGCTATGAGCTGGTTGGCGAAATGGTGTCGAAATCGCCCATTAAAACAGAGTACGACGAAATGTTTGAAAAAGACCTTACCTACTACGGAGAATCGGCTGTAGTTACCCAACGTATTAGGGTCTTATCTACCGAACCTTTTACAATAAAGGGCTCGCTATCATACCAGATTTGCGGAGAAGGAACGTGCATTCCCGGCGATGCTGAGTTTTCATTTAATATTTCGGGAGATTTACTGCCAAAGGAAGCAGGCGTAGCCAATGAACAACCGAAGGACACCGATTCTGATACGAAAAAGGACGAATCAATCATTGGTTTTATTCTTGCCGCCATAGCAGCAGGGTTAGCCTGTATCGTAACACCTTGCGTATTCCCAATGATTCCGATGACTGTTGGTTTCTTCATGAATGGTTCAAATCGCCGTCAAACAGTTGGAAAAGCTGTTACCTTTTGGCTGTCGGTTGGTTTGGTTTACGGTTTAGTTGGTGCTATTATTGCAATCTTTAAATCCGACAGCTTTGCAGATACAATCAGCAATAACTGGATTCCTAACACAATTTTTGCTGCTTTATTTATCATTTTTGCTGCTTCATTCTTCGGAATGTTTGAAATAACTCTCCCTACAGGGCTTGCTAATAAAGCCGACAAACAAGTTGACAAAGGCGGACTTTTTGCTTCGTTTTTCATGGCAATTGTACTAGCCATAGTTTCGTTCTCTTGCACGGGTCCTTTTGTGGGAAGCCTTATCTACCAGGCATCACAAGGAACGGCGGTTGTTAAACCTATTCTGGGCTTTATTTGTTTTGGGCTTGCTTTAGCGGCACCCTTTTTAATATTTGCCATTTTCCCCCGCTTAATGGAGAAATTACCGAAATCGGGTGGTTGGCTAAATGCGGTAAAAGTAGTATTTGCCTTTATTATGCTGGGCTTCTCTGTAAAGTTCTTAGTTCAAATAGAAACATACTTCGGATGGAATATCATAAGTCGCGAAGTAGCTATAGGCTTCTGGATAAGCTTAGCCATACTAATGGGTATATATCTGTTAGGCAAAATCCAATTTTCGCACGATAGTCCGGTTGCTCATGTGTCGTTCTTTAGGCTTCTTTTTGCGTCATTCGCGTTCACTTTTGCCATCTATCTTGTTCCAGGCTTATTCGGTTCCGATCTTGATGCCGTTTCCGCTTTCTTACCCTCAAAGGATAAGCAGTCTTTTGATCTTACTGAAATGCAGGTTGCCGCTTCGTCCGGCAGCGGTGCCACTGTAGCAGTAGCACCTTGTGGAAGCGAGGCTCCTAAATATGCGGGGGCTGATACCAGAATGGGGCTACCCCACGGAATTATGGGCTACTACGATTTACAAGAAGCCATTGCTTGTGCAAAAGAGCAAAACAAACCAATACTTATTGAGTTTACCGGTATTTTTTGTACCAACTGTAAAAAACTAAAAGCCAGTACGCTTAAAGATCAACGTATTATTGATGCTATTAATAACGACTTTGTTTTTGTTGCTTTATACACAGATGCGGAAATACCGCTTCCGGAGAATGAAAGAACCACATCGAAAAAAGGTAAACCCATTACTACTCTAGGAGAACTTAACGCTGAGTACCAGCTGCAAGAATTCAACGTCCGCGCATATCCTTACTTTGGCGTTATTGATACCGACCAAAATATACTGGGTAAAGACCTTGGCGGCCTTGTTAGCGTAGATGAGCTGCTAGAGTTTATGAATAAAGCGTTAGAAGCATATAAGAATAAATAAGCCTTACCGTTTTTACAGCAAAAGCCCGACAAATTATCTTGTCGGGCTTTTGTTTATCAGCTCTCATAAGTAGCTTTTCTTACCTGTCGCTCCCCTATTATTTATTCAAGCTAAGCCAGCATTTGCAAATGCCGCTTGCATCATTTTGCGAATTTGAAATTCGCATTTATTGAACGACGGAATTATAAATTCCGCCGAACGAGGGGACTTTTGCAGCGTCCGTAAGTCAACGACTTTCGACCAATGAAGAGATTTGGCTTCGCCGAACTGATGGTTCTCCCTTTGGTCGAAATGACGGTGGTTTGTCTTTAAGTCCGGTAGTCTTTGTTCTTATAGCCCTTCTCCTACTTTCAATAAAACAAAAAGAGCTACCCAATATGGATAGCTCTTTTGTTTTATTTTTCAGACCGTTACTTAAACGCGACAGATCCGCTGCCAACAAGTGCCCCACCAGAATAAAGCGTTAGCTCATACGTTCCTTTTTGAGTACTGGGAGTATCAGCGAAAATACACATTTCAATATCGTCGCCCTGGTAGTCCACTTCGCGAACAGCCGAATATACCAACTGGCTATCTCCGAATGCAAACAGGTTATCTTCCGAACTTGCAAGAACTATTCCATCGGGACCTTTTACTCTCAAGTAAACATTACGAGGACCTTTTTCTGTCAAGCTGTTTTCAATTAGCGTAAAGCATACACGAATTTTTTCTACGTTTTTAGCACGGGCGTTTTCTTTTCCCTTACCATTAAGACCAACAGCAATAACATCTCGAGCTTTTAGCACTGCTCCTTTTTCTACCTGCCCTGATAAAGCAGTAGTCTTTTGAGCAAGCTCATCGGCACGACGCTGTGTTTGCTGACTTTCTTCTCTTATCTGCCTGTTTTCAGTCATAAGCTGCTGGTTCAGGTTATTCAAAGAGTCGATCTGCGTAACATAGCTGCGCATTATAGCACGAAGTGTACCTAGCTCATCTTCGTATTTCTTAAGCTGAGAGCGGTTAGATATTTCGGTCTTTTTAATCTTTTCTAACAGTACCTCAATCCTTTCCTGTTCTTCTTGCAGCTGCACAGAAAGCGTATCGTTGTCTGTTTTAAGAGCGGCATAGGTATATTGTAAGTCTTCTAGCTGATTCTGAATTACTTGTTTTTCAGCAACAAGAGTCTGCTTTTCTCCCTCGCTTTTAGAGTTGTTCATAATCAGAAAAACAACCATGCCCACAATAACAACAGCCAGCACGGCTATAATAATTTTCAACGTTTTTGCAGTAGAATTAGAGCTAGTATCTGCCATATCCTTAGTTTTTATTGGTTACACTTTCGGTAGAGGCCGTTAGCTGCCTAAATACCTCTTCCAGTTTTTTCTCGTTTTGTTGTAAAGAAACTATCGTAAACCCTTTGTTCACGGCAAAGTTAAATATTAATGGTCTAATATCTATAGCACCACCACTATTTATTAGGAATTTTTTATGAGCCGTTTCCCTTACTTCTTTTACAAAAGATAAAGTTGATAGCACATCCCTACTCACATCTTCCAGAAATTCAACCACTATTTGCTGATCACCAGCAAAAATGCCGGTTCTGATTTCTGTCGTTGGCCTGTCTGCTACAATTTCTCCTTTATTAATAATAACCACCCTATCGCAAATTGCCTCAACCTCTTGCATAATATGGGTTGACAGGATAACTGTTTTTTCTTTTCCTATTTCGGCTATTAAGCTTCGTATGCCTACCAGCTGGTTAGGGTCTAGTCCCGTTGTCGGTTCATCCAGAATCAGCACATCCGGATCATGAAGTATGGCTTGCGCCAAACCAACCCTTTGCCTGTACCCCTTAGAGAGCTGCTTAAGCTTTTTATGCCGTTCGGGTGTAATGCCCGTTAAGTCTATTAGCTCATCAACCCGCTTATTCAGTCCGCGTTTTATACCGTAGCTCGATCCCGAGAAACGAAGATACTCTCTAACATACATATCCAGATAAAGCGGATTATGCTCAGGCAAATACCCCACATGCTTTTTTGCCTCAATGGGATTAACCGCAACATCTATGCCATTTATGGTAGCTATCCCCTCGTTAGCAGGAATAAAGCCGGTAATTATCTTCATAAGAGTAGACTTCCCTGCACCATTGGGTCCAAGGAATCCAAGTACCTCGCCTTGTTTCGCCATAAAAGAAACATTTTTAAGTACGTTTTGTTCGCCGTAGCGCTTTGATATGTTACAAATTTCAACAGACATTCAGACTATTTAACCTTTGACAAAGCTAACCAAATTTGGTTAAAATACGAAGCTACATAGTAACTTGCCTAAGAAAAACATATTGTCGAAGGAAAAGTTGCTGCTATGTCAGAATTTATTACTTTTGACAAATTAACCTTTTGTATAACCACACAATACGTTTCTGATGTACATAAAGATATCTCGCCTTTGCATGATAATACTTGCATCAATCTTTATTGGGATGAGCATTATTTTTTATGTTCAATATGTTACCAATAATTTATCGCCATTCCTGCCAATAGTATGTATTCTGTGCATGTTGGTACTTATTACATTCCTTCTCATTGTACAACGTATAAGTAATAAAGCGGAACAGAAAAAAGCTCTTGAAAAAGAAAAATTAACCAAACCTACAAATAAAGAAGAATAATATGGATACTAAAAAAGTTGTAGCCGGAATAGATATAGGTGGCACACATACCAAAATAGGATTTGCTGACAACGAAGGTAACATATTTAGCGAACGCACGCTACTTACTCGTGATTACAAGATTTTTAACGAGTACATTAAAGCCGTTAGCGCTACTATTGAACAAATGAAGAACAATCTTGCCGGAATAGAGCTGGTTGGCATTGGTGTTGGCGCTCCTAACGGTAACTACTATAAGGGAACAATAGAATTCGCGCCAAACCTTCCGTGGGAAGAACACCTACAAATTGTAGATAAGATGAAAGGCTACTTTCCAACCATTCCTATTGTACTTACTAACGATGCTAACGCCGCTGCCATTGGCGAAATGATATATGGCGGCGCTAAAGGAATGAACGATTTTCTTGTAGTAACGCTAGGCACAGGCTTAGGAAGCGGATTTGTTGCAAACGGAAAAATGATATACGGGCACGATAGCTTTGCCGGAGAGCTAGGTCACGTTATCGTTAGAAGAGATGGCCGTCAGTGCGGTTGCGGTCGTAAAGGCTGTCTCGAAACTTACGTTTCTGCTACCGGTATTTGTCGTACCGTTGTAGAGCTGATGGCTACAACAACTCTCCCAAGCGTGTTTAGAGGTAAGGAGGTTGATAAAATAGAATCGAAAGATATTGCAAAAGCGGCTGAAGAGGGAGATAAAATCGCAAAAGAAGCGTTCGAGTTTACAGGGAGAATGCTTGGCGAGTCGTTAGCCGATGCCGTTGCGATAACAAGTCCGGAAACCATTTTCCTTTTCGGAGGACTTGCTCAGGCCGGAAAGCTTATTATGGAGCCTACAAAAAGGGCTATGGAAGAAAATATGCTAAACATTTGGCAGAATAAGATTAAGCTTCGGTTCTCAGAACTTCAGGATAAAGATGTTGCCGTACTTGGAGCAGCAGCACTTGCTTGGGAAGCAATAAATGAGCAGCAATAATTTTCAATGTTTAGAGGTTGCATCCATACATTGTTACATTAGCATATTTTCATATTAACACATTGTTTTTTCCGCTTTACCATTAACATAAGATGCAAAAAATAAGAAGGTACATAATCCGGGTTCTAAAAACCATTGTTTACTTTACAGTAATTATACTCATAGCGGTAGGCTTTATTGCACTTATGAGTAAAAATGTAACAGAGGGAGACTATAGTCTTCTCTTTAAGGATAAAGGTTTTATCCGGATGCTTTACTTTATCGGGTTTATCGCATTATTCTATCCGTATCTTGCTTATACCAGCAAGAAAATTTATCTTCGTAAAGATTTTATTGAAGAACGGAAGTATATAGAAGAGCTTCTAGCCAGTGCGAAATATTTTATAGCAAAAGAAGAAAAGAAGAAGCTGTATTTTCGCCCAAAGAATAAATTTTACCGGTTAATGCGCATGTACGAAGATACTGTTACGCTGACTTACCATGGTAACGAAATAGAGCTGGAGGGTATGCGCAAAGACACTACCCGCTTAGCCCGATATATTGAGCGCTACGCCGAAAGTAATTAACACCTTAATTATCTAGCATAAAAAACACCATGTTTCAAAATGGAAACCCCGAAAAATTAAATTCGGGGTTTTTTATTTTATAAAATTATCTTTTGGGGATAAGTTTTTGAATAGAAGTCTATAAGCGAGTTTTTTCAGCGGTAGAGGTAACGATTTGGCAACCGTGCGTTTTTCTGCGTTTTACGCTGCATTTCCTCAAATAACTCACAACAAAGATACACAAATCCGTTTATATCCATATACTAAAAATAAAATTTCAACCTTATGCCAAATTATGGGGCATAAACAATGCAGATTTAAACGTATTACAAGTAAATGGAAACCGATACTTCCTTACTGGACGTTAATCCAAAAATGAATTAATGTCAAATCGCCTGATTTTCTTTTTACGACAGATATGGATTTTGCCCATGTTGTATTAACAGTGAGACCCGATAAACATTCTTCTGTACCCCATGATTTAGAGGTAGCACTTGTTATCCATGAATTAATGGTTGAATACCAATGGATAAAATCTTGTTTTTCTACGAATGCAAGCATTCCACAATTAGATAAATCTTTGCCGTGGTCTTCTCTTTTAAATCTTTCTATTCCTCCACCTGTACCTAAAACATATTCTTTTGTTCTATCCTGTCCTCCGGGTGTAGGCAATCTTTTTGCTTCTACAGAAAATAAAGACTTTCTTGATGTTCCTTGTTCTGCCGGATAGAAATAAAAATCAACTGCGCGTTGTTTATCTGCTCCTTCAGTATAAATATCAGAATATTCGCGTCCAACACATAAGGGAATTTCCATCGTCCGCAAAGTTCTCTCTAATTCGGCAACAAATTCTTGAGCATATTGAGTTTCGTTCAAATTTGGGAGTAATGTATATAGAAAAACCGGAGTTGTTTCAACAAATGACTTCTCAATCCATTGGAGTAGTTTGCCTGTAGGGATGTCAAAATCCGGCTTATTGGAATATATATGCTTATCCTCTACAATCATTCAAATGCGTGTATGTCGGCAAATGTTTTATCAGCATCGCGATATGCAATTGAGGGAAGCCAATAACGCACTTGATTAGGTTTTACAAATAGCACCTTATTCTTCGAATAATATCTAATAATTCGAGTAGAACTAAAATGCTCGCTGACTTTAAACTGAGCAAGTCCTTCTATCGCTTCTGAATAATCCGTTTTTAAAACCCTTGGTTCTTTTATATCAACAGTATCATACGTAAAAACAGTACCAATGAACTTATCATCATTAAACCGAACAATATCAGATAACTTGAATGTCTTCCCATTATCCGCATATAGTTGATTTAACACATTAGAATATTCAATTCCGTATTTCTTTAAATCATTATTTTTACTTACAGGTTTGAGTATTTTAGCAGTTTCTCCATGCCTGTGAAAATCATCCATATAAATATTTACGTCACTTATAACGTTATCATCTATTGTAGACAAATGAATACTATCATTTAACATCAATGGCAGATTCAAAAAATCTTCAAGTAGAAAAACGGTGTTCAGATTTATTAGTATCTGACCGCTTGTTACCAGCATGTAAAAACGATATAATTTATTGTACTTTAATAACGACTGGTATATATTATCAAGTAGCTCTTTATTTTTTTCGACAGATGCTATTCCAATTATGTTTCTTTGAAATGTAAAATCCTCATTCGTATTGTATTCAATTGGTATCAGCTCTTTTCCCAAATTTTCTTTAATAAGTATATTGGGATGCCTAAATATCTGTTCTGATGATAATTTTTTAGGCATTATATCTTTAGTGAATACCGATAGAGCAGAATAATCAAGTCCTCTTTCTGAAAATGACTTAGTTGGTAATGTTTTAATTTGATATAAGAAAGCGTCTTTACGTTTTCCATTATTTCCTATTTCAAGTCCTTCTTCTATCAATAGACCTGCATCTTTCTTTACTTTTTCAAAGGTGTCAACTTTTGAAAGTTTCGAAATAATATTTTTAATCCTACCTCCTCCCATTAGATTACATTTGAATATGTAAGAATTGGCAGAAGCCTCATTACGTGAAATAAAATGAAGGTCGTATTCGTCTATTTCAAAAACGATACGTTCTTTGGTAGCTTTAGTTCGCCTAAATATAGCATGGAGAATGTTCTTCTCCATATTTGGGGTTTCTTTTGTAAGGAAAATAGCTGCTGCTGCAACATCAGTTCCACAATCCCATAAAGATTTGTTTCTTGCTAAAGGGGTAAAATCAAGAATCTGGTTTACATTATAATGCGTAAATAAAACTTTCTTATACTCGGAAGATGTCGAATTATACAACAAGCCAGATGCCTTGATTATCAAGCATAGTTGAGCTTGTGGTTTTAGCAACTGTATAGATTCAGACAGAAATTTCAATGCAATCTGATTTTGAGGAATACCTACTCTTTCAGATTCACTAATAGTCCATGTTCCTAAGTTTGTTGATACTCCACCTCTCACAAAAGGAGGGTTGCCGATTACAATATCAAATGAATCCTTTTCATCTTTATTTTCATCTAACCAAAGAAAGAAATCTTTATGCGATATATTTTTCTTTGTTAAATCGTCAAACCGTAATTCATTCCAAATTTGCTTAGGAGTAAGTTCCTCGCACAATGCAATACACAAACTAAATGCTGTTAGCTGTGTCGCCGTTTCGTTTATATCAACTCCAAATATGGAGTTATTGAGAATTTGCTTTAACTCCGATAAAGATGGGTTCTTGTATTGATTTCTTGCTCTCCACCATTGTATAAGCCGTTTGAAAGCAATTACCAAAAAAATACCGGAACCACAAGCGGGGTCAATAATTTTGAACCTACCTAAATCCTTGGTATTTTCAACAGGCATTATTTCATCAACCAACAAATTTGCAAGGTGAGATGGTGTATAGGCTGCTCCGTTTTCTGACTTTTCTTCATCTTCTATGAATTCTTCATACAAGCGGCTTATTAATTCTACAGGAATAAAGTTGAAAGAATAGAGTCGCCATATTGACTTTTGCCCATCACTACTTGAATCACCACTCAAAGCTTCTGCTAAATAAGAGAATTTATCCTCTTTTAATTGTTCTTTTTCCTCATCTTTCCACTCAAAGACTTTTCCATTGAAATGATTTTTGTTCAAGTCTTCAAAAAAATCAAACAAACGACCATTTCTCAAAATGTCACAAAAACAGGTAGCATTAGAATACGAATTGAAAAAATCAGAAGGGAACACACGGTTTCCATATGCATCCTCTTTCTCCTCAAGATACTTTACCAATATACTTTGTACGATGAGTTTTTGTATAAGCCGTTTTTTTCCTGAATCAGCATTTTTTACAGCCTCTTTAATCACAATTTTGAGATACTCAATAAGGATGCTGTAAGATGAATTTTTACTGAAAGATAGTTTCTTTTTTACTGTTTCATTTTCCCAATATGCACCTGTCCTAATGTCATTGGCAAATTGGGCATTGAAAATACGGTGAACTTTTGATGTTAAAGCAATTTTATCCAGATACGTTGGAACATCATTTTCCTTGTTTATTGGAGATGTTGTATCCAGTATTTTAATATCTGTTTTGGTAAACACACAAACAATAGGAACTTCCGATGAAGTCCAAATTTTTTTATGAATCTCTGTTAAGACAGATTCCTCATAAGTATCTTTTTTCGTAAAATCGTATAAGTAAACTTGAGGTATGTATTTGTTACCTATTATTTTTCGGCAAAAAATGGCATCTGCTTGAAAGATTTTTGCCTTCTCTAAGTGAAACCAAAGATTATGGATAGAAGCGTATTGGTCTATATCCTTAGTGAAGAATAGACCCTCGTTGAGTTCCTCGTTAAAACCAAGTTTACTCAATCCTGTTCCAAAAGCTGTTGTGAACGATTTCATCGTATCATCACATGGTACATCCATAATTCTACAAAGGTACGGCTTTATCTTCAAAAATCGAAATCATCACACATAAATGTTATTAAATTCTATCATTTAGACATTTAATGCGAATACCCGTTATTCATAAGAATAATACATCCCTCAGCAATTTCTGCATCTCAGATTCCCGATACAATATATTCCTCGTATTCCCTAATTTTGTACAGTGAAATGCTGCCACTAAACTGACAAAAGTTATTCTCGGACAATCGGTTATTCTTGCGGGCTTCCGCCTTTCAAAACGAGCAGGGAAGCATGAGCGGGAAATAACCGAAGTTGGACGGGAGATAACTTTTGGCACAATATAAATCTAATATTTTATCCACTCAATCTTGGTTTTCGTTTCTTCTTTTTCTTCGGTTTTAGTGGTTGTAGCTCATCCGTTGGATTAATATCTGAAGCCGATGGAAGTATGGAGAACAAAGAGGATAAACCGCTTTCACTTGTTTGCTGTTGCACTGTTGTATTGATTTGCTGTTGTATTGAAGTATCTGAAATCGTTTTTAAATTTGTATTTGTTTGCGCTTTTACATTTTCATCTGTTTGCACATCGACAATCTTTGTCTTTTCACCAGCAAAATCTTGTTCGGGGGCTTTCAGTTCCCGTTCCTGCATCTGTAGTTTATCCGTAACAGTTACATATAGATCTTTTTGCAGCTCTAATACATACAATTAAAAAATGTAATCATGTTTGTTTCTGAGAAATTTGTAATAAATTTGCAATAACTTAATTACTCCATATGTTTATTGTTGTTTTGTGTCTCCTCCAAAATAAATTATTGTTATGAATAGATTAGTACTTGTTATTCTGTTGTTGTTTGTATTTTGTTCCCATTCTTTGTGGGCAAAAAAAATAGATCCGGAAAAAGCAAAAGATGTTGTAACCAATTTTGTTCAATCCAAAGAACAATTAAGAAGTGCAACTGATGCATCTGTAAAATTGGTATATACGGCATGTGAACACTCATCAAGCCTGAAAAGTTCCGGCGCTCAGGATGTTGTTTATTATTATATATTTAATGTAGGTGATAACAATGGATTTGTTATTGTTTCCGGAGATGATATCGCCACTCCCATTCTTGGCTATTCAAATTCAGGAAGTTACGACTCCAATAATTTGCCTCCTAATTTTAAATACTGGATGGATTATTTGAAATCCGGGATTGGGTATGCTATCAATGAAAATTTAGTTGCTGATGCAAAAACCAAAGCAGAATGGAGCACTTATTTTACCAATAACACATCAATATTAAGATCATCACAAGCAGTATCTCCCTTGATTGAAACAGCGTGGGACCAAGACTCTCCTTATAATGACTTGTGTCCTTCGGTTGGCGCACAAAAAACAGTGACCGGTTGTGTGGCTACTGCGATGGCTCAGGTTATGAAATATTACAATTATCCGGTTGCAGGTACAGGTAGTAAGGGTTATACAACAAACACCCGGGGAATTGTTATCTCTCCCGTTAATTTTGCGGCAGGTTATGACTGGAATAGCATGACTAATACTTATTCAGCGTCATCCACAACAACTGCCAAAACTGCGGTTGCAACATTGATGTACCATTGTGGTGTGAGTGTGGATATGGATTATGATATTTCATCCGCCGGGGGTAGTGGAGCTTCCGATATGGCACCGGGTAAAGCACTGATTACTTATTTTGGTTATGATCAAAGTATTCAGTTTAAACAAAGAATATTTTACACAGACAATGAATGGCATAATATCTTAAAACAAGAAATAAATGCAAGACGGCCCGTCTTATATTCCGGCATCAACCCTACTAGTGGACATTCATTTATTTGTGATGGTTATGATGATTTGGGAAAGTTTCATTTTAACTGGGGCTGGGGAGGCTATCTTGATGGATATTTTGTTTCAAATGCATTGAATCCCGGAACCGGAGGGGCTGGTTCTGGGGCAGGCACTTATAATGAAGGACAAACCATTACCATCAATATAAAACCTAATGCAGGAGGTGCAAAAACTCATGAAATGAAAGTGATGGCCGGCACCAGCGTTTCTTCTTTGGCACCTACTGTTTATAAAGGTGAATATTTTACTGCTTCGGCAACATTTCAAAATGCCGGTATTACAGATTTTACAGGTAAATACGGGTTTGTATTGGTTGACAATGATGATAATATTGTAGAGCCTCTTGGTATTTATAATTCTGAAGACTGGCCTTTAAATGCAGGATATTTTTATGTTGATCCATTTCCAATTGCTTGCAAAACCAGTTCAACCATGGCTCCCGGAAACTATAAAATACGAGCAGCGGTATTACCTTCCGGAGGCAATTGGACTGCGATTAAAGGACAAATCGGCTATATTGACATACTGAATTTGGAAGTAAAAGATAAGGTAATAACTCATGCCATAGTACTACAAAGTACTACAAATCTAACATCTTCTGTCACTGAAATTTTTAATAATGAAGATTTTATAGTTTCAGCCCGTTTCTGGAATATTGGATCTAATGAATTTGTCGGAAAATATGGAATTGTATTAGTTGATGATAATGACAATATTCTGGAAACAATTGGTATATATAATTCCAGTGACATGACTTTACCTGGAGGCTATAGTTATAATAACCCGTTTTCGATTAATTGTAAGATTAGTTCAAGCATAGTTCCGGGAACTTATAAAATACGGGCAGCGGCATTGCCATCAGGAGGAGAATGGTGTATAATTAAGCAGCAAATAAAACAAGGACAGATTGATATATTGGATATAACAGTGAAAGAAAATGTAAGTAATTCTATCAATAATGTAGATTTGAAATCTTTAACCATCTACCCGAATCCGGTAAAAGATATTTTACATATATCCAATGAAGATATTGCGATACAATCAGTAAAAATAATGGATTTATCGGGCCGTTTACTTAAAACTGTTTCTCTATCTGAACTAAACACCCAGGTTGAAATCCCTGTGGGTGAATTGTTTGCAGGAACTTATTTTGTTATAATTCAAACGGAACAAGGAACTGTGACAAGAAAAATTATCAAGATATAAGAAAATTGTTTGGATATATTCAGATTGATTTTTTATGCAGGAACAAATCAGACAAAATTACCGGACTTATTTATTGCTTGAAAAATCTCTGTCCAAAAACTCGGTAGAGGCTTACATGGCAGATCTGGAGAAGTTATTGAATTTTCTTTCAACCGAAGGAAAGAAATATGATGAGATAACTTTAACAGATTTGCAACAATTTATTGCTCAATTGATTGATGTCGGGATTTGCCCTCGTTCGCAAGCGCGGATCATTTCCGGAATTAAGTCTTTCTACCGTTTTTTGGTTATTGACGAATATATTAAAACGGATCCCACTGATTTACTCGAATCTCCCAAAATAGGATTAAAATTGCCGGAAGTCTTGACTGTGGATGAGATCAATGAAATCATAGCTTCAATTGATCTTTCTTTGCCTGAGGGACAGCGGAATCGCGCCATGTTGGAAGTGCTTTACAGTTGCGGTTTACGCGTTTCCGAATTAATTTCTTTGCGTTGTCCCGATTTATATTTGGACGAAGGTTTTATTATCGTAAAAGGTAAAGGCAGCAAACAACGTTTGGTTCCGATTTCTCCGGCTGCCATTTCCGAAATCAGGAAATATTTTATTGATAGAAACCTGATGAAAATTAAAAAAGAATTTGAGGATATACTTTTTCTGAGTAGGAGGGGAACATCTCTTTCCCGCATCATGGTTTTCCATATCATCAAACAACAAACGGGAACTGTTGGTATTAAGAAAAATGTGAGTCCCCATACCTTTCGTCATTCATTTGCAACACATTTGTTGGAAGGAGGAGCGAATCTCCGTGCAATCCAACAAATGTTAGGCCATGAAAAAATCACGACCACAGAGATTTATACTCACATTGATCGTGACTTTTTGAGACAGGAGATTATTGAGCATCATCCGAGGAATAAGGTTAGTGAAATATGATCAGTGAAACATTCTTTACTTAGTCAGCTTCCACTCAAACCCATCCTTTGTGTCCTTAATTTCAAAACCTAAAGCAGTAAGTTCGTTGCGGATTTTATCAGAAGTAGTCCAATCTTTATTGGCTTTGGCCTGCATCCTCATTTCCAACAGCATGTCAACGGCTTTTGAGAAAGATTCATAAGAAGCATTGTTGTCTTTGGCTTCATCTTTTAAGCCAAAAATATCTACCAGAAATAATTGAAAAACAGATCGAAGTTCGTCAATATCCTCTTGTGAAAAAGTCGCCTGACCGGTTAATGCAGAATTGATGTGACGTACGGCATCAAATAAATGGGCAATAGCAATCGGACTGTTCAAATCGTCATTCATCGCATCGTCGCATTTCTTCCTCAAGTCTTTGATATTTACGGATGATTGAGCGGAAGGTTTCAGTTTATCGATATTCTTAAATGCATCCAGTAATCTTTCCAAACCTTTTTCAGCAGCCTGAAGTGCTTCATTGCTGAAATCCAATGTGCTGCGGTATTGTGCTTGCAGAATGAAAAAACGAATGGTCATGGGTGAATACGCCTGATCCAGCAAGGCGTGTTTCCCGGAAAACAGTTCTTCCAGGGTAATAAAATTCCCCAGTGATTTTCCCATTTTCTGACCGTTGATGGTAATCATATTGTTGTGCATCCAATAACGGACGGCTTCTTTTCCTCCTGCAGCTACAGATTGTGCGATCTCACATTCATGATGAGGAAACATCAGGTCCATTCCTCCTCCGTGAATGTCGAATATTTCTCCCAGATATTTCTGACTCATGGCGCTACATTCCAGATGCCATCCCGGAAAGCCTTCGCTCCAGGGTGAGGGCCAATGCATGATATGTTCGGGAGATGCTTTTTTCCAAAGAGCAAAATCTACGCTGTTCCGTTTTTCCTGTTGCCCGTCCAAATCGCGGGTCGTATTTAGTAACTCTTCGATATTGCGACCGGAAAGCTTACCGTAATTGTACTTTTGGCTGTATTTTGTCACATCAAAGTAAACGGAACCTTCACTCTCGTAAGCAAAACCATTGTCCAGGATCTCTTTAATCATAGCGATTTGCTCGATGATATGTCCGCTCGCATGCGGTTCGATGCTGGGTGGAATTACATTGAGCGCATCCATCGCCTGATGATAACGATTCAGGTAATATTGAACAATCTCCATTGGCTCTAATTGTTCCAATCGTGCTTTTTTGGCAATTTTATCTTCGCCTTCATCCGCATCATTTTCCAAATGGCCGACATCTGTAATATTTCTGACATACCTCACTTTATATCCTGAATATTTAAGATAACGAAAAAGTAAATCAAATGTAATTGCCGGACGTGCATGACCCAGATGAGCATCTCCGTAAACGGTAGGGCCGCAGACGTATAAGCCTACAAATGGTTCGTGCAATGGGATGAATTGTTCTTTTTTCCTATCTAAAGTATTGTAAAGATAAAGCGGGTGTACCATCGGATTTTAATTTTAATTATTCCTGCAAAAATAATTGATTTTTTTGAAAGAATTCCAATAAAAAAATCCCGGGTTAAAAACTTCCGGGATTTGAAAAACTTTAACCGTTATGTCCTGAAATTTTACCGAAGAGGAAGACGGTTTTTTCCATTGTTACTCATATTAAATCAATGTAGATATATTTTGAGTCAAAGGAGAATTCTTCATTATGTTAAGATTTGGTTTCAATCTTAAACTAAACCATGAATAATCAGCTTTGGCAAATGAGTTAAAGGATAAGTATGACTTCGTTAAGTACATACTTGCAAGAGCTAGAGATTCTCTTGTCCGGATGTAAAAGTAGCTTGAATTTTTTAGAAACAGCTGTAATTGAGTAAAGTAAATTGTTAATGGAATGAAAATTAAAATTCTTATAATCAGGTGATTGTAATTTTTAAAATGGGAGATTTGTTAATGAGTCTACTTTGAAAGTTAATAAGGAGAAAAAGTGATATGTCTTGATAAAAAAAGCGATAATGAAATTAATAATCATTATCGCTTTTTATTGTTTTGAATATTATGGATTATTTTTCGCTGAAAATTTTAGAGTCTGATAATTTTATCACTTTGCCATATTTCTCAAGGGCTTTCGTGTCAATTTTCGCCGGATCTCCAATGATAGCAATTGCCCATGGACGACCTTTCACATTTTCTTCATA
>JAVBOE010000095.1:0-19600 GCA_031550925.1 Bacteroidales bacterium | reverse complement strand
CACCTAAATCGGTTTTTGAAGGAAAATAGTAGTGAATAGTTGCTTTCTTTATTTTGACAACTTCGGCTATATCAGCATAACTAAAAGCATTATAACCTTTAGTCCTGATAAATTCTTCGCCCAAGCGTACTATTTCACTTCTTGTATCATTCATAGTGCAAATATACAAATATTATCTACCAGTAGGTAGAATTTATGAAAATAATTTTATACTTTTGCAAAAAAGTTATTTGATACAATGGAAAAACAAAGCAGACTAAAGTTGTTCGCTCATTTCTACATCGTTACCCATTGTTTACTATTCTTTCTTTAATTATCTGTTATTCAATAGATAAATTTCATTTCTTCTACTGCTTCACCGGTTTAGCATACCAAGAAATGTCACAGCTGAATAAAAACCATATAGTTAAAGGGTTTGATGGCAACTTATGGATTGAAATGTTTAGACAAAAAACAGGTAAAGAATTCTCAGTACCCTTACTACCAAAAGCCATTAGCATAGTTGAGAAGTATAAAAGTGAAGATAGAGAAACCCTTCTACCTGTTATTAGCAATCAAAAATTTAATTCATATCTAAAAGAAATTGCTGAGATACTAGGTATTAATAAGAAGTTGACCCATCATACAGCTAGAAAAACATTTGCATCAACAGTATTACTTTATAATGATGTACCTATAGAAATTGTATCAGAGCTACTAGGGCATTCAAGTATTTCTATTACACAGGAATATTATGGTAAAGTTGTAAAGAAAAAGGTAAGCCAAACCATGATAGATTTGATGAA
This sequence comes from Bacteroidales bacterium, assembly GCA_031550925.1. GTDB lineage: Bacteria > Bacteroidota > Bacteroidia > Bacteroidales > UBA932 > JAIRNF01. The sequence continues at coordinate 18,815 of JAVBOE010000095.1, read as the reverse complement.
AAAGATGCAGTAGATAATCTTATTGTACCGTAAGGGTATGTATTTCTATAATTCTGGTATGTGGTTGTTATTCAACATAGTAAATAGTTGTTCATATCTACAACCCTTATCAGCACTAGAAAAATGAATTATCATTGAAAATAAAGGTTAAAATATTTGCATATTTAAAATATTTTACATACTTTTGCACCCCGAAATAAAAAAGTAGCATTTTTGGCTTTTTGTATTAGCCAAATGCAGACCGGCAGATATTATGTTAGTATAGGTTACTATACGCTCCTTTCACAAAATTTCCCAGTAAATATTAACGGTTTTTTAAGTAACTGCCTGTGCTATTTATAGCTCTGGCTAAGTATAATTTAATACTGTAATAGTATGGTAAGATTTAACTGGGCATGTATCCCAGAGAATTTGAATTTGGAGGAGCATTTAGCTTGTTATCCTCCCGAAGTACCCAACTTCAAAGAATGGAAGTTAACATATATCTTAGATTTAGTTACGAAGATTCCTGCTAGGAACAAAGATGTATGAATTAAAGATGGCTATGTGCCACTAAAAGCAAGGTATTTGCAAACCAAGGTTGCAGACTATAAAAAGTATCTTGATTACCTTATAGAAACAGGGGTTTTATGCTGTGATAACCATTACATCGAAGGTAAGAAGTCATTGGGATATAGGTATGCTGACAAGTTCTTTAATGCGGAGCTAGCAGCTGTACAGATACCCCAGATTCCGAGGTTAAGAATGACTAAAGATGAGAAAGAAAAGGCTGCAATACTAGCATTTATGAGGGATACAAGACCCTATCTATTCCATTGGTACGACCAAAATAAGCTAGAGGTTGATAAGCCTGCTGCTATGGGCTATGCCATGAAAGTTAGGGATGAAAAGGTTTTGAATGAAGAGTTATGGGATATAGAAGATGGCAAGAAGAAGCACCCACAACAGCAGTACAGCTCTATTCAGCACAACATTGAAATGCTTGCCAACAAAGAGTATAATGTTTGCTTTGATGATGTAGGATACAGGCAGCATAGCTGCTTAACCAATCTGAAAAGTTACTATCGCAACTTTCTAAGCTATGATGGACAAGGCTTGTGTGCTATTGATATAAAGAACTGCCAGCCATATCTCATTAATTTAGTTACAAAGCAAGATTTCTGAAGAACAGATACAGACTTTAATATCACAACACTACTATCACCACATATCACAATATATAATGATACAATCCACACCCTTACGATACAATATACTATAGATAATATGAGTAGTGAAGAAGTTGAGCTATATGCATCAAAAACAGGAGATGGAGCTATCTATGAATACATAATAGCAGAAGCAGCTAGAATAGGTCATAACTTGAGCAGAGATGAGGCTAAAACAATGTTTCTAACCCTGATGTATGCACCTAACCATAGCGTTAAAAATAGGTGGCTAAAACAGCTTTTTTCAAGCTTATTCCCCTCGCTGAATGGGCTGTTTACACTTATTAAAGAAAAGGACTACAAGCAGCTTGCTTATATCATGCAGAACATAGAAAGCGAGCTTATTCTTGGCAAAATATGCAGCAGAATATGAAGAGAGGGCAGGCAAAAAGTACCTGTCTTTACCATTCATGATAGTGTTGTTACCACAGAGCCAAATATAGAGCTTGTTCATAGTATTATTGAGGATGAAATGATGAAATTTATTGGGGTCAAACCAGCTTTAAAAACAGAAACTTGGAGAACAGCCTAGCTCCACCTATCTAAACAGGCCTTCATACCTTGTATGGAGGCTTTTTTGTATCCATGCTGTACAGCCTTTAGTAAGATTTACGGAGTAATTTGCTTGGGATGTTGTATATTTGCAACAAACCAAAGCAGTAAGAATGATGTAAGCTTATATAAAGAAATAGTGAGGCAATTGCTTCTATTCTGGCTCTAGGAAAACTACCACTTTTAATAGACCTGCAAGAATAAGGAGAAAGCTTCATGCTGTGTGGCATGGATACTTTTAGCTTGTTTGCAGGTCAGGTGCGTGGTAGTACCTCTAGGGCAAATGGTGCAATAAGTTCCATGCCTTTTTTATTGTATAATCTTCTTCTTTGGAGCTGGAAGAACAAATAAAAACAAGCTGAATGTGGTATAGAATAATGCTGATTAAAGAATGGTTTGGAGAGCTAACAGAAAGGCACAAGCTCATTCGGGATTTTAATAAAGCTGGGAAAAATGCTTTTATTGTAGGAGAAGCCCCCACTTTGTTAGAGGCTAAGATTACAAAGGGAGATAGTACTTACCGCCATCATTTTTCAAGATTTATGGGAGGGGGATTTAGAATTAAAGCTTTATCTGGAAAGTCCTTAAGTAGAGGTGAAATGCAAGAAATAGGTACTGTTGTACTAGGCAATCAAGAGCTAGTAAGAAGGCTTATTTCTTTGGGCTGGGATACCCTAGAAGTACATGATAATGCAGGGTATAATGGGTTAAAATGGCAGCTAATGAAACATGCAGGGATAGGAGGGCTGCTGCAATGAATATCAATGATACAATACCCCAAAATGTGGCAAATGGTGTAGAGGATACATCTGTATGGATGTGGCTAGCATTGGCAGAGCTTATAGTAATCAACTTTTTGTTATATAAGCTATGGAGATGTAGGCATGCTAGATTAAGTGGAATGGGCTTTAGCAAAAATGACCTAAGACATACAGATTCAACAAATGTTGGAATGGATAACTTAATAAACAGCATCACCAAATCTGATGAGCTGTATAAAGAGCTAAGTAGAAAATACCACCCTGATAAGTTTGTAAATACACCATTGTATCCCATAGCACAGGAACTTTTTCAGAAAATTTCTGAGCATAAGAAAAATTATTACCTGCTTTCTCAGCTAAAGGAGGAAGCTATTGCAAAACTCAAAATTGAATAGAAATGGAGCAACAAACAATTGTAGCAATATTTCTACTATTTAGAATAGTACCAGCAGCAATCTGTGGAAGCAGAGCGAGCCTATTGAATAGAAACTTCTGGGGATGGTTTTTCTTTGGTTTTTTCTTGCCATTGATAGCTCTTATAGCAGTATTCTGTAGCAAAAAGAAAGTTGACTGGCATAACGATGAAACTGTGTAATATGAGAAAGTTAAGTATAATAATAGTGCTGTGCTGTATCAGCATAGGATTAGATGGACAGAAGCCACCAAAAGTAGATAGTACACAATTAGAAAATATAAATTTTAGGAAAGATGTACTTGGTACAAATCCACTTAGTAATTCTGATGCTGAAAGAAGTTTTCAGGAGCAACTAAAGAAGGATTATGGTGTATCAAGACAATATGAGACAGCAACAAGACGTAGTGGACTTCCCTCTGAGTATTCAGGTGGAATTCCTACTATGGATATATCTAAGTATAATAAGGGTGTTTCTGCACTGCATGTAGGGAGTCCTATCTATTCTTCTCAAGAAGATGATAACACATCTATGATTATTATCATTGTTGGTGTTGCCATATTTACAGGCTTTTTTTTACTATTAATTTTTGGCACTAAAAAGAGATGGGAATCTGGAGATGATGAAAATGAAAAAATTACTTAAGCTAAAATGCAAGATAAATTAAAGCTATAGTATATTATGGACGAAGATACAATAGGAATTTTAGTGGTATTTGGAGCTATTATAGTTATTATAATAATTGCTTGCATAATGGAGAATCCATATGTCAAGACTAAATGGCACTCTGGAGATGAGGAGGACAGCAATAAAAACAATATTGAGCAGTAAATCTATATGAAAAAAATATTTGTATCACTACTCACCCTGTTGTTCTGCTTTACTTATAGCCATTCACAAAGCAAGCAAACCTACACTGTAGATAGCACAACTTACATCTACGGAGAATACTATAAAACTACGGGTAAACCTAAAGTTCAAAGAAGTGCTAAGGCTCGTCAAGAATTTTTAAAAAGCAAGGGCTATGATAAAACTCCCGATGGTTATCATGTAGACCACATTATACCACTATCACAGGGAGGGCTAGATGCCCCTTCTAATATGCAGTTGATGCCAATGGTAGAGCACAAGCAAAAGACCTCTAAAGAGAGGAAAAACATAGCAAATAAGACCATTTATATAGGTTCAAGAGGTGGTCAATATTACATTAACAGCAAAGGGAATAAAGTGTATATATCGAAGAACAAATAGTATATTGAACAATTAATCTTATTGTACCGTATGGGTAGGGATTTGTATAATCTGCAAGTTATTGATAAGTATAAGGGTAAGATATGGCTTACTCCCGAAGAAGCTATTGAACTTTTCAGTGCTTGGATTGAGTTAAAACCTACTGATTATAGGCAATATCAGTATAGAGCTGATGCAAAGTTTAAACTTGGTGATTTTGCTGGTGCATTGGATGACCTTAATATAGCTCTTAGTTTAGATGGTACTGAGCATGAAGGAAATCTCATACAAAGAGCTATTTCCTTGAGCAGGCTAAAACAGTATGAAGAGGCTTTGGCTATTCTAAATGGTATAGATGAGGTGATTTGTGACGTGTTGGGGTATATAGAAATTGAAGATTTTCATATCGAAGTGGATTTTTTAAAGGAGCAGCTGAAAGATAACACTAGCAAAAAATATTTTTTTTAAATTTTATTGTGCTGACAAGTGCATGAAGTAAATCAATACAAGCCCCACCCCCTCTAAGCCTTGTGGGAGGTATCCCCCCATGCAGTAAAACAAGTCCAACTTTTTAAAATCAAAACATTATGGTAAAAATTATTGGTTATAAGGAAAGAAAAAATCAAGATGGAGCATCTTTCTTTATATTGGTATTACAGGGAGATATGGAGTTTGTGCAATCTTCAGCTACAGGAAAGTTTTATGCTACTGCAAAGAGAGCCAGTATCACATCAACATTTGATGAGGATACCTGTAAGGCTTTTATTGGTAAAGAAATGGCTGGTAGTATTGCTAAAGTCCCTTGTGATAGTTATGAATACACCATTCCAGAGACTAAGGAGGTAATAAGCCTTACACATCACTATGTGTATTTACCCGAAGGTATATCGGTAGAAAGTCAGAATGCAGAAACTAAGCTATCTGCCATAAGTATTGGTGGTAAACAGATTGAAGCAAGTAGGTATGCTGCTTAAAGAGTAGAAGAGGTGCAGCAATGCACTTCTTCTTTTCAGTAAATACATTTGTTCATCTACTTATAAACCCCATAAAATAGCCTTATTTAGCAAGCAATTGAACAGATTATCTATTATATATAGCTATTTTGGAGAAAAATCAGCATAAGATTTAAGGGCAAAAATAGGCTAAATTAGAGCCCATAATTCCTAGCAACACAAACCCTTCAAAAATGAATTTCAGTGGCTATAATGTTATATTTTGAGCCTGTAAAAGGTATGTATCAGACAAGATAGAGGTAGCAAATACTTCTTACAGCACCATTGCCCAACCATAGCATTGGTAAAGTTGGATAAAGGGCTATTCTAGCAATAGGATAGCTCTAGTCCATACTTATTAGTATATTTACAATACCATTACGGTACAATGAAATAATGTTTAATTAAAGGCATACAATTAGGATACCATTTTTATTTAGCTAGCATAACTAATTGATTATTAGAATCAGGGGGTCCCAGGTTCAAGTCCTGGCTGAGGAGCTAAAAGAGAAAGAGTTACAACACGGGTTGTGGCTCTTTTTTATTTTTATAGGAGCGATTTCTGTGCGAATTGAACGGTTTGTTTAAACCAATATGTAACCAGTTCGTAATACTTAAAGCGCTGATGAACACCACGGTTGAATTCGTTTGTTATCGCTCAAAAGTCCTTTCAAACGGCGAATCTCCTTTGGCAATATAAGGGAAATAACTCGAAGTTTTTGAGTTTTAGAATAAAGTTTAACCATAAAATACCCCCAAAAGTTTTTTATCTAACTTTTGGGGGTAAGTTCACAATTGTTGTAGCCCCTTTATTTTGATTATATGTAGTTCTATACTTTACAGGCGAGATGTTCCTTTATATACTTCAGACTGTTCAGTTGGTATTAAGTTGCCGTTAAGGGTTATTGTACCGGGTCTAGTATTCGGGCTAACATCCACAGATACTCTATTAGTTCCCTTAGTTAAAAAGATTTCGACCATTACCGATGCCGCTGGTCCCATTACGGTCATTCTGAAGTTAATATTTCCTTTTTTATCAGTTTTCGACTCTATACCAGACGCTTTTCCTTCCATTGTTATTCCACCTATTCCGTTTAGACCGGGAGCGCTGTTATATGGAGCAATTTGTACAACTGCATCGTCGCCTAATAATGAGACAAAGTTAGTAGTAGAGCTTACATTTACAACGCCTCCTCTTTGAAGATTTAGGTAATCTACCTCAACAACAAAATCTTTATTATTAAGAGCTTGTACAGCACTTGCATAGCTAATAGAATCTTGCATAGCTTCTGTTTTCTTTTTCAGCTCTCTTTTAGAAAGAGTTTTTCCATCTGTTTGTGCCGATGCCACAACATTAGTGAGCATAATAATGGCTAGTATTAATAGCTTATTCATAGTAATAGTTTTTATCATTTAGTTCTTAATTAACAAAATAAGATAGCATTTGTTCGAGTTGATGCTCAAAATACTGTTAATAATAGATACGTGGATTATGCATTTTCCTATGGAAATTTGTTTTAATGGAAAATATATGTATCTTTGCGGTATATTTAGAATAAGCCAAAACAGGTAAAATGAAAAAAAACAGTACTAGCGCTATTAGTGATAGCGGCAATAGCGTCTTCCGCTTGTATGGGGCAGACGTCGAACAAGCAAAGTAACGCTAAAGAAGGAAAAAGTAGTATGAAAACAATAATGCTTACTAAAGCAGATTTTTTGAAGAAAGTTGCCGATTACGAAGGTAATCCTGATGAATGGAAATATTTGGGCGATAAGCCTGCCATTGTGGACTTTTATGCGTCGTGGTGTGGTCCATGTAAGGCAATAGCCCCTATTTTAGAGGAGCTGGCTGCAGAATATGATGGTAAGATTTATATCTATAAGGTAGATACTGAGGCCGAGCAAGAGTTGGCAGCGGCTTTTGGTATTCGCAGTATTCCGTCACTATTGTTCATACCTATGAACGGGCAGCCGCAAATGGCACAGGGAGCGCTGCCTAAAGAAACGTTTAAGCAGGCAATAGAAGAGGTTTTACTAGGCAAAAAGTAAGGCATGAAGACCTTGTGTAAAATCAGGGATATTTATCGTTCGATAGCCGACTATGAGCAAAGGTTTGAAAAAACCTATAACCTTTGCCTTAACGAGGGCATGCTGCTATGTAGTCTTTCCGGTAGCAAGCGGTTTTCTTCGGGAGAAATTGCCGAACTGTTAGGGCTTACAGCATCTAACACATCCAAGATTATCAAATCGGCAGAAGAAAAGGGGCTTATTAAGCGTATGTTGGGCGATAAGGATAAGCGACAAATGTACTTTTCGCTTACACCCAAAGGTGAAAAACGGCTACAATCGATAGATTGTAGTAGTGTTGGTATTCCGGATTTTCTAAAGCAGCTGCTTGAGGTATAATTTTGAACCTTTGTTTAAAATAGCTAATCATTTTCAGACTTCTGTAAATGTCTTACCTTTGTATGGTAAAAGTCATTGAGATGAAGCTAAAAAACTTGTATTTCCTCATTCTGGGTGCTGTATTTATGCTGGGTTCAGGCATGGCATCTGCACAAACAGTAGATTCGAGTGCGTATGTGAGTATCGTAAAAAAGATACAGCAAAAAGAGAATGTAAACGATGGTACTATTCGTATAAATCAAAGTAGTACAATTGACCGCATGCTGGAACAAAATGCTTTATCTAACCAGCGAAATCAGGTGCTTGAAGGTTACCGGATACGAATATATCGCGATAATGACCAAAATGCGCGAGCTCGCTCAGAGCAAATTGCAGAAAGATTTAAAGAGCGTTATCCCGGTGTTGGGGCATATCGTTCATATACAAACCCTTATTTTATGGTTACAGTCGGAGATTTCCGAACGGTTGATGATGCTACAAAGTTTCAAAACCAGCTGGCCATAGACTATAAAGGCGAATATTCTAACACATACGTTGTAAAAGAAAAAATACATTTCCCTCCGATAAATAGCAATGAGTGATAGTATTAAACACGAATGCGGTATTGCCTTAATTAGGTTACGTAAACCGCTTAGCTATTATAAAGAAAAGTACGGTACAGCTACCTACGGCATTGAGAAGCTGTACTTGCTTATGGAGAAGCAGCATAATCGTGGGCAAGATGGGGCAGGAGTGGCATCGTTAAAGCTCAACCCGCAGCTCGGAATGCCTTACATTGATAGGTACCGCTCTAATTCTAAATCTCCCATCCGCGACGTCTTTGATCATATAAATGCTAAGCTGAATATAGCTTCGGCTAAATCGCTCGAAGAGCTAAGCAACCGTCCGTTCATGGGACAGATTTTTTTGGGACACTTGCGTTATGGTACATACGGCGGAAGTTCTATAGAGTATGTTCACCCTGTGATGCGCTCTAATAACTGGCTTTCACGAAATCTGGTATTGGCCGGAAACTTCAACCTAACTAATGCCGGAGAGATATTTAATAATTTAGTTGAGATCGGACAGCTACCACGAGATCGCTCCGATACCGTTACTGTCCTTGAAAAGATAGGTTATTACCTTGATAAAGAAAATCAGCGCATTTATCATCACTATAAAGAGGCTGGTCTGGAGAAAAAAGAGATAGCAGAGCATGTGGCAAAAGAGCTGGATGTGGCAGACATTTTACGTAATGCTACATGCCGATTTGATGGTGGATATACTATTGGTGGAGTAGTTGGTAACGGCGATTGCTTTGTTCTTCGTGATCCTAATGGTATTCGTCCGGCATTCTACTATATGGATGATGAGGTGGTAGTAGTTGCATCAGAGCGCCCTGTTATTCAAACAGCGTTTCGCCTTAATGCTACCGATATACAAGAGATACCAAGGGCTCACGCATTGATTATAAAAAACGATAATACGATCAGCATAGAGCAAATACGAGAGCAAAAAGAACATAAAGGTTGCTCGTTTGAACGTATTTATTTTTCCAGAGGTACTGATGAATCAATATATAGAGAACGTAAACGCTTAGGCGAACAGCTTACTCCGAAAATACTGGAAGCGATAAATTATGATATCGTAAACACTGTATTTTCATACATACCTAATACAGCAGAATCGGCATTCTATGGTATGACAAGGGGTATAGAAGATTATATGCTGCACGAAAAGCATCGTCGTATTATGCAGGCCAATAAGCTGCTCTCGTCCGAAGAACTGTGGGATATTATTACGGAGCGTCCTCGTGTAGAGAAGTTAGCTGTGAAAGATGCTAAGATGCGTACGTTTATTACCGAAGGCGATTCGCGCAACGATATGGTAGAGCATGTGTATGATGTTACTTATGGCGTTATTCGTAGAGGAATAGATAATCTGGTAATAATAGACGATTCTATTGTACGTGGTACTACATTAAAGCAAAGTATCATCAGGATGCTTGACAGGTTAGAACCGAAAAAGATAGTTATTGTTAGCTCTTGCCCACAAATTCGCTACCCCGATTGCTACGGCATAGATATGAGCCGTATGAACGAGTTTGCCGCTTTTCTTGCAGCAATAGAGTTGCTTAAGAAGAGTGGACAATCGTCGTTAATAGATAAGGTTTATGCTGAATGTAAGCGTCAGCTGAAGCTACCTAATGAAAAAATAGAGAACTGCGTAAAAATGATATACGAGCCGTTTACAGCAGAGCAAATTTCTCGTAAAATGGCAGAAATGCTTACACAAGAAGATGTAAAAGCGGAAGTAGAGCTGGTCTTCCAATCGCTAGAGGGGCTACATGCCGCATGTCCCAATGATACCGGTGATTGGTACTTCTCCGGTAACTACCCCACACCGGGAGGTATGCGAACGGTAAACCGCGCTTTTATAAACTACTACGAGGGCAAAGACGAAAGACCTTACTAAGCTATAAAAAGAAAGCCTTGATAAAATCAAGGCTTTCTTTTTAGCACGGAATTTATTACCCGAATAGTTGAGACCAACCTTCCTGTTGATTCTAACACAACATCTATATTCCATACGTGGGTACTACGTCCTTTGTGTATCAATGTTCCTATAGCTTTTATGGTTTCTTCCAGCTGTGCGCCTGACACATGGTTTGCACTAATTTGTAGTCCGACACAAAGTTCATCTTCAGCACAAATATTATTAGAACCTATGCCTGCTATTGTTTCTCCTAGCGCAATAGTTACTCCACCATGTAATCGTTTGCTGCTTTGAGAAAATTCAGGTTTTACAAGCATTGTAGCTTCAAGAGTTTCGTTGTTGTCGCTTTCAATAAAGTTGATATCAAGCAGCTCTATAAAAGAACCCTTGATGCGCTCTCTGATATTATTATTTCTTAATCTCATAAATTCATTAATAAATGAGCCTCTACAGAATATCCGCAGAGGCTTTATTTATATTAACAATACCGTAATTAATCAACACCAGGATTTAAAAAAGAGTTATTTTTTTTCAGCTGATGCGTACCTTCTTCTTCCTCTAGCGTATTGTCGGATATACCTTCTTCTGTAGAATGGATGGTATCGGTATCTATAGCAATATTTTTACGTTTATAAGCAGGAACATCTTCCATGTAGTTAATATCTTCCTTTCTCATGCCTGTAAGCCCTTTCTGAACAGTTTTTACCTTGTAGTCGCTAGGCTTAGATGGGGTTTCAATAATTGGATTTTCTTCATGTTGTAAAATGGTTTCAGAGCTTATGCTACTTACTTCAAATGACAACTCCGATTGTTGATTTTGCTTTGGCACTACAGTCGAGTCTTCTAATGTAACCACTTCTTTTTTAGGGGTTCCAGAAGGTATGTTACTAACTTCATCTAGATCATACATATCCAACTCCGGAATATCTGCAACTCTAAAGCCCGTTGCAACAATAGTTACACTAATAGCATTGCCTAAAGAAGCATCATATACAACACCACGTTTCATGTTTTCTATAGAACCGGCTTCGTGTTGAATGTGCTCCATTATGCTACCTAACTCCATCATAGTAATTTCATTTTCTTCTCCCGAAGTAATATTTACTAGAATATTACGTGCGCCCGAGATAGAATTATTATTCAATAAAGGAGAATTTAGAGCATTGTTAACGGCTTCCAGCGCTCTGTTTTCGCCGGACGCAATACCTGTTCCCATTAGAGCAACACCACTATCTTTCATCACTTTTTTTACGTCCTCGAAATCCACGTTAATGTATCCCGGATTAGTAATAATTTCGGCAATTCCTTTAGCAGCAATAGATAGAATGTCATCGGCTTTTTTAAACGCTTCGCGAACAGATAGCATGCCATACATTTCGTACAGCTTATCATTGTTGATAAGGAGTAGCGAATCAACATACTTTCTCATCTCCTTAACACCTTCGATAGCGCGGCGTGTAAAGGCGAGACCTTCATCTCTGAAAGGAAACGTTACGATACCAACGGTAAGTATTCCCATTTCTTTTGCGGCACGAGCAATTACGGGGGCAGCACCGGTACCTGTTCCTCCTCCCATACCTGCAGTGATAAATACCATTTCGGTATTATCTTCCAGCATTGCCTGTATATCATGAAGGCTTTCTTCGGCAGCTTGTTTGCCACGTTCAGGATCGCAACCTGCACCACGACCTTTAGTGAGAGTTGCTCCTAAATGTATGCGGTTTGCAATAGGACTTAGGCGCAGAGCTTGCGCATCTGTATTGCAGAGCACAAAATCAACATCCTTGATACCCATATTAGCCATGTGGTTTACAGCGTTATTTCCACCACCGCCAACGCCTATTACTTTTATAATAGCACCTTTCTTGGTATCCCAATCCGTAGGAATGTACTCGTTCATCTCTTCCATGGTATTTATTATACTTTATTTTTTTCGTTTTTTTCGTTGAAATAACCATCTCTAATAAAATCGATAGCTCTTTGAATCGGATTTTTCTTAGATGTCGATACTTCTTCATCCTCATCTCCATCTTCGTCTTCTTTCTTTTTTTTCTCAGTAAATTCACCAACAGTTACATCCAGTTCAACTTCTCGCTTTTCGCTGTTTTCTTCAGCTGTAATTTTACGAGACTTTTCTTCTTTATTGTATTCAAAACCTTTCATAATAAGACCAACTGCCGTAGAGAAAGTTGGGCGTGAAAGTTCCTGTCCTGAGTCTGTAGTGAGATATAGAGGATTACCAATGCGTACATCTAAACCAGTTTTATATTTTACAAACTGCGAAAGATGGTTGATGAACGATCCTCCTCCGGTGAAAACTATACCGGCATTGAGCTTTTTAAGGTAGCCCGAACGCTCTATTTCGTAAATAACCGCACCAATAATTTCTTCCATACGAGCTTCGATGATTCGCGCAAGCATACGGAACGAAATCTCGCGAGGTTCACGGCCACTGATACCAGGGATAGTAATGATTTTGTTTTCTGCAGCCAAATCCCCAAAGCAAGAGCCAAACTGCACTTTCATCTGTTCTGCTTGACGCAACAGCACTCCGCAACCTTCTTTAATATCGTGGGTTATAGCGTTTCCTCCAAAAGGAATAACAGCTGTATGGCGAACAACGTTATCATAGTAAACAATTACATCTGTTGTTCCGCCACCAATATCAACCATTGCAACACCTGCTTCTTTTTCATCGTTTGTAAGAACGGCAGCAGCAGAAGCAATGGGTTCTAAAATCAGCTTCTTTAGTTTTAATCCAATGTTACTGATACAACGTTCTGTATGTTCGGCAGAAATTGTCTTACCAATAACTACATGGTAGTTAGCTTCGAGGCGTTTTCCTAGCATTCCAACAGGATCGGAAACGCCTATCTTATCATCTACATTATAAGTTTGAGGAATGACATGAAGAATTTCTTCTCCCGGATCCATACGAATTTCGTATATACTCCTTTCTAACTTGAGAACTTCTTCTTCACTTATTTCAACATCGAAGCTGTTGTTCCTGATAACATCAGCGCGGTTTTCAACGCATTTAATGTGTTGACCAGCGATACCGACATATATTTCGGTAAAGTTTACCCCTGATTGACGACGTACATCTTCAATCAAAGGTTGAACAGCATTTACTACCTGTAAAATATTCTGTACTTCGCCACGGTTAACACCCGACGATGGTACTTCGCTATAGGCAACGATCTGGAATCGTCCCGATTCGGTCTTTTTTCCTACCAGTGTAACAATCTTTGTTGTTCCAAGGTCAATGGCTGCGATGTATTCTTCCATTTTATTTATATTTTATTGTTTACTATTTTCTACTATTTACAAACTACCTGATTGCTATAGGCAAGATTTATTGATTTATAGGTATTCCAGCCAACAGCGGGCATTCCGTTACGATAAAAAACATCCAGCTTGTGCAGCTTATATTCAAAATCGTCAAAACTCCCTAGCTTAACTACCTGAGATCCCACGCGGGTTATCAACTCTATATCGTTTTTATTGACTATGTTTATTTGCTCTATCATAGAGTTCCAATATGAGTCGTTTTGCAAGAAATGAGCAAAAACGAGCAGGTCTTGCAAAAATTTGGCATCTTCCGTTTTTGGAATATAATCTTTATACTTCAATGAGGATGGTATAGGAGGATTTCCTGTTACTATAGGAACATAGTCGGTAAAACTTTTTGAAAGTGGGAATACATATCCGTTGTCATCCATATAAAACCCCAAACCTCTTGTATTTACTCGAATGATAGGCTTACGTTGTTCTATTTGTATGTTTATCATTCCGTTTATATCAGCATATACTTCCGCCTTTTTTATATAGCTTTTTGAAAGAAGTAATTTTTCTATTTCATTGATATCAATGTCGCAAATTGGTTTTCCAGACACGCTTATAGCGCTACTATGTAGAATACTTTTTATATCATCTACGGTTACAAGCGAGCGCGCTTTGTCATCACTTACTTTAATGTTGAAGTTGACAAAATGTTGCTCACTTTCCTTTTGGCTAATAATATGACCCGACATGATAAAGTATATCAACGCCACCATTACGGCCAAAAATGAGAGTAATATTTTTATTTTTACGTTCATAAATATCACTATACTACGCGTTCTTTTAGTATAGCAGTAATTGGTTTTACAAAACGATCAATGTCTCCTGCACCTAGAGTTACAAGTACATCTATATCCTTTTTATTTATAACATCCAGTAGCTCGCTTTTTGCTAACAGCTGTTTATGGCTATTTGTTATATTGTTGTATATAATTTGTGATGTTATTCCTTCTATTGGCAGCTCTCGCGCCGGATAGATATCCAGCAAAATTATTTCATCTGCTACATTTAAGCTTTCGGCAAACTCTTTATAAAAATCGCGTGTACGTGTGTATAAATGAGGCTGAAAAATAGCTGTCAGCTTCCGTTCCGGAAACATTTGCCGGATTGAGCTTAATGCTGCTTTTAGCTCTTCCGGATGATGCGCATAGTCATCAATGTATGTTATATCAGGTGTATTTAGCTGAACATCGAAGCGACGTTCTACTCCTGCAAAGCTGGCCAACGCTTCTTTTAGCTTGTTCTCATCGGCACCAACACTGAGTGCTAATGCTATTGCTGCAACAGCATTTTCTATGTTGATCCAGCCGGGTATTCCCAGCGTACAATCTGTTATTACCTTACTTGGCGTATGGATATTGAACTTAAAATGACCATTTCCTAATGGCGTAATATCTGATGCATAATAATCGCATGGCTCATTGTAAGAGTAGCGATATATGGTTTGTCCGTTTGTTGGGAGGCTAATATTTACACCTTTTTTAATTACTAAAAGACCATTTGGTGTTATCTGTGATGCAAATTCGGCAAATGCTTTTTTAATTTCTTCGTCTGTTCCGTATATGTCTAAATGGTCGGCATCAGCAGAGGTAATGATAGCTGCTTGTGGGAATAGCTGTAAAAACGAACGGTCGAACTCATCAGCCTCTGCTACCAAATACTTGCTTTTGCTCAAAAGTAAATTTGTGTGGTAGTTTTTAGAAATACCACCAAGAAAAGCAGTACACCCGTTGGTTGCAACAGAAAGTAAATGGGCAAGCAGGGTAGAGGTTGTTGTTTTTCCGTGTGTACCAGCAACTGCTAATGTATATTTTTGTTTAGCAATTAAGCCTAATACAGCCGAGCGTTTTACTACTTCATAGCCATTATTGCGATAGTATTGTAGCTCGGAATGATCGTTTGGAACAGCAGGTGTATATATAACTAAAACATTATTTGCTCCGGACTTGTATTGATCGGGTATTAAAGCGATATCATCGCTATAATGAATAGGTATATCTTCAGCCTCCAGCTGTTTGGTTAGAGGAGATTCGACACGGTCGTAGCCGGCTACAGCAAATCCTTCATGCTTGTAGTACCGAGCTAAAGCACTCATACCGATTCCGCCAATTCCTATAAGATAAACGTTATTCATTATATACTTTTATTTACTTTACTAGCTTTAACACCTCATCGGCTATAATGTTTGCCGCATTTGGCATCGCCAGCTTACTAATATTGTTGCTTAGCTCAGCTATTTGTTGTTCGTTTTTTATTAGTTCAAACACTGTATCTAAGAGCTTTTCTTCAACAGCATTATCGGCAACCATTATTGCAGCTTTCTTATTTACTAGTGCTTGTGCGTTCTTTGTTTGATGATCTTCTGCTACATTTGGAGAAGGAACAAGAATACATGGCTTACCTACTACACAAAGTTCTGATATAGTTCCAGCACCTGCACGACTGATAACTACATCTGCTGCAGCATAAGCATAATCCATGCGGTATATAAAATCGTGCGCTTTTATGTTATTGCTTGCCTTGTCAGCTACCAGCTGCTTTGCTTTTTCTCCGTAGTTTTTTCCTGTCTGCCACAATAGTTGATAGCCGCTTTTTTCTATTGTATCGAATCCGTTGGTAATACCTTCATTTAAAGTTCTTGCCCCAAGACTTCCACCTAATAAGAGAATAGTCTTTTTGGTCGTATCTAAACCAAAAAAGTTTAAGGCCTCCCTTTTTAAGACCTGAATATTATTTAAATCTTGCCTCACAGGATTGCCGGTTAACATGATTTTTTCTTTTGGAAAAAATTTTTCCATGTTTTCGTAAGCAACACAAATCCTGTAAGCCTTTTTTGCTAGCAGCTTATTGGTAATTCCTGCGTAAGAGTTTTGCTCTTGGATTAGGGTCGGGATTTTTAACTTCGATGCTTTTCTTAAAACAGGTCCGCTAGCATATCCGCCAACACCTACAACAACATCAGGTTTAAAATCTTTAAGAATCTTTCCTGCTAATTTTAAGCTCTTGTGCAGCTTGAATGGAAGAAGCAGATTTTTCCATGTTAGCCTGCGTTGAAGTCCAACAACCGGTAAACCAACAATTTTATAGCCCGCAGCAGGAACCTTTTCCATTTCCATACGCCCTTCGGCACCTACAAAAAGTATATGAATGTTCTCTACTTTTTGCTGAAGCGCGTTGGCTATGGATACCGCTGGATAAATATGCCCGCCTGTTCCGCCACCACTAATTATTATTTTCAGCTGCTTATTCATTTTATACTTTCAATTTTTGAACTTGCGTGTTGGTATCATCACTGTCTTGTTCTACTCCTATCAGCGACAGCTCTTGATTATCGGCAGTTCTACTTACTGCCAGCGTTATCCCAATAGCAATGCTCATAAATACTATAGAGCTTCCGCCATGACTTACAAATGGCAACGTCATTCCGGTTACAGGAAATAATCCTACCGATACCCCCATGTGTATTATTGCCTGGAAAACAATAAAAAGTGAAAGGCCAAGCACAAGTATAACAGGGAAGAGTTTCGAGCATTTTTTTGCAATGACAACAGCCCTATATAGTAGCCACAAATAGCCCATAAGTATTATTATTCCACCAAATAATCCATACTCTTCAACAATGATAGCATAGATATAATCAGAGTAGGCATATGGCAGATAGTAGCGCTGAGTGCTACCTCCGGGACCTTTACCAACAATACCTCCGGATGCAATGGCTATTTTTGCTTGTGTCTCCTGGTAAACATCATCAGGATTTTTTGCAGCTTCTTCATCGGTAAGGAAGAATGTATCTATTCGCTTTAAAGCCTCGGTAAGACGACTTTTTGGGAGTACTGTTTTATCTAAAGCATAAATTACAAAAACAGTAGCTATTGCTACAGCTATAGTGGTGAGGATATACCTCATTTTAATACCGCCAAAGAACATAATACATAGACAAACAGCGGCAATTAGTATTGTTGTAGAAGCATCTGCAAAAAGTAGTAGCGTACATACTATTCCTACTGGTGCAACAATCTTTTGAAATATTTCTTTATAGCTGTTAAGCTTACCTTCTTCGAACACTTTGGCTAAGTATAGCACGATGGCAACTTTGGCTACATCTGCGGGCTGGAACGTGATGCCAAATATGCTTACCCATCTTTTTGCCCCGTTAATAGTTACCCCGAAAGCAAACATATATAGTAGCAAGATTATAGAAATAACCATTCCGATTATAGCAATTTTCCGATAAATAGATATGGGAAGGCTATGAAAGATATACATAATCAAAAAACCAAACATTATTATTGCAGACTGCTTTAAAAGCGTTGAAAACATTTCTGCTCCCGATGGTTTACTAGATGAAGAGTATACGGCAAGGATAGAGAATAGGAATAGCATTACTATTACCATCCATATTACTCTATCTCCTTTTATGCTTCTTCTAAATGCGCCTGCCATTGCTATGTTTTGTTTAATATATCTTTTATAGTTCTCTTACTGCTTTTTTAAACTGCCTGCCTCTATCTTCATAGTTTTCGAATAAATCGAAGCTGGCACATGCTGGCGAAAGCAGTACAGTTTCTTCGGGGCTGGCTAGCTCGTATGCTTTTTGCACAGCATCTTTTGCCGAACGTGTTTCTATGATAGTAGGGACTATGTTTTTAAATTCATTAATGATTTTCGCATTGTCCACACCTAGGCAGATAATGGCTTTTACCTTTTCTTTTACAAGATCTTTTAGCTCCGAATAGTCATTACCTTTATCAATGCCTCCAACAATCCATATTGTTTTAGTCTTCATGCTTTCGAGAGCATACCAGGCTGAGTTTACGTTGGTTGCTTTAGAGTCGTTGATAAACGTTACTCCACGAACTTTTAGTACCATTTCTAACCTGTGCTCAACACCTTTGAATGTCATTAAGCTTTCTCGAATTACTCCATTACGAACATCAAGAATCTGCCCTGCAATAGCAGCCGCCATTGAGTTGTAAACATTATGTTTTCCGGGTAATGATAGTTCATCAAGAGGTATGCTGAAATAAGAATCTTCGTATCGCGCTACCATATTATTTCCACTTAAGAATGCACCTTGTGGCACTTCTTGTAGCTGAGAAAATGGAAGCATTTTTGCTTTAAGTACAATTTTTTCAAGGTGTCCCATTGTTATTTCGTCATCAGAACAAAAAATAAAGCAATCTTCCTTATTCAGGTTTTGAGTGATACGAAACTTAGAGTTAACATAGTTTTGCAGCTTATACTCGTACCTATCTAAATGATCAGGACTGATATTTAGTAAAACGGCAATATCGGGCTTAAACTCATACATTCCATCGAGTTGAAAGCTGCTTAGCTCTAATACATAGTAGTCATGCTTTTCGGTGGCAACCTGTAGCGCATAGCTTTTGCCAACATTACCGGCAAGCCCTACATTTAGTCCTGCGTTTTTTAGTA
>JAVBOE010000109.1:0-6538 GCA_031550925.1 Bacteroidales bacterium | reverse complement strand
TATCGCAAAGCCAAAAAGATAATAGCAGCAGGTTTATAAAGGCTTTAGCAGTATCAAGCAAAAATAGCGAGTAAAATTTAAACAGTTACTTAGGCTCTAATTCTTTTGGTCTAAATAATAATTAAGAAGAAAAGTAAATCTGAAAAGAAGAATTAGCGGAGATGTTTCTGCTGTGTGTTAAACCTCTTCCATACTATAGCAAGCATAACGGAGAACTTTAGTTAGGTTCTCCGTTTTTGCTTTTATATCTTAATGATTATGATCTGCTTCTTGCTGTGTTTTGTGTATAGTTCCATGCGGGTGTTCGGGTGGAGAGTAAATAGAGTATATTTTTAAAGGTGTATCTCCTGTATTTATAAGGTTATGCCATTTTCCGGCCGGAACAAATATGGCGAAATCAGCACTTGCTGTTTGGGTAAAGGTAAGAGCATCTTGGCTATCTCCCATTAGTACCTTACCCTCTCCTTCTTCAATACGTAAAAACTGATCAACATCGGGATGAAGTTCTAATCCAACATCCCCACCAACAGGAATGGACATTAACGTTACCTGAAGGTTCTTTCCCGTCCATAGAACAACTCTAAAATCATCGTTTGTAGTTGTATATGCATCAATATTAAGTACTGTAGGCTCTGCTCCATAGTCTTTTAGTACTACGTTTACTTCATCACCTCCCTTTACGGGAGTGTTTATCTTTTCTTTTGTATCATTCTGTTTAGGCGCATTGTTACAGGCCACAACATTAAGGCCCAAAAATAATAGGCTAAAATAAAGTATAGTCCTTTTTTTCATATCCTTATTAATTATGGTTTATGTGTATGTAACAAAAATACAGCTTATTCTGCTGGCAAAAAATAACCTTGGAAATGATGCTGACGTAATATGTTGATTATAATATTGTTATTGAACTATCAATAATTCCTATTAGCTATAAATTATTCCTTATATTGTGTAATAGAAGCCTTGATGGCATTATAAGATGTTTCAAATTGTAATGCATTGCTAGCATAAATATGTACGGAAACTTGGCAAACTATCAAATAGTCTTAATTTATAGGCTGTTATAAATCGTTTTTGCTAGCTTGCTATTTTTCTCTATTTTTGTATGTTTTACCAAAAAATAGAGACCTATGATATTAATTGCCGAGAGCGGCTCCACAAGTACAGATTGGCGCGTTATTCACAGCAACGGAAAAGTAGATGAGATTAAAACAATAGGTATCAATCCTGCCCAACGAACTGAAGAGGAGGTTTATACTGAAATCAGCACCAACGTAAAACCTCAGGTTAAAGCATCCATTGAGCAAATATATTACTACGGAACAGGCGTTGCCACCGAAGAGCTTACGAACATGATGATTCGTGTGCTTCGTAGTATATTTACAGAAGCAGAAACGGTAGAAGCATACTCTGATCTGTTGGCTTCGGCAAGGGCTATTTGCGGTAAAGAGGCAGGCATTGCTTGTATCTTAGGCACAGGTTCAAATTCATGTCTTTACGATGGTAATAAAATTATAGATAACGTACCTGCGGGCGGCTATATACTTGGCGACGAAGGTAGCGGTTGCGCTATGGGGCAGAAGCTACTTAACGCATATTTAAAACGCGGACTACCCGAAGATATCCATAATAAGCTGCAAAAAGAGTACTCGCTCACTATGGCAACGATTATACAAGAGGTATATCGTCAGGGGCACAATAGTCGCTACTTAGCCAGCTTTACCAAGTTTATGAACGAAAATATAGATAACGCGACTATTAGAAACATTGTAGCTACTTGTCTTGGCGAGTTTTTAGAGCACAACGTAATGAAGTATACAGACTATAAAAAGTACGCCGTGGGCTTTGTTGGCTCAATTGCACATCATTTCCTTCCTATACTAAAAGAAGAAGCACAAAAAAGAGGCATCGCTATCGGTCGAATTATACAAGCGCCTATTGACGAACTAGTAGAATTTTACAAACCTTGAATATACCAAACCTAAATGGAAAGAGTAACAGAAAAAAGTTCGAATTATAACGACCTCGAGAAGATGAGCATTCACGATCTTCTCGTTAATATGAATAATGAGGACAAGACAGTGCCTTTGGCTGTAGAGAAATGTATTCCTGCTATAGAGCAGCTGGTAGGCGAAATAGTTAAGCGTATGCGTAAAGGCGGACGCCTGTTTTATATTGGTGCGGGAACCAGCGGACGTCTAGGTATTCTTGATGCTTCAGAAATTCCTCCAACATACGGAGCGCCGTTTGAACTGATTATAGGGCTTATTGCCGGAGGTGATAGAGCTATTCGTAGAGCAGTAGAAGCCGCAGAAGATCAATTTGACGGCGCATGGAAAGATATGGCAGAGTATAAACCTAACGATAACGATGTATTGGTTGGTATAGCAGCATCGGGTACTACACCATACGTTATTGGCGGTTTACGAGATGCTAAGAAGATAGGTATGCTTACAGCTTCTGTTACATGTAATCCCGGATCACCTGTTGCAGCAGAGGCCGACATTAAGATTGAGGCTGTTGTAGGGCCTGAGTTTGTTACTGGTAGTACACGTATGAAAGCCGGAACCGCTCAAAAGCTTATTCTTAATATGATAAGCACCTCAACAATGATACAGCTTGGTAGAGTAAAAGGTAATAAGCTGTTCGATATGCAGCTTACCAACGCTAAGCTGGTAGATCGTGGTTCTCGTATGATTGTTGAAGCAACAGGTGTTGAATACGAAGAAGCTAAACGTATGTTGCTGCTTCATGGTTCGGTACGTAAGGCTGTTGACGAATATAATAAGGGATAAACAGTATAAATGTTTTCATTCGATCTTCCGTCAAAGCTGCTGAATGATGCGGTAGAAGAGCTGGCAAAGCTACCCGGTGTGGGTCGTAAAACCGCTCTTCGGCTAGCGCTTCATATACTTAAGCAACCTAAAGAAGACGTTGAACGATTTGGAAATACAGTAATTGCTTTTCGCTCTAATATTAAACACTGTAGCTGCTGCAATAACTTGTCAGACGAAGACGTATGCGAGATATGCAGCAATCCTAGACGAGACCGTTCCACTATATGTGTGGTAGAGAGCGTTAGAGATGTAATGTCAATCGAAAAAACGCAGCAGTATAACGGGCTCTACCATGTGTTAGGAGGTATAATCTCGCCCATGGAAGGCATAGGGCCAAGCCAACTGGAGATTGAACTGCTGCTTGAAAGAGTGGCAAAGGGCGATGTGAATGAAGTGGTGTTAGCTTTGAACACCACGATGGAGGGATAAACAACCTGTTATTACATTCATAAAAAGTTGAAAGACTATTCGGTGGCAGTTACTACATTGGCTCGCGGAATTGGTTTTGGAGATGAGCTGGAGTATGCCGATGAGCTAACATTAGGACGGTCGATAAAAAACCGTCAACCCTTTCAGATAGGATAAGAGTATAAATATAAACCCTAAATAGCTAAGGAATGAACTTAAATTTTGGACTTTTAATGGCCGTGTTTGTAGCATACACAGCAATGCTATTTTTAGTGTCGTGGATTACATCACGCAAGGCTGATAGTAATACATACTTTAAAGGTAATAATAAATCGCCATGGTTTATTGTTGCATACGGAATGATTGGTGCATCCATATCGGGTGTAACTTTCATATCAGTTCCGGGAAAGGTATTGGTAGATAACTTTTACTACATGCCGCTTGTATTCGGATTTTTAGTCGGATATGCAATTATCGCGTTGGTTTTGCTGCCAATGTATTATCGCATGAATCTGACTTCGATATACACTTATCTTGAAAAACGTTTCGGATTTTTTACGTACAAAACCGGAGCATCGTTCTTTATTCTGTCTCGTGTACTTGGCGCTGCTGTTCGTATATTTGTAGTGGTATTGGTGTTATTCAGCTTCATCCCTAAAGATATGCATGTGCCATTTTGGTTAGTGGCTGCTATTTTCATGGCGCTTATTTTCTTATATACGTTTAAAGGTGGCGTAAAAACAATTGTATGGACAGACACATTACAAACAACCTTTATGCTTTTAGCCGTTGTTGTTACTATGGTATATGTTGCAAAAGAATTAGGCTTTAGCTTTGGTGGTATGTTTGCAGCAATAAGCGATGCAGGTTATATGAAAATGGCTAACTGGGATTGGGGCGCAGGTACTAACGTTATTAAGCAGTTTGTTAGCGGTATCTTTATTACTGTTGCAATGACAGGACTTGATCAGGAGATGATGCAGAAGAATCTTAGCTGCAAAAATATTAAGGCTGCACAAAAGAATATGTTTACTACCAGTGGTATTATGGTTGTTGTAAACTTTATGTTCCTTGTTCTTGGTGCTGTTCTTGCTATGTACGTTAATAGTAAAGGTGGATTGCAAGCGTTAGGCTTAACCCGTACAGATGATATTTTTGGAACAATTGCTACAGAATACTTAGGCTTAGGTGTTAGTCTTATTTTTGCGGTAGGTCTTATTTCTGCTTCTTACCCAAGTGCAGGTGGCGCCTTAACTTCGTTAACAACATCGTGGTGTATAGATTTTGTAGGCTTCAACAAGCGTACAGATCTTACGGATGCTAAAAAGAAGAGCATACGGTATAAAGCGCACACAATCTTTACAATTATCTTTATTGTAATCATAGTTCTGTTGTACTTCTTAAACAATCAGGCTGTAATTGATTTAGTATATATGATTGCGGCATATACCTACGGTCCGCTACTCGGGTTCTTCTTTTTCGGATTATGGACAAAACATCAAGTTAATGATAAAGCAATGCCGTTTGTGGCAATTATGTCACCTATACTTTGCTTCGTACTTGATTGGGCAGGAAAGAAGTTCTTTGGTTTCGGTTTCGGCTTCAGCTTGCTGATAGTAAACGGATTACTTACTTTCTTAGGAATGTACTTGTTCCGTAGAGGGAAAATGAAGGAAATTATTTAATTTTGTATCGAATTAAAGAGATAAAAACATAAACAAATTAATCGGTAATTTGTTATATTAAACTAATCATTAAAAAGAAGACACAATGGTAAAAATTGGTATTAACGGATTTGGACGTATTGGCCGTTTAGTATTCCGTGCCGCTATCCAAAGAGGTAATGTAGAAGTTGTAGGTATCAACGATTTGATTGATGTAGATTATATGGCATATATGCTTCGTTACGATTCGGTACATGGAGCGTTCAAGGGAGAAGTTGAAGTAAAAGACGGAAAGCTTGTTGTTAACGGTAAGGCTATCCGCGTTACTGCAGAAAAAGATCCTGCAAACTTAAAGTGGAACGAAGTAGGAGCAGAGTACGTTGTAGAATCAACAGGTCTATTTCTTGATAAAGAAAAAGCTAGTGCGCATATTAAGGCTGGTGCTAAGCATGTGGTAATGTCGGCTCCTTCTAAAGATGATACGCCTATGTTTGTTCTTGGTGTAAACCATAAGGAATATACTGGACAAGAAATTGTTTCAAACGCATCTTGTACTACTAACTGTCTTGCTCCTGTAGCAAAGGTTTTACACGAAAACTTTGGTATAGTGGAAGGTTTGATGACAACAGTGCATGCTGCTACTGCTACTCAAAAAACCGTTGACGGTCCTTCTATGAAAGACTGGAGAGGCGGGCGTGGTGTATTTGGTAACATTATTCCTTCGTCAACTGGTGCTGCAAAGGCTGTAACTAAAGTTATTCCTGCGCTTAAAGGTAAGCTTACAGGTATGTCTTTCCGCGTACCTACTGCTGATGTTTCTGTTGTTGATCTTACTTGCCGCCTAGAAAAGGCTACCGATTACGAAGCTATTAAGACTGCTATGAAGAAAGCATCAGAAGGTGAACTTAAAGGTATTCTTGGATATACTGAAGATGCAGTAGTTTCAACCGATTTCATCGGTGACCCTCGTACATCTATTTTCGATGCTGAGGCGGGTATCATGCTTAACGAGCATTTTGTAAAAATTGTTACATGGTACGATAACGAATGGGGTTACTCAAACAAGACTGTTGAGCTTATCGAGTACATGGCTAGCGTGGATAAAAAATAGACTAAATGCTTTGCATATAAAAGCCGTACAGATTATCTGTACGGCTTTTTTGTTGGATAGCATACAAAAATGTATCACATATTGCCTTCGTTTTGCCTGCAGGCTTCTTGGAAACAATGATATTTACTACACTTAAACAGTTTTAAATAAAACAAACATCAGCTAATATTAGCTAATGTATTATTAGTTAATGCTTTTGTTGTCAATGAATTATTATTTTATTAATCAAGTATTATAATACCTGATTAGAAATATTGTATTACATGTTAAATATGCTTGTAATTTTGTAAATATGAATGGTAATATGGGCTTGATAGTATATTAAATATTTCTAAATAAATCAAAATAAGGTTATGAAAAAAGTTATTGGTATAGCTTGTTTTATTCTTTTTGCATTAGCAGGTAATGCACAGAATTTAAAAGGGACATGGGTTTTAGATTCAGGTACACAGCAGGCTGTAGAAAGTAAAACGGCAAATGTTAAGACTATGAAGGTTGTTAAGAGTACACCAACGCTA
>JAVBOE010000046.1:0-39059 GCA_031550925.1 Bacteroidales bacterium | reverse complement strand
ACTCTTGGTTCTACGCAGTATGATATTCTACGCGATAACAGCCAAGTAGTAATGCGGGCAGAACGCTCACACACGGTTGTAAAGAAGTACTCAACACCGGAGCCTCTTGTAGAGGTTACGCTTGCAGAGGCGGATGCTTTACCTGTATTTGATACAGCGTATAAGAATGTGTATGTAAAAACAGACGCTACTAGCTGGTAAGTCATGGCAATAACTACCCTACAATCCTTAAAGAGCATTAATGCTTACCCTATTCCGCTGTGTACCATTCAGGACATAGCGGAATCAAGGGGATTAAGCCTTGATTTAGAAGCTAGCTTGCAGGTTCGGGTGCAACCGAATTTTAGGCTTGCAAAAGCCGATTTGTTGCAATGGTTATCGGAAGCCCCTAATGTAACTCAGGCGGGTATTTCGTACAACTTTACGGACAACGACAGGCTAAATTTCAGGCGACAAGCTGTTGCTATTTATAAAGATTGTGGGGAAGCATTGCCCGGGGCTTCTTATGGGTACAAAGGAGAGCTGCTATGATTATTGTCAACGGCTTTATATCGGCTAAATCCAAAACAGGCGGTGGGCTTAATGATAACGGCAAGCCTATTCGCCCAACGGAGGAATGGGGAGAGTTTGTTCCATGCCATATTAGAGTAAATCATAGAAATAATCTAGGCAAACAAAACGGGAATACATTCACTATTGCATCTTACGAAATCCTTATCGAACCACAGCCGTTTATTGATGATGGTATGGTAAGGTTACGATATGTATCGGGAAAAGAACTTGGCGAATTTTCTATCATGTTCCCTCCTGAATTTCTTGAAGCGGTCGGAGCGACAAAAATAGTGGTGTAGATGTCTATTAAGCGAATAACTCCAATGCAAGCTGTAGAGGAATACATCTACGGAGAACTTGATAAAATAGAGTTAGACACTATAAACAAACTCGCTTATGTCGGTGAGCAATGCTTAACAGAGGCTCGCTTAGGAGGAAACTACATAGATAGAAGCGGTAATCTAAGAAGTTCAACGGGGTATGTTATTGTCAATAACGGTGAAATAGTAACCCAAGTTATACATGAAGCCGACAAAGGAACCGACAAAGGAACAGGAGCTGCAGAAGGTAGAAAATTTATTCTTGAACTAGCACAAAGATATTCAGTAGGTATTGTTTTGATTATTGTTGCTGGAATGAATTACGCTCGCTATGTTTCTGCAAAAGGCTATAATGTGTTGGATAGTGCCGAATCTCTAGCGGAGAGACTTGTTCCACAAATCATGAGGGAACTTGGATTTATACAAAGATGACAAAAACGGGGCAGCAGATTGAAGATGATATTTTCGGGTTAGTAAAAGATAGCCCGCTTGCTTCGCTGATTAACGGGGGAGTATATCTGTTTGGTATGCGTCCAAAAGACTCAACAAAAGAGGATGCCGTTGTAAAGTTTGTACAAGGATATGACAATCAAATTCAATCAGGCACGGTTGTTATCAATATTTACGTGTTAGACTTCGATGCATACGAAAATGGAGTTTTAGTTCGAGATATTACTCGGTGTACTGAAATTGAGGTAGCTTCTAATAAATGGGTTAGAACTTTGACGGCTGAAAAATCAAACTACAAGTTCAGCTTAGCACAAACTATATACACAGAGGAGGAGCCCGAGATTAACCAGCATTTCGTATCAATTAGACTAAGATTTAGATTAACAACATTTTAAAATTAACGAAAATGTCAAAAATTAGCTGGGGGGAACCCACAATAGAAATCGCAGAAATTACCGATGGTGTTATCGGAGCATGGTCGGAAATCCCAACTCCTGTACAAGACAGCACACAATTAACAACTGAAAAAGGGAGCAAGCTTGAAGCTCCTATTGAGGGCGGCGAATTGTATGATGTTCGTTACGACAAAAACAAGTACACCGTTGAGTTAGAAATTTACAAAGGTAAAGGTATTAGTAAGCCAATAGAGGATGAAGATGGATTAATTCTCAAAGAATACGCCATCAGACTGACCCCTGAAGACCCTACAAACGAGGGATGGCTTATGAAGCGCACCAATGTTTCTGTAGAAGATACTTGGGCTGCAAATATTGGGCATAAATGGAAATACACATTTGAAGCTCTAAAACCAACCACAGGAAAACTTCTTGAGCCATATACGGCTCCTGCACCGTAATTAGTAATCTTTTAAAATCCCTATTATGAAAGGAATAGTAATCAAAAGTTTTGTAGATAAATCTACCAATACCTACTTAACAGTAGGAAAAGAAGTTGAACTTACGGATGAGCGTTTTAAAGAACTGCAAAAAAGCGGGTATGTTAAGGCTCATCAAGAAGAGCCGGTTAAGTCTGATAAGAAATCCTGAACACGTTGTTGCGGGGATGATTTAATAAACTTCCCCGCAACTCATTTAATAACTATCATATGAAGCCAACAACAGAGAAATTAGTTTGCGACACAATATTACAAAACCCTCAAATAATAATGGCTGGCAAAAAAGAGTATAAAGTTGCTCCGCCAACAACAGCTACTCTTATTGAGGTGTCAAAATACATATCTCAAATCCCGAATATTAACATAGATGAAACAGGCGATGTCCTCCCCGAAGTACTAGCAACTGCATTTGATTGTGAGTGTTTTGGAGATGTTGCTGCAATACTGATTCTAGGAAAGAAAAACCTCGTAACAGAGAAAAAACATCTGTTTGGTTTAATTAAGACAGAAAAAAACAATCAGAAAATATTAGCCGCTGAATTGTTGGAAATACTGTCTCCTAAAGAATTAAGCGAACTAATAGTTGAACTGTTTAAAACATTACAGGTAGATTTTTTTTTC
This sequence comes from Bacteroidales bacterium, assembly GCA_031550925.1. Classification (GTDB taxonomy): domain Bacteria; phylum Bacteroidota; class Bacteroidia; order Bacteroidales; family UBA932; genus JAIRNF01. The sequence goes on along the minus strand of JAVBOE010000046.1, from coordinate 36,221 downwards.
GGCATTTCAACTTTCCTGAAAGAGATAAATCTACTTCGTCAAACAAAAGGGAAAACGATAGTATCTGGGCAAAAGTAGTAGGTGTTGTTAGCGAATTTCACTTGTCTATTGACTATGTTTTGCATGAAATGAGCTATGCTAATGTAATTATGTACAGTTCCGTAATCCCGAGCTATAGCGATAAAAAGAAAGACTCGGAAAAAAACGACAACAAAGAAGTGATTAACGCTGATGACCCTAAAAACAAAGAGTTGGTTAGACAACATTTATTCTCATAGTTCATGGAAAACGAGGGCGGAAAACAATATCTACTTGCTGCTGGAATTGACAATAGCCAGCTAAAAGCAAATGCGGAAGAGGCTATAAAAATTCTTAAAGGTATTGGAGACAAAGCCGTTGCTGATGGGGCAAGGATAGATAATGCCTATAAGCAAGCCAGCAGCTCTATGACAAAAGAGATAAGAGAAAACATAGATATACAAAAAAAAGTAATTGCAGACCTTGAAGAACAGTATAAGTCTGCTAAAGCCGAGTTTGATAAATTAAATATCGGCACACAAGACCCTCTTATTATTTCTCAGCGCAAAGAAGCCTCTAAGCTATTCAGCGAAATAAAAGCTGAACTTGATGCTGAAAAAAAAGGATTAGAAGACCTTGAAAAGCAGTATCAAAAATTAGCTACGACTGAAAAAAAAGCAACAGAATCTAAAAGCACTTACTATACTCAAATGAGGTCAATCCGAGAGGAGATGACTCAAATCATAGAGCTAAGTAAGCAAAACGGGGCTAACTACAAGGAAAATGAACGGTACAAAGAGTTAGAAAAAGAGCTGCAAAAAGTAGCAACGGCTTACAGAATTGTTCAGAAAGAACAAAAAAATCTAACTACCGCAGGCTCTCAACTCTCAGGTATTTTATCCGGCATGAGTGGCATTGCCGGCATTTTTACTGCCACACAGGGAGCAGCGTCTTTGCTCACTACAAATAATGAAAAGCTGCTCGCTATTCAGACAAAGTTGCAAGCGGCAATGTCTATCACAATAGGATTACAGCAAGTTTCCAATACGCTACACCAAACATCTGCTTTTCGAATGAATACGGTTACCAAAGCTACAGAGCTTTGGAAAGCCGCACAAGCAAAACTCAATACACAATTAGGGATATCAGTCGGTTTATCAAAGGCTTTAATGGTAAGCGGAATAGGGCTTCTCCTTACGGGTATTTCGGCTCTAGTGATTTGGTATCAAAAGTGGAAAAAAGAACAAGATGAGACTAACCAACGGCTTGAGGAGACAAGAAAAAGACAGCAAGAGTTCAATGAGAAAATATCACAAGGGTTAGGTAAGCAAATTGCCGAAATAAACGCCATGCGAGCAGCTTTAAATGCTGAAAATATTTCCCGTAATGATAAGCTTAAGATAATACAAAAGCTACAAGACACTATCCCCGGTTATACTGTTGCTCTGAATAAGGAGGGAAAAGCGATAATGGAGAATAAGGATGCCATTGACCAATATATTGCATCACTTGAAAAATCGTTGAAGTTCCGCGCTGCAGAGGAGGAGTTGGGGAGTATATATTCTCGAAAAATGAATGTCGAGATGCAATTCGGCAAAGATTTTCAGATGTATGAATATCTAAAAGGTTTAAAAATAACACCGGATGATAAGCGGTTTGAAAGCACACGTAACGCTATGCACGCTTTACAAGCGAGCCGCAACACATATATTCAGAGAATGAAAGAGATTGACGCGGAGGAGCAAAAATATATAGACTACATTAAGAAAAATAACCTTGTAGATATCGCCTCCGACAAGTCAACGGAAACAGGCAGGAGCAAAAATAATGATGCGGAGCGAATCGCTTCCGACCTACTTAAAATACAACAAGATATAGAGCAAACTAGGATTAATTTAGAGGCTGATAGTGCCAAAAAACGCCGTGCCCAAATAGAGCTCGACTATGATAAAGAGATAGCTCTTATTAAATCAAAAGAAAAAGAATGGAGAAAGGCTCAAAAGGGCGAACTAACAGAAGAGCAGACAACCGTTCTTACAGATTGGACAAAGGTTGTAGAGGATAAAAAAACGTATAACCTTGGAGAAGTTGACAGGAAAGAAGTTGAGGAGCTTAATAAACTACTTGCCAAGTACCAAACATACTATCAGAAACGGCTTGATACGATTGAGAAATTCCAAAAAGACCGCGATAAACTTCAAAATGCAGGGGCATCAGATGAACAACTTGGTGAGTTAGACTACCAAGAAAATAAGGCTCTTGTGGCTATTGATGAAGAGTTTGCTTTACGCGAAGAGCAGTTTCAGGGATGGGTAAACAGCATCATTAATTTAGCCCTAGAAGATTTAGAGAAATTACTTAATGAGACTGAGGAGGAACTTGCTAAAATGGAGGCGGAAAACCCAGCCGACCCAAAATTGGCCACTCAAAGAACTAAGGTTGCCACACTACAAAAGAAAATATCGGATGAAAATAATAAAAGTGATGTTAGCCCTCCCGAAGATGCATACAAAAAATGGCAGCGTTTACAAAAAACATTAAGCAGCGTTTCTCGTCAATTTAAAGAGGTTGGAGATGCGGTTGGCGGCACAGTGGGAGAAATTATTAGCTCTGCTGGCGTTATAGCCGCTAGTACTATATCTATGATAGATGGCATTAAAACCCTTGCAGTTGGAGCTATCGATGCTACAAAAAATACTGCTGTAACGGCAGCCAATGCTATCAAGGCGGTAGAAAAGGCTTCTGTAATACTTGCCATTATAGGCGCGGCACTAGAGATTACTCAAAAAATGCTTGACCTATTCGGCGGAGATGATACAACCGAGAAGTATGAGAAAACAAGGGAAACTTATCAGTCCTATATATCTATCCTTGACAAAGTAATTCAAAAGCAGCTTGAGCTAGCCGAGTCTTTAACCGGTAACGCCGCTAATGCTGCCTACGACAAGGCAATTGAGCTTATTAAAATGCAAAGTGAAGCCGCACGAGTTCTAGGTAAGCAATATCTTAACTCTGGTTCATCTTGGAAAAGCCACTCTAAAGGGTATGATGAGGTTGATGATATGTCTGGCGAAGGATGGGAGCAAGCCGCTAAAGCAATGGGTATGTCTATTAGCCAGTTTAAAAAGCTTATGGGCGGTAGAATGACCGGTTTGTTCGACCTGACAGAAGCCCAGCTTGTTAAGCTGAAAGAAAGTGCTCCTATTTTTTGTTCTCAACTTGATAGTGATACTAAGGATTATGCCGACCAAATTGTTGATGGTGTTGCATCTGTATTGGATGTAATTGAGCAAAAGATGACAGATTTAACCGGTCTAGATATTGATTCCCTCAGAAATGATTTCTTGGATTTGCTTAATGACATGGATTCAGAGTCAAAAGATTTTGCACAACAGTTTGAGGACTATTTAAAGAATGCCATACTTAACTCCATGCTTAAAGAGCAATATGCCAGCAGGCTTTCCGCATGGAGAGAAAGATTTGCTCAAGTAATGGATGAGGGAACAATTGAACAGAATTATAATAGCCTAAAGAATGAGGCTCAGTCTTTGGCTGATGCAATGATAGCCGAGCGAGATGCTTTAGCCGCAATGTTTGGATGGGAAACCTCAGATGAAAGAAATACATCATCTAAAGGCTTTGAATCAATGTCGCAAGACACGGCAACTGAACTTAACGGAAGATTTACAGCCATACAAGCCCACACTTTTGAGATAAACGAGAACTTGAGGTTACTTGTTCCTTTTGCTCAGCAAAACAACGAAGCAGTTTTGAGCATTAAGTCAGCCATGCTATTGATGCAATCAAACGCCGAAAGAATACTAAACCACTTAGCGGGCATTGAAACGAATACGTCACGGCTCGCGGCTATAGAGGGCGGCATTATAGCTATGAAAACAGGGATTGAAGACATAAACCTAAGAGGTGTCACGATAAGAACATGATAGGTAAGCTATACATAGACGGCAAAGATGCTTATGCGTTATACGGTGTTTTCATTGTAAACGGCGGGTATAACGAACTGCTTGCATTCCCATCGCTTAAAAAGATTGACAGCAATGATTGGGCAGAAGAGGACGGCATTGAGCCCGACCTGTCTTCTCCTGTATTAGACACGCGCGAGTTAAACATTAAATTTTCTCATCATGGAATAGATGCGAGATTCGGGGCTTTTGTAGAACTATTGTCTGACATGGCTTACCACACGTTTGACTTTAGGGAGATAAGTAAAACATACAAATTGAGGCTTGTAAATCAAACAAGCCTATCCCTTGCTTTTAGGCTGGGGCTATTCACATTGAGGTTTGCAGATGATTTTCCTCTTGATGGGTATACATATCAGGAGCCGAACAGCACTATAGTTTCTCCGACAGGCTATGAACTTGATGGGCGCAGCTTGGCTGATTATGGAATATGTGTGCTACAAGGGGGTGAAGCCGAGATATTAAAATCTCCGGCGGTCAAAAAAAACCTACTACAGAATATAGCATCACAAAGCGGGGCTATTTATGACGGTGAATATGTGACGTTTCAAACGAAAGAAGTTAAGCTAAGCTGTCTTATGCGGGCTAAAACGTTAGATGAGTTTTGGGCTAGCTATAACGCTTTTTTGTTCGACTTGACACGTCCTGATGAGCGGTTGCTGTATGTTGATGCAACCGGTTATGAATATCCATGCTACTATAAAAGTTGTTCCGTTCAGAACTTCTCCCCAACTGATAAAATATGGTTTGAGTTTACGCTTGTGCTGGTTTTTACATCGTTTAGAGTATCGAGCGAAGAGTACTTATTGGCTTCGGAGGATGATATTTTGATTATCACAGAACAAGATGATTATGCAATAAATCTATCAGTATATGGCGATTAAAAAAATAAAAATAAGCGAGTTGCCACTTGTGCAGTCTCTTGTTGGGCTGTTTACCATAGGCGTTGATAGCCAAAATAAAAGTGTCAAAGTTGGCTTAGAGTTTGTCAAAACAGCTGCCGACCGTGCGGACACATCAGCGGCTAATGCAAACCAAAAAGCGGCGGCTGCTGACCTTGCAGCGTCAGGCGCGACACAGGCGGCAAACAACGCCAATATAAAAGCAGCGTTGGCAGATACAAAAGCAGGCGAAGCTAACACCGCGACAATTTTTGCAAACCAAGTTGTAACCGAAGCATTGGCGACAATTGCTCGTATGGAGGAGCTGGAGGAATCTATTGTTGGGGAATATAAGATGATTCCAAAAGAGCTAATCCTTGATTACCCTAAAATAGTAACATTTAGAAATAAGGTTGTGGGCAAGATAAGCTACACGCTACTCCCTGCGGATACAGGAAGAAATGTGCTATTTCTAGGCGATGATAACGCGGTGTCTGTTTTGCCTAGCGGAGATTTTATTGTAAACAAGCCCGGCATAAGTAGGATTCATGCTATCCCGACTGAAAATACGCTTATTTATCAGACAATACAAATAACCGTTGTCGCAGCGGGGCTTAGAAAAGTAAAATCTAACTCTCTCCGGCTAATGGGCAATGGTAGTTTACGTTTCATTTAATAAATAACTTAAAGTATATGGCATTTACAGCGGAACAGGAAGCGAAGTTATTAGAGATAATCACGGCTTTCAACAACGGAAAACGATTAAGCGAGTTGCCCGATATAGGCGACACGAACCCTCTTGATTTAATTGTGGAGGTGTTAGATACAGACGGCGAGTCCAAGCAAAGTAAAATTGCGGCGTTACTTCCATACTTAGAGGAGCAATGCGCTTACGGCATTGAGTGGAATACAACGGTTTCATCGCCTGCTTGTACACGTATAGGAAATGTTTCTTTGCATAAGAGCCTGCCTATTCAAAACCGCATGAAAGGTTGCGTACTTGATGATAGCGGAAATGTCGTTGAGTATTTACATCCAACAAATTGGGGCGCACATATTCTTGACGGTTCTCGCGGGCAAGTTATGGTTGAAGTGCCGGCACATTATCGCAAGTTTGAAACAGAGGGAACAATACGCCGGGCAAAAATCAGCGAACTTCCCTTGCCCGGATATCACGCTGTGCCAAAGCATTATGTTTCAGCGTTTGAAGCGACATTTGAACGCAGCACAGGTAAGTTATGCTCTATCATAAATATGGGGGTTGACTATCGTGGAGGAAACAACCAGTCAGATTGGGACGGAACATACCGTACAGCATTGGGTCGTCCTACTACCTACAAAAGCCGGACAGCTTTTAGGAGTGCCGCCCGATTAAGAGGAGCCGGTACTCAATGGAATTGTAACCTATACAGCTCTCACAAAACCGTTGCTTGGCTCTTTTACATTGAGTATGCCACTAGAAATAGTCAAGCCGCGTTTAATGCCCAAAAAGACGCTAACGGCTTTGCACAAGGTGGGCTTGGTGATGGTGTGACTACTGTTGCTAGCGCTGATTGGAACACCTTTAACGGATACTATCCTTTCATTCCTTGCGGACATACGAATTCTCTAGGTAATGCATCCGGCGAAGTTGCGTATGATTTGCCGAATGAATTTACAGGAACCGTGCGAACCGTTTATGCGAACCGCTACAGAGGGGTTGAAAATCCTTTTGGACACATATATAAATGGACTGACGGGATTAATATTGAAATTAAGACCGATGCAGACGGCGGAACAAGCAAAGTCTATGTGTGCGACAACCCTGCTAATTTTACCGATAGTGCATATACGAATTATGAGATGCGTGGCTTGCTTCCTCGTGCTAATGGTTATGTAAAAGAAATGCTCATTGGCGAATTTGGAGATATTATGCCAGAAGTGGCAACAGGAGGTTCAACTACTTATTGGTGCGATTATTTCTATACGTCTATTACCGCTAGTTCTTTGCGTGGTGTGCTGTTCGGCGGTTATGCGAATAACGGGGCGTCTGCGGGTCTCGGCTGCGCTAATTCGATTAACGCCCCCTCGGATGCGAATGCGAATGTCGGCTCCCGCCTTTGCTTTTTACCAGCGTAAAGCGAAAGCGAACGGATTTTGAAAGGTTGGTTGCTCTTGTGGTGTGCTGTTCGGCGGTAATGCGAATAACAGGGCGAATGCAGGTCTCAGCTACGCTAATTCGAATAACACCCCCTCGAATGCGAATACGAATATCAGCTCCCACCTCTGGTTTTCAAAGGTAAAGAATATAACAGATGGAGCAGCGACCTTGCCTCTAGGCAAAAAATAACAACCTTAAACGGTGTTAGTAGGCTTAAGCCGAATACTCCAAAAAGAAAAGCAAAGTTTTCGATGAAACGGATTGGAAACATATACGAAAAGATTATAAACCTTGACAATCTCCGCCTTGCTGATGAGAAAGCTAGGCGGGGAAAGTTAAGGTCTCACGGAGTCAAGCGACATGACAAGAATAGGGATAGTAATATTCTTAAGCTCCATGAAGATTTAAAAAATAAGACTTTCCGCACTTCTGAATATGATATATTCAAAATATATGAACCTAAAGAAAGGATAATTTATAGGCTTCCCTATTTCCCTGATAGGATTGTACACCATGCAATAATGAATGTGCTTGAACCTATTTGGGTTTCCGTTTTTACGACAGATACCTATTCTTGTATTAAAAACAGGGGTATCCACGGGGCGATGGTAAAGGTTAAGGCAGCGATGAAAGATGTTGAAAACACCCGCTATTGTCTCAAAATAGATGTAAAGAAATTCTATCCCAGCATAGACCATGATATTTTGAAAGATATTATTAGGCGGAAAATAAAATGCAAAGATACTTTAGAACTTCTTGACCAAATTATTGATAGTGCACCGGGCGTTCCTATAGGTAACTATTTAAGTCAATATTTCGCAAACCTATACCTTACCTATTTTGACCATTGGATTAAGGAAGTGGTACATATAAAATACTATTTCAGGTATGCGGACGACATGGTGTTTTTACACAACGATAAAGCCTTTTTGCAAGGTCTTCTTGTCAATATTAACAACTACCTCAATACACAGCTTTGCTTAACCCTTAAAGGCAATTTTCAGGTATTCCCGATAGATGCTCGAGGGCTTGATTTTGTTGGATTTCGGTTCTATCACACCCATACGCAAATACGGAAAAGCATAAAGAAAAACTTTTGTAAGGCTGTCGCTCGGCTAAATAAAAAGGATAAGATATCAGAAAATGATTACAAACAAAGAATAAGTAGCTGGTTAGGCTGGGCTAAATACAGCAACTCAAAACATTTACTTAAATCAATAATTAAACCGGAAATATATGGCACTTTACGATTTTAAGCCCTCAGTATATGAGGCAAACGGAGACGGTTCATTTACTTACCGTTGGGATATAGTTGAAACACAAGCGCACCACGAGGAGAACGGAGAAGAGTCTGCTCCGCAATGGGAATGTAAAGAAGTAGTGGTATGGGCAACTGTAACTAAGGCAAAGCTCACGGCTGCGGTGTTATCAACTTTGTGGGATAGCGACTATGAGGCAAAGTTACAAAATGACTATAACGCTGCTAAAATGGGACAAGCAGAGCCATCTTGCATAAAGAAATACGAGGATTTTATTCGCGAAAGAAAGCACATCAAAAAGCAAGTGGATAAAGATTACCGGGAGCAGTTCGGTATTGCTAGAACCCTAAAAGACGCTATCAACGAGAAAATATCGGATATTGAGGATTATGACACTTCGGATGAAGTAAATAGCTTTTTAGTGAACGGGCAACCTTGCTGGATAGATAAGGAAATGCGGGCTGTTTATGGCAATTCCGTTTCATCGGCAAAGATGCTCGGAGAAAAGAGCATTGATATTGATTTGTCGGGTATGGTTATTACTCTACCTATTGATAACGCCGAGTTAATGCTCGCTTCAATACAGCGTTACGCTGACAAGGCTGCTATTGTAACGGCTAAACATAAGCGAGACATTGCATTGCTCGCCACAATCGAGGAAGTTGATGTCTATGACTTCAAAATAGACTATCCCCAAAAAATAACCCTAGAAATCCCAATGTCATGATAACACTACTTATTGTTTCGTTTGCAATTTTTGCATTATACATAGCGGCAATATTATACATATTTGGCGTTCCTTACTCTATTTCTGATAGCTACTATATGCTGAATAGGTTGAGAAAGAATCTAGGCATACTGTTTACTGTATGGTGTTTCATCATTGCTTTTACTGTTATACCGATAATGTTTGAAATGACAGACGGTAAATGGTTTCAGTTTCTTGGATTATTTACAGGGGGCGGGCTTGGCTTTGTTGGGGCTGCTCCTCTCTTTAAGAGCCACGAAAAAACAATACACTACACAAGTGCGGCAGTATGTGCTGCTTCGGCACTTTCTTGGATGGTACTATGCGGGTATTGGTATTTGCTGGCTATAGCTATTGCTGCCCTTATTTATCTCGCTTACAGGGATAAGAAGTGGACGTTTTGGGGCGAGTTGGCTCTATTTGCAAGTATGTACACAACTTTATTGCTGATGTTATTATGAAAAAATTTAGCGACTTAGGAATTACGCGGGTTGATGACCGAAAAATATTTAACTGCCCTCAAGCATCAATAACTGATGTGGTAAACTGCGAGATTGATGTTCTTGATTTTATTCCCGATGTTAAGACAAAACACGGAGATGGTCGGTATCTTATACATTTCAGATATAGTAATACCCAAACAGAGGGCAAATTCTTTTCAAATTCGACAAACATCAAGAGCGCCCTTAACCAAGTGGATGAGCAAGATTTTCCATTTTCGACCATTATACGCAGTACAAAATGCGGTAACGGAAAGATATATCAATTTACATAATGAAAATATACTTTGACAATACGGAGGTTGATTTACCGGTAAACGAAAATAGCTACCGGTATAGGGCTATAAAAGGCGACCATAGCCTAACCCTGTATTATTCGCTCCCGCAGCATCTCGAAATTCCACTCGGGGCGTATTGTATTTTTGAGGGAGAAGAGTACACACTTGAAAAGCCTGAAAACTTTAAGATGCACAATACGCACAACTTTGAGTACACTCTGATTATGGATTCGCCGAAATATAAGTTGAGCAAGTATAAGTTTAAGGACACCACTTCCCGCCGCTTAAAGTTCAATCTAACAGCCCAGCCACAGGAGCACTTAAAAATGTTGGTTGATAATCTTAATCAGCGTGAATCGGGCTGGTCTATTGGTGAATGTATAACCGCCGCAGAGAAGCTTATTTCATACAACCACGCCTATTGCATTGATGCACTTTCGCAAATGGCGGACGAGTTTGAAACTGAATGGGAAATTAATGGAAAAACAATCAACCTCCGCAAGGTCGAATACAACAAAGACAGTCCCCTTCCTCTTTCTTATGGGCGCGGGAATGGATTTAAAACAGGCGTTGGACGAGCAAATGAGAACAATAGTAAGGCTATTGAGATACTGTTTGTGCAAGGCGGAGAAAGGAATATTGACCCTAGCAAGTATGGGGCGAACGAGTTATTATTACCTAAAAATCAAACGCTCGAATATGAGGGGCGGACTTATATATCAGATTCAGACGGCTTTTCAATTCGCCGAGTGGATAAGCCCCTATCAAGTCAGGGGGAGGATAGCCTTGATTGCTCTAACATTTATCCCTCCCGTGTTGGCGATGTTACCTCTGTCGTTGTGGTTGATGCTGATAAGCATTTTTACGACTTTATAGATAATACTATCCCAGCAGACCTCAATTTTGAAAATTATCTCATTGAGGGCGAAACCATGACTGTTATCTTTCAATCAGGTATGTTGGCGGGGAAAGAATTTGAGGTAAAATACATACATGCAGACAGGCGGTTTGAGATTGTACCACAAGAATTAGACGGGCGAACAATGCCCGACAGCGTTTTTAAGCCAATAGCCACAGATACATACGCCGTTTTTGGCATGATGATGCCCAATGCTTACATCTGTGATAATATAACAAAAACAGGGGCAAGTTGGGATATGTTCCGCGAAGCGGCAAAGTATTTATATGAGAACGAAGAGCAAAAGTTTACATTCACAGGTGAACTTGACGGCATTTGGGCTAAAAAAGATTGGCTAAATATTGGAGGGAGAATTAAGCTAGGCGGATATATTCTATTTAGCGACAATCAGTTTCAGCCTGATGGTGTGTCAATACGTATTATCGGCATAAAAGACTATATTCACAATCCCCACAGCCCTATAATTGAGCTATCTAATTCGGTTGTTGGCAGTACTATATCTAGCAACCTCCGAAAGATTGAAAGCAACGAGGTTCTTGTTGATAGCCTGTATAAAGATGCCTTGCAGTTCACAAAACGCCGATACAGAGATTCCGCTGAAACAATTACGCTGCTTGAGAACGCATTGCTTGAAAATTTTACAGGCTCTATCACTCCGATAACCGTTCAAACAATGGCGATGCTTGTTGGGGATGAAAGCCTGCAATTCCGCTTCGTTACCAACACCACAACGCCGGTTGAAAAAGCCCATAATGTTACCTATAACAGCGGAACTAAAATACTGACATCGCCGGCAGGGATTATTCAGCACATGACGCTGGGTATAGACACCATATCCTCAAGCCATGCTGTGGATGAGTATAGATTTTGGACGCTTCCTGAGTTCAATACGCCTGTTTTAACAGATGGCACTAAAAAGTACTATCTATATGCTAAAGTAAGCAAAATAGCCGGAACAGGCGAATTTTATATAAGCGAACAAGCTATCGGCATAGAAACCATTGCGGACTACTATCATCTATTAGTGGGTATTTTAAATAGCGAGTATGACGGCGAACGGAGCTACGTTTCTTTGTATGGCTTTACAGAGATACTGCCCGGGCGAATAACAACTGATAAGGTAGTTTCTTCTGATGGGCTTAACTTTATTGACTTTCTCAATAACGCCGCCCGTGTAGGAAACGCTGAGGCTTATCTCGATTTCAACACAAAGGGTGACGGCAAGTTGAGGCTAAAAGGCACTATCGTTCAAAGCGCAAGCGGCGATGAGGACTTTATTGGAGTGTATCGAGGAGCATACAATACCTCTTACACATACTATCAGGGCGATGAAGTTGTATATGCCTTAAATGGAGTACTATCCTCTTATCGTTATATAAATCCGACACCCACGCAGGGAAAAGAGCCAACAAACGCCACTTATTGGCAACCAATAGCACAGGGTGTTGCGGGCGATTACTATGAGTATCGATACGCTGTAAACGGTTCGACTACCACTCCGCCGGCACTTTTGGCAACGTCTGCAAGTCCCGTGGGTTGGAGTACCACTATGCCGGCGGCTGGTTCTTTGCAGTATCTATGGTGTACGGTAGCTAAAAAATCAGCTGGAGGAGAATTACTGCAAAGTTGGAGTACACCGACAAGGGTTACAGGTTATGATGGAATAGATGGAGCAGATGGGAAAAAAGGAGATAAGGGAGATAGCCCAGCCTTGGTATTTCGCGGGACTTATAGTAGTTCTGCCATCTATTATGGTACAAGCAAGCGGATTGACTGTGTAAAATATAATAATACTTATTACGTTGCCCGTGTAGATGCTGGCGATGGGTTTAGCAATAAAACACCAACAGATACTGCGTTTTGGAATGGTTTTGGGGCACAGTTTGATAGTGTGGCGACTAATCTCCTTTTGGCTGAAAATGCAAATATCGCCGATTGGATTATTAAGTCAGGAAAGATAACCTCTCAGAACACCACAGCAGACGGAACACCCCGGGCTCAAATGGACGGGGCTAATGGCGGCATTTCGTTTGCTTCTGATATATCAAAGTACACATCATCAGGCGATGACACAACTGTAAAACAGACAATCAAACTAGATAGCCAAGCCGGAGATATGAGAGCAAGTACATCTGACGGCGATGTTGCAAATGTTAGCTCACAGGGTGTAATCGCAAACAGAGCTGGAATACAGGCTGTTTCAGCAACGACAGGAATAGAATTAAAAGGAGCGATTGTTGGATTAGGGTATGGAGATTTACAGAAATCAGCCTATAATAGCAAAGGGGCGATATGCGGTGTTTATGGCATGGCGTTAAATAGCAATTTGAATCCCGCTCCGGCATGGGGCGGATACTTTCATAGGCTGCTTGCAAATGGTTTGTATTTTGGCTGTTTGCATGCAACAACCACTAATACATACCTATCTGCTACGGACTGCTATGTTGCAGCGTACAATTCCTCAGCTATAAGTGTTTATTTGCCTTATAACCCACAAACCGGACAACTTATTTTTATTCGCAGAATGAACAGTGCCGGAGTCACTGTGTATGGGAATGGGAAGAGCATTCATACCGATGGTAGCCTTGTGTCATCTGTTGGTGCCGGAGGAGGACGAGGTGATACGGCGATGTTTGTATATGACGGACAATATTGGACATATAACTATTTTGGTAGATAACATGGATATTAGAGCGAGAATAATTGATAAATACACGATTTATGTTGTAGACATAGATAATGCTAAGGAGTTGGAGTTATTCCAATTTAACCAACAAGCAGCATCTTTGCCTGACTCCTCAGAAGCATATAAATCTTTAGAAGCGGGATATGATGCAAGAATCAAAGATTTGGAAAATATGCTGCCTTTTTCTGAGAGCAACCCGCCAACGACTGATATTTTTGAGGCGGCTACTCCTTATTATGAGGAAAGTAGTAATACTATCCAACAAAAATGGGAAGTTCGCCAAGAACAGTATCTCATAAAAAGTCGAATAGAGGACTTAAAAAAAGAGCTATCTAATAGCGACTACAAAATAATTAAATGCTATGAGGCAAATCTACTTGGAGAAGTATTGCCGTATGACATTAACGCTCTTCATGCTGAACGGCAGGCAATAAGGGGTAAGATTAATGAACTTGAAGAAATGGCGGGTTAATTTTTTTATTTTATTAATGATTATATTGTAATCACTTAAATTATCTTTACAGAAATTTTAACTACAATTATTTGTATGGATTGGCAAGGTATAGCAGCGTTTGTTGGAGCATTAGGTGTGATAATAACAGCAATTGTTCTCCCAATAATAAATTCTCGCTTAAAGCAAAAAGAGCTTGAGCAAGAAAAGCGATTTAAAAAAATTGAGGATGAGGACAAACGAAAATTTGAGGTTGAACGGAATAGGCTTAGCAATACATATAGTAAGCTGTATGGCTATATGTGGGAATTGATGTTTGAGATAAACGCCGACCGTGTATTTGTGATACAGCCGCATCCCTTGTCTGACCGGCAATATATTTCTGTTTCCCTTGAAGTGTTACATCAAAAACGAGACGTTTCTGCTCAAAAGGACAATTTTCAGTTTCAGAAAATGTCAGATTGGGCGGGATTTATCGCAAGAATATCCAATGAAGATTGGATGATTTACAAAGACCTTGACGAGATTAAAGACAATAAAGTTTATCTAGAAGCTTATCGGAGGGGGGTTAAAACGCTTGTTTTCCGTAGAATGCTTGATGAGCAAGGGATATGGGAGGGTATTTTATGTGTAGAGTATACACATAGCCGCCCCGATAATCTAGACTATGTAAAAGGCAAAATAGCAAAGAAGAGCATTCTTGTAGCAGATATTTTGCCCGAATATAAACCTGTAAAAAAAGAGTTATGACACCAAAACAATTTGTTACAGCATATTTACCTTTTGCGCGGCAAACAGAGGAGAAAACGGGTATTAGTACCATTTTTACGCTTGCTCAAGCCGCACTTGAGAGTGGCTGGGGAAAATCTGCGCCGGGCAATATGTTCTTTGGCGTAAAGGCTAGTAAAACAACGCCTGAAAACAAGAAGCAGCTACTAGCTACGGTAGAGGTTTTAAGCGATGAAAAGCAAGGATATCGTTTTCCCGAAGTGCTATCCATCACAAGGAGAGGAGACGGGAAGTACACCTATAGAGTTAAAGATTGGTTTCGAAAATATGATACACCGGAGGAATGTTTTAGCGACCACGCTAAATTTTTCTTTGAAAACAAAAGATACGCCAATGCTTTAACGGTCAAGCACAACCCTGATTTATTTGCAGAAGAAATAGCCAAAGCAGGGTATGCGACAGACCCGGAATACGCTAGCATTTTAAAGAGTGTAATCAAAACAATCAGAGCAAACCTATGAAAAGATATTTATTAGGCGCATTAGTCCTTGCTGTCCTTGCACTAGGGCTAAGTATAAAAAGATGCCAAACCTTGAGGGATGAAAAGAATAGGTTAAGCGATAATCAACGTTCTCTACTTTCCGGCATTGAGTTCTACCGAACAGCTGATAGCTTATCCGCAGCCAGCGTTGAAAAGCTGACGCTCTCAAAAAAAGAGCTAGAACAATACAATCATGAGTTGACAAAGATTGTAGAGAGTTTAGGACTAAAAGTTAAACGGCTTGAATCAGCCAGTACAACCATAGTGAAAACAGAAATAACAGCATCTGCACCCCTTACTGATACTGTAATTATTGAAAAGTTAACGCCTGTACCGGTGCAGAAATTTGATTGGAGTGATAGCTGGGTTTATGTTTCGGGAATAATTAGAGATGAGTTAGTAACCTGTAATGTGCGAAGTGTTGATACGCTTGTACAAGTTGTACACCGGGTACCTCGTAAATTTTGGTTTATCAAATGGGGCACAAAGGCTATTCGCCAAGAAATTTTGTCAAAAAATCCACATAGCCAAATAATCTACACAGAGTATATTGAGCTGAAAAAGTAGTATTTATGATGATTAACACGCTTCTTAAGAAGTTTTACTTAACTTTAGGGCGTAATTTTTATTAAATAATTAATAGCGTTTTGCTATTGTTTTTGAGCTAAGAAAATCGCCAATTTTTCCGTCTCCAAAAAACAATAAGTAAAACGCCCATTCTTATAAAGTGTGGGCGTTCCTTATTGGAGACAAGGTGTTTGGCGATACCTCTTAGCTAGTAAGGAATAAGCCCACACTTTTCTTTTCCTTTCAACAACTATAGCCGCGCAAAAAACTCAAGATACACCAAAAAATAGTGAGGAGCATAACAAATTGCCCTCTCTTGATTATAATCATAGTAAAAAGGCTATTATGAAAAAGATTCTCGCTCTTTTAGTTTTATTGATTTTTAGTTTTTATTCTCTTGCTCAAGATAGAGTAGATTCAGACGGGGTTAAGTTATTCTATAAAAGTCAAGAACTTAAAAAAGCCAAATTTTGGCAAAAAAATGAAGCAATAGGAAAGTGGGAGAGTAGTAAAAGTAACGCTCTTGACTATGGAGGTCTTGGTGACAAAAACTTCTTGTCAATATATTTTGGCATGGTTGAATATATGGGTGAGCAAAAAGTAATATTATATAGACTATTTTGGAAAGGAAGGTATAAATATCCAAACTTAAAAATGGACTGGATGAGTTATAAAACTATTGAAGCCTCTATTGTTTCAGAAGAGCAATATAATAGTTTGAAAAATATTCAGCCCAGCGAAACAATTCAACTTACATCTTTTTGTATAGAAGAAAAATGGATTGGAAGTTTGGCTTATAATGAAGATGAATTTCTATACACATTACTTTCCAAATTGGCAAAAACATCAGGTAAAAAACAAGTTATTGCTATCCTCTTGGCAAAAAGAACCACAAGTAATGGAAATGATGTAGTTAGGTTCAAATTTGGGTGGGGCGAAATTCTTGGCTATCCTACCATTAGCGATATTGACAACTCTTATTTTGAGGTTCCTTATAAAGAATTTCTTAAGTTATTCACTAAAGGGAAATTATAATAACATAAATAACGTTGATGCCTAAAAACACTATCATGAGAAAAATTATTTTCTACATTTTATTTTTGCTGCCAATGGTTGGATGTTCAACGGACTCTGCTGATGATATACCTGATCAGATAATAGAGACAGAAGTTGTAAAATATAAAGTTAATAACAATGTTCTAGGGGAAACAATAACAATTCTAGCCCTTGAAGACAAGGTTAATAGCGATGGAACACCAAATTTTAAAACATTGGGGACTTTAGATACAGGGGTAACATCTACTGAATTAAGTTCAATTGGCGCAAAAGTTAGCTCTGGTTCTTTACGATGCGATTTATTATTTCGTTCTTCGTTTAAAGATGGAGTAGAAGTAACATCGTTCTTTACAACAAAGACAAGCAAAATAATTGTATCCTTGTCAAAAGATAGAGGTGGGTATCGTGCCGAAGTTATAGATGAATTATAAAAATACCTTTGGAAACCTGAGCGTTTCGGCGACCTGTTTATTTTACTTTAAAATGGCGGGTCGCTTTTTTAATCTTCCTCAAAAGGTTCTGCATTGGGTTCTGCAAATGAAAAATAGCGTTGATTATCAACGCTATTAGTGCCCAGAACAAGACTCGAACTTGCACACCGTAACCGGCACCACCCCCTCAAAGTGGCGTGTCTACCAATTTCACCATCTGGGCAGGTTTGGGGTTACAAAAGTATAAGAAATTTGCATACTCACCAATTAACAACACTATTTTATCCTTAATAATTTACCATTAAACATTAATACGAGCCTGCTCCACCAACAGCACTTTCGGCTGTTTTAAGTATTTCGGGGATGGGTTTTTCTAAGAAGTACTTATATAAGAACTCCATTCTCATTTTGTTCTCAAAATCACGTTTTGCACCTCGCCAACCATGTCGGCCAGATGGGAATATCATCAGCTCGAAATCTTTTCCCAAGTCCTGCATCTTGCTTACCAGCTGCAAGGTGTTTTGCACATGTACATTCTCATCTATCTCTCCGTGATAAATCAGCAGCTTACCTTTCATGTTAGGTAAGTGGGTGAATACGGAGCTGCTCTTATAGCCATCGGGGTTTTCTTGTGGCGAATCCATGAAACGTTCGGTATATGGGGCATCGTATAGCAACCAATCTGTAACACTTCCGCCAGCCATGGCATGAGTGAAAACTTCGGGGGCGTAGGCTAGGGCATAGCAGCTGATGTAACCACCATAGCTGAAACCTGTAATGCAAACCTTCTCCGGATCGGCTTGGACGTTATCTATCAGCCATTGTACGCATTGTTTAAAATCTTCCATTTCCCAGTGACCTAAGTTGCGATGCATGTAGTCGGTACCCTCTTTGCCAAAGTGACCGCTACCTCTATGATCGACTGTAACTTGTATTACACCTTCTTTTGCGTACCAGCAGTGGCTATTTGTTAAGCCCCAACCTCCGCGTAAGCGGGGTGCATCCGGACCGGCATACGTGCTAACTATAACCGGATATTTTTCTCCGGCTTTCATGTTCATAGGCCATGTTACCTTCATTGGCAGGTCGAACTTTCCGTCTTTACTTTTTACCCTTACCAGCTCAACTTTTGGTAGCTCGTAGCTATCAAAATTACTGCCTTTACAATCATCCAATACCGTGATTAGTTTGCCGTTGTTAGTGTATAAGGCAACCTTTGAAGGTGTGGAATGGTTAGAATAGGTAGTGATAAAATAATCGCCTTTGGGAGATAGTGATATGGCATGGTTGTATTCGCCGAATGTCAACCGTTGAAGCTTCTTGCCGTTAAATCCTACCTTGTATAAATCGGTAAAAGTCATGTTATCTCTTTGGCAGGTAAAGTAGATCACTTTGTTTGCCTCGTCAATTTTTACAATGCTTCTAACAGAGTAATTACCGCTGGTTATAGGGTTGATAAGCTTACCATCCATGTCATATAAATACAAATGATTCCACTTGCTTTTATCGCTTTGCAGAATAAACCCTTTCTCCGATTCTAAATAGTAAACGCGATTATCTGTATCTAAGCTGATCCATGTTTTTTGTTGCTCGCTGTAAAGCTCTTTACAGGCACCTGTTTCAGGGCTTACTTCAAGCAGCTTCAGGTAATCTTGCCCATGGTTCATCCATTGCATCAGAATACCTTTGCTATCCGGTCGCCATATAGGTGTACCTATATAGTGCTCACCGTATTTTTTTTCTAAAAAATGGAGATCAGATTCAGCTATCTCCTCTGCTTCTATATTGGCAATCCACAGTTGAACATCTGTAACTTTATCTCCTGCTTTTGGGTAGCGAAGACTCTCTAATCTTCCATGCTGTCCATCGGCTTCTGTTATGGTGAATAGAGGTGTTTCGCTATCATCAGAGTGGAAAAATGCCAAATGTTTACTATCGGGCGACCACCAAAACGCACGGTGAGCGGTTGAGCGTCCCAGTATTTCTTCCATATATGCCCACGATGCGTATCCGTTAAGAATAACATCGCTGCCGTCAAATGTCAAGCGGATTTCTTTTTTATCGGCAATATTAAGCACATACATGTCGTTGTTACGGGTAAATGCAACACGAGTACCATCAGGGGATAGAAGCGGGTTGGTAATATCTTTTTTTATGGTTACAATTTTAAACGTGTCGCTGGCAGCATCAATAAGATGCAGTACAAGATCTTTTATTATTACGCGAGGAGTAGAGCTAGTGGGAGGTGCAGATTCCTTATAAGGCGTAAATGTTTTCTTTTTTGCATCAACCAGCATTATGGCAGATAGGTTGCCGTTAACCCTATCGTTTGGAACGCTTAGTACGGCTTGGCTATCGTTAAGCCAGTATAGTACTCGCATGGGTTGGTTTACAATACCGAGAGTATTGAATTTTACTATCTGCTCTTCTGTTAGCTGCTGTTTCTGTGCGTTTGAAGGGTATGTGGCAACAAGCAGTAATAGTATTAGCCAGTATTTTTTCATGTGATTTTTTTTGATTTTTACATTTTGGTCAGATGGAATACGCCATGATAATCATTACGTAGGGTGTGTAATTTATTGCTCATGGCTATTTCATGGTTAAAGGTGTTAAAATGGTACGTCAAATCCGCTGTTATCAATGTTTAGAGGGAAATCTTGCTCGTACGATGGGCTATCATCGTTCATCTTAGATTTATAGGTAACAACTTGGGATGATTCTTTTTCTTTCAGCCTATCAAACTCTTGGTCGTCTAGGTCGTAGAACTTGGCTTGCTCTTTTGCAAAGCGTAGCTGAACATCGCCAACAGCACCGTTACGATGCTTGGCAATAATAATTTCGGCAATACCATGAAGCGGGTTGCCCATTTCGTCTTGCGTTATGCCGTAGTACTCGGGACGGTGAATGAACAGTACAAGGTCGGCATCTTGTTCTATGGCTCCCGATTCGCGAAGGTCGGAGAGCTGAGGTCGTTTGTTACCTGTACGTGTTTCTACCGAACGGTTTAGCTGCGATAGCGCAAGGATAGGAATATTCAGCTCTTTTGCAATTGCCTTAAGCGAGCGCGATATGGCAGAAACCTCTTGCTCGCGTAGCCCTTTCAAATCCGGGGGCCCTGTCATCAGCTGAAGGTAGTCGATAACGATTGCCTTAATCTTTTGCGTAGCGACCAAACGGCGTGCTTTTGCCCTGAACTCAAAGATAGATAGGGCAGGGGTATCATCAATAAACAGAGGGGCTTCTATCAAGTCTTTGATGCTCTTATCAAGCTGAGTCCAGTCGTCGGGAGAAAGCCTTCCGCTTCTGATTTTTTCTGACGGTATGCCCGATTCGCTTACCATTAAACGCTTAATAAGCTGCACGGACGACATTTCGAGCGAGAAGAATGCAACGGGAATATTTTGTCCCACAGCCATGTTACGCGCCATGCTGAGTACGAACGCCGTTTTACCCATAGACGGACGCGCTGCAACAATAATCATATCAGACGGTTGCCAGCCCAACGTAACTCTATCAATAGAGGTGAATCCGCTGGGTGTACCGCTGAAACCATCGCTGCGGGCAGAGGCGGTTTCTATCTCTTCTAGCGCTTCTTTTACGATAATGCTTACACGCTGAACTTCTTTGCGAATATTACCCTCAGCCAGCTGAAAGATATCTTGCTGCGCCTGATCGAGCAAATCGTTTACATCGGCAGCTTCGTCAAATGCTTTCTTTTGTATATCGCTCGAAATACGGATAAGCTCGCGCTGAATAAATTTTTGTGCAACAATCTTAGCGTGATACTCGGCATGTGCTCCCGAACCAATGCGCTGTGTAAGCTGTACAAGATAGGTAGCACCGCCAATATCTTCCAGTTCGCCGTGTTGAGAGAGGTTTTCGGTAACGGTAAGCAGGTCTATCGGATCGTGGTTTGCCGATAGGCGTTGGATTGCACCGTATATCTTCTGGTGCGCTTCTTTGTAAAAGCTATCCGGCTTAAGTATTCCCTGTAAATCAATAAACGCATTTTGCTCGAGCATTATGGCTCCCAACACCGCTTCTTCTAAGTCTAGCGCTTGTGGTGGTTTCTTACCTATAGCCAAGCTTAGATCGTTAATACTGGATTTTGGGCGGTTATTGTTAAATGTTTTTGCCATGGTTTCGAGTAAAATTTCAGCCGAGAAAACAGAATAATTTTTCGGGGGAAACAAAGTTAATAAGAAAAATACTTTTTGAAACGAAAAAAAATAACAGCTGAAGTTAGAGGCGCGCTATTTTGCTAACATCAAGATTATAAGAATTATATATGCTTAAATTTTAATGTTAAATGTTTTTGGTGGGCACCTACCCCAGTCCTCCCGAAGGGAGGGAGATTCCCTCACCCTTCGGGGGAGGGTTAGGGAGGGGGTGAGCCTTTGCACTCATAGTCTTCCACTAACCATTCACCAACTAAAAAAAGTAACCCGAATAGACCTTTCCTACTATTCGGGTTACAAAACCAATCATCATATATGAAGTGCAGAAAGGTTACTTGTTGTTTGCGTTTCTCTTTTTTTGCTCAATAACAGCACGCATAATAAACTCGGCAGAGGTGTTGGCAGATTGTACTTCGCCGTAATTCAGCTCATTTTGTATTATTACTTCTTCCAATTCGGCGGCCTTATCTGCCGATATGTTCTTGGCGCTCATATATCCGGTAGCAGAAGTAACTTGCTTGGCATCTTTTGTTTCGGTGCGCTGCAGGTAGAAGTGCGAGATCATGTGGTACACAACACCCTTGCCATGCTCAAACTTAATAAGAACAGCATCTTCATCATACTTGTCTTTCAGCTCTTTTGATTTGATAAGCACCTTTACCTTATCTTTATCAAGTATTCTGATGGGGTATGAAGACCCCTCCAGCCACCAAACAGGAGCCGTTTCTTCGTCTAAAAAACCTTTAATAACAGGGTCGTCTTTATCCATAACCTCAATGCGAACAACCTCGTCGGCAGTGGGTTTGTTGTTGTACTCTACAACGCCCGGGAATGCGGGCTCTAAGACTTTTTCCAACGCCCAGTCGGTAGTGATTAGCTGTCCGCCGTGTGCCACAAAGGTTGCCAGCTTACGTGCTCCCTCAACAGGAAATGACGAAGCGCAGTTTACAAAAACCGTTTGGTGAGGCTTAAGCTCTGCCGTTAGCAGCTGTTGGTGATCTAACCTTACAAACGGAAGCTCAAGATAAGAAAGCACTAGGTGGATATGATCGTAAGTACCGTCAATAACAACCAAGTCGGTAGAAGAAATATCGTTGATAATACGCTTGTTATCGCCGTCTTCTATGTGTAGGCGGTCTTTTACCATATCGCCCGATACCTGGTACGCTTTTTCCATCGAGCTGCCTGGCGGGTCGTCGGTTTGGTTGGCTTCGTTGGTTTGGTTTTGCATGAGCTTAGAGAAAAACTGACCGCTGGCAGAGCTGCAAGCCAGTGTAATAAACGCTAGTGACATGATTAGTGCTCTCATAATTTAAGGGTTTACAATTAAATCTTTACAAATAGCATGCCGACATTTTATCGCTTGCTTTGCCTATTAGATGCAGCAGAAAAAGTAATTCCATAAATGAGAAGTGTTAAAAGTTGAGAAAATAAAAATATGGTGTCATATCGAATGGAGCGAGAGCTGTTAGTTCGGCGAAGCCGCATCTCCTAAATAGAGGCACGATACACGTATCAAGTATCACGAAAAGGATAGCATGTGTAGTTTGTGCAATGGTGTGCAATAATGTACAGCTGATACAATATACGTCCCCCTCTATTTGGTATAGGTGCCCGCTTGCGCCGATTAGTTAGGGGCTTTTTGTGGATAGCAACACATCGTTTCGTTGGTTTGCTGAATGAAAAGGCTCCGTTAGGAGCCAAATCTTTGTAGCATAAAGATGGAGAGAGTAGCAGCATCGCCCTTCGTTCGGCTTAGGCTGTGCCTCAGCCCAACAAAGAGGAATCTCCTCACTGTGTTCGGAACGACGTCCACTTTATTCGGCTTAGACTCTTACTTAAGCAAAACTATTTATTCAGGCTGTGGCTTCGTGTCCCGTTAGGGACACCATATCGGTAGGAAAAACGGAGGAAGAAGAAGCGTGCCGTTAGGTACGCTATATTAGAATCTATGGCGTACCTGACGGCACGCTTGCCTACCTTTTCAGCAATGCTTTCTACCGATATCTTGTCCCTAACGGGACAAAAAAACTTAACTTCTACTGTTTCCTTTGGGGATTGGGTACTACATTAATAATTAATCACTAATAATTAAACATTGATAATTAAACATTGAAATGTTATACAACACCCCGCCTGTAACCCTCATTTAGCTTACCTTTGCGCCCAATCGACAATGGTGTCGGTCAACATAAATGATAGCTAAATGAAAGAAGTAACAAAAAGAAAGAGCTACAGCTTCTGTTTTCGCAGGTGGTCGCGAAAGCCTTACGCCACATTTTTGAGCGTAACTAACCTTAAGTTGTTTAAAATTGGTGTGCTAACTGTAGGCATTGTGCTTGCCTCGATGGCTAAGCAGGAAGTTCTTGCTCAGGTTGACTCTACAATGCACGAGAAAACAATGATGCTGAATGAGAGCCTTGTCGTCGGTCGCAGGGCAGATGCGCTGCCCAATATGGTGCGAGTCGTCTCATCGCTTTCTAACGGAGAAATTGAGCTGGCTCCGGCACAAAGCCTGAACGACTTGTTGCGCTACCTTCAATCGGTAGATATTCGGCAGCGCGGCCCCGTAGGCGTTCAGGCAGACGTTTCGATACGTGGAGGCAGCTTCGAGCAGACGCAAGTGCTGCTTAACGGCGTAAACTTCAGCGACCCTCAAACGGGGCACTACAGCCTCGACCTTCCGGTCAGCATGGGCACAGTCAGCAAAATAGAAGTACTACAGGGGCTTAGCGCTCCGGGGGCAATAGGCGGTGCTCTGAATATTGTAACCGATACCAAGCTGCAAAACGAGGCGAATATCTACCTATCGGGCGGCGAATATGGGTATTTGGATATATCCGGAAATGCCTCTCTGGGAAAGAAAAAATTTAAAACCTACCTTTCCGCATCCCACCAACGTAGCGATGGCTACATAGCTAATACCGATTTTACCAATACCTCAGCCTTTGCTTTTTTGCAGTACACCAACCAAGGCATAGGCAGCATTGAAACACAGTTTGGATACCAGCAAAAGCAGTACGGCTCAAACGGTTTTTACTCGTTTAAGTATCCCGACCAGCTGGAGGCTATTCGTACTTTCTTGGGAAGCCTTCGTTGGCAAAAGCAGCTGAACAACCTTCGCTTAACAGCCATAGCTTACCACAGGCAACACTTTGATAGGTTTGAGCTTTTCCGCTACGAGTGGGCTGATTGGTACACAGGGCATAACTACCACCAAACGCTTACTACAGGCGGAGAGCTGAACGCTGAGCTCTCTACTAAAATAGGACTTACTATCGTTGCAGCAGAGCTACGCAACGAACATATATATAGCAATACGCTAGGCTACGATATGAGTGAGCCGCGTAAAGTTCCCTTTGAGGATGATGTTTACTTTACCAAACACGCAAATAGAAATGTATTCAGGGCATTTGCCTCGCAAAGCGTAGAGTTTGGTCGCTTTGGGTTTACAGGTGGTGCTTCGTTACATCATAGCAGCGATTTTGATACCAAGGTCTGCCTAGCCTTCGATACCCGTTGGCAAATGGGCAATAACACTCTTTTGTACGGAGCAATAAATCAGGCGCTGCGCTTGCCAACCTTTACCGATCTTTTCTACAACACTGCTACACACAAGGCTAACCCTGACTTACAGCCAGAGGAGGCTACTACCGTGGAGCTGGGAACCCGCTATGTAAAGTCGAGCGTAAAAGCAGGTGCATCGGTTTTCTATCGCATGGGGAGAAATACAATCGACTGGATGTATATTGAGGGCGAGGATAAGTCGCAAAGCATGAACCATACAGAGGTTGATGTTGCCGGTATAGAGCTGTCGGCACAATGGCTACCTTCATTTTACAATACCAATAGCTTTATACAGTGCATAGGCTTATCGTACACCTATATAAACATTGATAAGAGCAGCGGCGTAAGCGGGTCGTCCTACACGCTCGACCAGCTGCGCCATAAGGCAAACCTGAATATCGACCATTTACTGGGGTTTAAAAACCTAAAGGCACAATGGCAATTTACATTTGCCGACCGTATGGGTAGCTACGTGTCGCCTACAGGTGCTACAGAACCGTATGATACGGTGTTTCTTGCCAACCTTAGGGTTCAGTGGCAAAAGAGCATGTTTACGGTTTTTGCGGAAGCTATGAACTTGTTTGGCGAATCGTACTATGACTACGGTGGCATTGAGCAACCTAAGCACTGGCTTAGCGCAGGAGTAACTATTAGAATTAATTAATAATGAATAGTGAATAATTAATAGTGGATAGAGCCTGGTGTTGGGCTGAGGCTCCTGCCTCAGCCCTATTATTTATTCAGGCTAAGCTTGTGTTGTATGCTCCGACTCAGGCACAGCCTGAGCCGAACGAAGGGGGCAAAAGAATGATGAACTACGCGCAAGAAAGAGTGTTCGATGTGAGGCACATGCTGTACTTTGTCCCGTAGGGACAAGATATCGGTAGAAAGCATTGCTAAAGAGATAGGCTGCGTGCCGTCGGGTACGCCATGAATTCTAATATGGCGTACCTAACAGCACGCTTGTTTTCTTCCTCCGTTTCTTCTACCAATATGGTGTCCCTCTGGGACACAACTCTTGAATACGATGAATTCATCAGGTAATATTATGATGATAGCTGTACGTTGCTTTTATCTGTCATTGGTTTTCTGTGCTTGGCAAAAGATAAATCATTGTTAATTATTCACTATTCATTATTCATTAAAAAGTTGCTATCTTTCGGTTCCAAAATAACCTAAATACCGTTTCTTATGTTTGGCGAATTGATGCACTCCGATACGTTTGTATATGTCGTATTACCCATTCTTATTTTTTGCTCGCGTATATGTGATGTAACGCTTGGTACGCTTCGAATAATCTTCCTTTCGAAGGGGTATAAGTATATTGCTCCGTTTTTGGGTTTCTTTGAAGTGTTGATATGGGTGGTTGCCATTAGTCAGCTGCTCAGCAATATGAGTAACTGGGTTGCATACATTGCCTATGCCGGAGGTTACGCTACCGGAAACTTTGTAGGTATGCTGATTGAAGAGCGTATTGCTATCGGAACGCTTTTACTCCGTATCACTACACCAAAAAACGGGTACGATTTGATGAACCTGCTCAGGTCTCACGGATTTGGTGTTACGCTTATAGTTGGAGAAGGTGTTAACGGAAAGGTATCAATCATTCAAACGGTTACATCTCGCAAGATGATAAAAAAGGTAGAATCCATTTTAATATCTTACGACCCAAATCTTTTTTATACCATAGAGGATGTACGCATGGTGAAGCATGGCGTATTCCCTCCTAAACCTAATACTTTGCGCTTTTGGAGACCGGGCAAGTAGTTCTTGTTTGTGTAATGTATATGCAGAATAATGCCTCATTATAATAAATGTTAACAAAGCCGGATTGGCTGTTATTGTTCGTTGTTTTATGTGGGGTTGAGTTTGGCAGATTCGCATAAAACATGTAGGTTTGTGCTTATTTTGTTCAACATTGAAGATTACCAGACTACTATACATACTTACGGCTCTTTTACTATTTACCTCGATTAGGGCAAAAGCGCAGGAGGATATACTTAAACCAAACCCTGTAGATTCCTTATATGTAGATGAATATACCGGAGAGCTGGAAGACGACCCTAAAAGGGTTGCCGCAGATTCTCTTACCACAAAAACCTTAGACACGTATATGTTTGGAGAGTGGCATAAAGCAACCTATGTGTTTTCTTGGAGGCATAATCCATACTTTAATGTGGTGGAGGAGCGTTTGCCTGTTGATACCTCAATTAACAACCTTATTTTTGATTACCCTTTCTTTAAAAATGATGTAGGGGCAAGCTTCTTGGGAAACTCGGGTAGTGCAGAGCTTCCGCACAGCTATTTTAAGCGACAATTGTTTTCTGATGAGCTGCTTTTCTTTACACCCTATTCAGACTATATGTACACAAGGGAGAATATTCCCATGTACAATGCCAAGGGGTCTTTCTCTATGCTATCATATGTAACCTCGGGTAGCAAGAAGATTTCTGAGGATAACCTTAAGGTTCTGCTTACACAAAACATAACCCCCGAATGGAATGTGGGGCTATACTATCAACGCTATGGTACCAGAGGGTTATACCAGAACCAAAGCGCGGATAACAGGGTATTTACCATTTACAGCTCGTATGCCGGAAAACGCTACTCTGCACATGCCGGATATATTCACAACAGGGTATCTAACGAAGAAAACGGTGGTATTGCTAACGATGACGATCTTAAAGACCCTGATGTAGATTTTGAAATTATTGATGTTAACCTGTCAAGTGCCGGCAATAGGCTTCGTAGCAATGCATACTTCTTGACACACTCTTATGGTCTCCCTCTCCATATATTTAACCGTAGCGATTCTCTTAAAACGGGCGAGGGTACAATGGTGTACTTCGGTCATGCGTTTCAATATCTGCGTCAGTACCGAATTTATAATGATAAGGTTTCAGACACGTTATATTATAAGGACTTTTACATTAATCCTGTAGAATCTAGAGACTCCAGCTTTAAATCGTCATTAGATAACAGGCTGTTTATCCGGTTGCAACCTTGGTCTCCAACCGCTATCATATCTACCATTGATGCAGGTATTGGGTTAGATTTTAGTAAGTACTACGGCTTTTCTCCCGATCAATTTCTATACGGGGTTTCGGATAATTCCTACACAGATTTGTATCTCTATGGACGTGCTTCCGGAGTTTTCAGCAAGTACTTTGCATGGAATGCTTTTGGAGAGTATGTTTTCTCGGGTTATCGGCAGGGCGATTTTTTGGTAGATGCATCTGCTCGTATATCTGTTTATCCCTTTTCTCGTCAGTTTGATTTAAAAGGGCGTTTAGTGCTAGAAAACAAAGAGCCCGATTACTTTCAAAAGAGATACTATGGTAACCATTCTCGTTGGGATAATGGCTTCAGTAAAACAACCGATACGCGTATAGAAGTAGCATTATCCGCTCCCGATTATAAGCTGGAAGTTGGCTTACAGCAAAGCGTTGTAAGCAACATTATCTATATGGACGAAACAGCAACGCCTGCACAAGAAGGCGATGCGATTAGCATTACATCGTTATACGTTCAGAAAAACTTTAAGGGCGGACCTTTTCATGCGGATAACCGTCTTTCATTTCAAATTAGCGGAAATGAAAATGTACTACCTTTACCCAAAATCAGCTTAAACGCCAGATGGTATGCTCAGTTTGTGCTTGTGAAATCTGTACTTACCGCACAAGTGGGATTTGATGCTTATTACCATACAAAGTACTACATTCCTGCATATAATCCAGCTGTGGGGTTGTTCCATAACCAAACGGAGAAAAAGATTGGAGATTATCCTATGGTTGATGCTTTTCTGAATTTTAAGTGGAAGAGAGTGACGCTTTTCGTTAAGATGTCGCATGTTGATCAAGGATTGTTTGACGAAGAATACTTTTCTGCCTTGCACTACCCACGTAATAAACGTATGTTGCGCTTAGGACTTACTTGGCATTTTTATAACTAGTAAAATAACAAAAGTGCGTTTTAATGGTTAGTAATGTAGTTGCTGTTGTTAAACGTATATGTTTCTTATATAGACTACGAGATTTAATGACACAAAGACTTTAAGATTTTTATTGATTGATAGCGAGAACGCTATAAAAATTTAATGGACGATTATTTATTATAAGCTTTTTAATTCTATTGAGATTTAAACTTTGAGGCTGTGGGAATACGAAAAAAAATACTACTAGGATTTGTTGCTATTGGTTTCATTCTATTGCTATCGGGTGTTGTTGCGATTTTTGAAATGACTAAACTGACAGATTTGATATCGGGCTTGCTTACCAATAACATTAAAACCATTACCGCGACTAATACTATAGAGCAAGTTGTAATGAGGCAGAATCATGTTATATATAATATAACTCAAGATGAGCTATATCTTCATGAATTCGATTATACAGAAGATACAGCTATTATATCTAAGCAAATAGACTTTATTAATAGTAATATAACTGTTGCAGGAGAAGAGCCCTTAGCTAATAAGCTGCAAACAGAATATCAAACATATCAGACATTTTTAAGCAAAGTATCTGGGGTAATGGAGCAGGAGAGAGAGCAGCGTATCGCATGGTATTTGACTTATGAAAAATCTTTTATGTCGTTAATTGCTACGGCTTCAGAGATAACAGAGTTAAACCAGGATGCTTTATTAGACAATGCTATAAAGCTGGAAGGCAACTACTATCGTATGATTATGCCTGCTATAATTGCTATCATTGCGGGGGTATTTATGATCTTATTCTTTAACTATTTTATCAATGCGTACTTCATAAATCCGGTAGTACAAATAAAAGAGAGTATCAAATCTTTTCTTTCTTCACGAATCCCATATAATGTTAAGGTTAAAACTAACGATGAAATTAACGAGCTGAATGAGGTGGTTAAAGACTTAACAGGTTTGCTGAAGAAGAAAGAAAAAGAGTGTAGTAGCATTCAAAACGAAAGTCGTGAGGCTTAGCATAATAATTCGTTCCGTTGGGTTTATTCTTTTGCTGAATGCGGCATTTATGTTCGTTTCGGCAGGAGTGGCGCTTTTCGACCCCGCAGGTAACTCTTCTTTCTTCCCTTTGCTTGTCAGCGCCTTTATCACAGCATTAGTCGGAGTTTTTCCGCTCATATTTGTTCCTTCAGACTTAAATATGAGCCTGAAAGAAGTATACTGTATAGTAGTGTTTGCATGGCTTAGCAGCTGCTTCTTCGGTATGTTACCATACATAATGTATGGAGGCGAATTTTCTGTTACAAATGCATGGATCGAAAGCGTATCTGGCTTTACAACTACCGGTGCATCTATACTTAACGATGTAGAGGCTTTACCAAGAGGGCTTTTGCTTTGGCGTGCGTCAACTCACTTTATTGGTGGGGTAGGGGTTGTTGTTTTTGTACTGTTGGTTCTTCCGGGAATAGGCTTAAATAAATCGAAGCTATCTAAGGCAGAAATATCTCCTCTTGCACAAGACAACTATAAGTTTCGCTCGCAGCAAACCATTCGGGTAATACTTGGCGTGTATATAGGAATAACAATTGCTACAACGCTATCTCTTTTATTAGCGGGCATGCCTGTATTTGATGCGGTATGTCATGCTTTTTCTACTGTAGCTACCGGTGGTTTTAGCACAAAAAACAACAGTATAGCTGCTTTTAATAGCGGAGGAGTAGAGTTTGTTTTAATCATTTTTATGGCAATATCGGGTATGCACTTTGGAATGATATACTCAACAGTAGTTAAGCGCTCAAAGGTATTATTTCAATCAACTGTTACTCGATTTTATTTGCTTTCAATGTTGGTTGGCTCGCTGCTCATTGCTATTAGCCTTACTTCTTCGGGGCAGGTTAGTAACTTCTTCGATTCTATCAGGCAGTCGGCATTTCAAGTTGTTGCCCTTGCAACTACTACAGGGTTTGCAACGGTAAATACCTCTCTATGGCCAACTGCAGCTGTATTTATTCTTATTTACTTTATGATGCAGTGCGCTTGTGCAGGTTCAACAACAGGAGGGGTAAAGGTTGATAGAATATATATTACCTACAAAGCAATTATTGCCCAGATACGCAAGAATCAACACCCCAGCGCTGTTATACCTGTTCGCATACAAGGGGTAAAGGTGGAGAGTGATGTTGTTACTTCTGTACTGTTGTATATTGTTTTTTTCTTTATTATTGTTTTTATCTCAACAATCCTGCTTAGCTTTATGGGGTTAAGCTTTATGTCTAGTTTCTCTCTATCGCTTAGTAGTATGAGTAACGTTGGGCCTGCTTTTGATGCATTTAACTCAATGTCTAGCTGGGGTGCTGTTCCTCATGTTGGAAAGCTGTTGCTATCGTTTGTTATGCTGCTAGGACGTTTAGAAATATATGGTGTTTTGGTTCTTTTTTATATCCGCAGCTGGAGATAAGCTTTTCGTTAGCAGCGTCAACCTCAAACTTTACTTTTAACTACTTAAGCCCTCTTTATAAGCAGCATTTCTTATTTAAGCCCTAGCGCAATACTCCACGAGAGTTTTTTGTATTCGCTGTTTAAAAATGGAAATAGATCTTGAAGGATATAGGTTGTAAGACCTGAGTATTCTTTTATTTCAAAACCATTTTCTTCTAGCATGAAAGTTGGTGTTGCCTTTTTATAGATTACACATTTGGCTACTAGCTCTGTTAGCTCCGATTTTTGCTCATCTTTTGGCAGTAGCTGTTTATAGTAATCTTCAAAATCATAGAACAAGTGACGCGAACCTCTGTCAAAATGTTGTATTTTATTTATATCAGCTGTTTTAAGCCAAAAAACGTTACTTTCTAGCCAGCTGGCTAGCTGGTCTAATTCGGATGTTTTTATTATGCTGAATGTTGCCGAGCCGTTTTGTGAGTCAGAATAGTCGAAAACCTTATCAACAAAACCTTGTAGGTTTGGAGTGGTCTCAAATAAGTAACCAATAGCTTCGCTATAAACAGGTGTAAAGGGAGATACAATCTCTGTTGATGATGCCACGATGTACTCCGTTTTATCTTTCAGCTGATGTGCCACTTCCACTCCTGCCATAAAGCTAGCATCAAATACGATGAAGCTGAAAGTACTGTCGGGAATGGCTGCGGCAAAATCGCATAGCTCTATTTCGTCGTTATTATCTGTAACTACCGACTGTGGTTGAGCAAGCGTCTGCTTAGGCAGCCAGCCCGAAGCATGAGAACATACAATCAACCCATAGCTTTCCGGATTATACAGTATTTGTACATCCTTAACTACGCGCGAAAAGACCTCTTTGCTTGCTGAATTTTCCTCTTTATATGTGAACAATAACCGCTGTACGGTTTGTCCGTTTACTTCGCTTAGCTCATATAGCTTTGGAAGGTCGTCTGCAGAATCAATATAAATAAGCAAGCGGTCTTGTGGGTTTGCTTGCCATCCTTGGCTTATAGCTTCTATTTTTTCGTGAGCTTCTACCGATAGGTCATTATCTCCACCCATGTACATTAGCACTACTCGTTCGGATTTAGCTTGAGTTTCTCTCTCGCTTTTTTCGCATGAGCTTAATAGCAAGCATAGCAAAACAATTGTGCAAGCCAGCCAACACCTGTTTGCCATCAAAGTATATAGCGTTTTTACTTTCATAATATTTTTGAGTTTGATACCTTTTTTAGGTATGAATACTACAAAGATACTACAGTATATGCCTTTCTTATAGAGAATTGAGTTGTTTTAGCTCCCTGTTATTATACGTAACATAAATTAACGTATTGCTTGGCTTTTTGGCTATTATTTCGACTATTTATTACCGTTATACCTAAATTCTTGCAAGCTATTGACAAGTCTTCGTTGTTAATATTTATTTTGGCGTATTTAATTCTTGCTATTTTAGTTAAGCAGGTATTGCCAATCTATTATAAAGCGAGCAGGGCTAGACAAGCTGTCTAGCCCTGCTCGCTTTTAGCAATTAAAGCATATTATTGTACCAATCCATAAGCCGCTGTTTCCATATCTTTCAACGATTTTAACGGAGTGGGAGGATTAAGGTACTTAGCAATAAACGTCCAAATTCTTAACCGTATTTCACGCGATTGTTTCGGGTCAATTCTATCAAACGAGTGTCCACCGGGGATATCCTTGAAAATCTCATACTCAAATTTCTTCCCTGCTGCTTTTAATCCGCTGATAAGAGATTCTACTTCTAATACGTTTACATCATCATCGTTTGTATTAGTATGAATGAGCAGAGGGGTTTGCAGCTTATCTACATGCCATACGGGTGAGCGGCGGCGGTACTCTTCTACATCCTCGCGTACAGTCTTTCCAATATGGTAATCTGCCGAGAATAGCTTGCGGTAGCTTTCGGTTGAGTAGCCTAACCGTGCTACTAAATCAGAAACCGGAACACCTGCAAAACATACTTTGTAGCTTTGTGGATATTGAAAAATACTCATCAGTCCAATAAGCCCACCATGGCTCCAACCAACAACTCCCACACGATCTTTATCCACAAAGTCATAGTTTTCTACCATGTAAGCGCGGCTAGCCTCGCTGTCTTGAACTTCTAGTCCGCCGTAATCAATATCTCTCCAGAACGATTCTCCGTAACCTATGCTGCCTCTATACTCGGGAGCAACAATAATATAGCCCTGAGCAAGCAGCTCGCGAACAATATGGGTGTGATATGTACCGAATTGACCGTGAACGCCACCATGTACAAGCACAATTAACGGATACTTTTTATTTACATCTATCCCCTTTGGAATAAACACATAAGCGCTAAACTTTAGCGGGTTGTTAACTCCCATAGCAGTAGGATTATCGATATTTTTAGACGGAGGTCCGGTAATAATTACCTTGTCGATAAATGCGGCATCACCAATGTTATGATGCCACAAAACATCGTCGATTTTCTTTTCCAGCACATCGTAGGTATGCTCATGAGATTTAAGCAAGTCCTGTATTTCGTCAAGCTGCTTGTTAATGCCCTTCTCGGTTTGACCAATGGCTGTAGCTGTTATAAAAGCCAAAATTAGAATGGAAATAATATGTTTCATAGTTCAGGTGTTTGGTAAAGTTATTGTATCTTTGGTTTTGAATGCAATATAGTGTTTTTTTAAATAATAGTATATGAGTTTAGAAACAACCATTAACAACGACATTAAAGCCGCAATGTTGGCTAAAGATAAAATGCGCTTAGAATCGTTACGCTCTATTAAAGCGGCCATTTTACTCGCAAAAACGGCAGAAGGCTCAACCGGAGAGATAAGCGCGGATGAAGAGATAAAAATGCTTCAAAAAATGGTAAAACAGCGCAAAGATTCAGCCGAGATATACACTCAGCAAAACCGAAGCGAATTGGCGGAAAAAGAGCTGGCAGAGGCGGCTGTTATTGAAGCATACTTACCCAAACAGCTTACAGAAGAAGAGCTGCTGCCTATGATAAAAGAAATAGCTGCTTCTGTAAGTGCAACATCTCCAAAAGACATGGGCAAAGTAATGGGTGTTGCGAGTAAGCAGCTGGCAGGTAAAGCCGATGGAAAGCTGATTGCAGAGCTGGTTAAGAAAATACTTAACTCTTAATTTTGAGAATAGCTGCCTGAAATGAGAATCGTTTGTACTGCCGATGGTTCTCATACGCTGGAATCATCAACGGGGGGCGAGTGCTACCATTCTACCAACGGAGCACTCCAAGAATCTATGCATGTCTTTATTAATGCAGGGTTAAAAGCTGTAGCTGGAAACCAGCTGAATATTTTGGAGATTGGTTTTGGAACAGGTCTTAACGCGCTACTTACGCTACTCGAAGCAGAGCAAAAGGATTGTGGCATATACTATGAAACCATAGAAAAATATCCTATAGATATTGATATTGCTAGTCAGCTGAACTATTGCGATATCTTCAGCGTTGATAAAGAAAAGTATTTTAAACCACTCCATACCTCAGACTGGGATAAGAACGTAGCAATATCAGACGGCTTTGTGCTTAAAAAATGTCAAGTTGATATACTTTCTTTTACCCCATCGCGTACAGATTTCAACCTTGTTTATTTTGATGCGTTTTCTCCCGATTCTCAACCGGAGTTATGGTCGGTAGATGTATTTTCTAAAATCTATCAGCATCTCCAAAAGGGTGGGGTATTGGTAACATACTCATCAAAAGGATTGGTAAAGCAAAATTTGAGAAGTGCGGGATTTACTATAGAACGCTTGCAGGGAGCCAAGGGGAAACGACATATGTTACGGGCAACAAAGTAGCTTTATGGGACCTCAAGACTTTAGGACTTAAAGACTCCTAGGCTGTTATTTCCACAATTTTTTCTGTATCAACATACCATATATAGCCCTTTATATTGTTGTAGCCCATTTGTTGTAGCCCTTGAATATAAGCAATCATCTGCTTTTGATACGAAGGGAGTTCCAGTGTTCCAAACTTGTAGTCAATAACAACAACCTCGTTATTTTTTATCATAACTCTATCAGGACGGCGTGTTGACGCTTTTTGGCTTTTCTGTTTAGGAAGCAGAAATTCGGCTTCTGTTTTTAACATCCATTCTTCGGAGAACCATTCTTTTACGGTAGGTTGATTGAGACTTTTTTCCACTTTCTGCAAGTAGAATGCTTTATCTTTTTCTTCCAGTAATCCTTCGTCAACCAATCGCTCAATGCTTGATTCAACATCTGTTGTTGTGCAAATACTACTAAATATGCGGTGCATAAGGTTACCATACGCACGCGGAGTCATGCTTAAGTCATTCTCCGAATCAAAATAGCCCTGAGCCTCATATTGTATCTTAAGCTTATTCTGTATTGGTGATGAAGGATAAGCTTGAATGTTCAGCTCTGTTTGTGTAGAATATGTATCAACGGTTTCAGTAATGTAACCTTTATTTCCGAACGATACCATGTTTTCTTGACAGTCTGCTTGCAATTCGCCAAACTCATTGTTGTTATTGGCACATAACGATTTAATGGTATCTTCAAGTAATGCTCCAATGGTTTGTTCTTGCTTACGGCTTGGTTGAGGAACCATAGCGTAGAGTTCTTTCTCCGCACGGGTAAATGCAACGTATAGAAGATTCAGATTATCTACGTATGATTGCGTCTTTTCGTTAAAATAATCTTCGTAAAATATAGTATTAGCAAGGGCTTTAGAGTAACCTACAGGGATATGCTCCATCTCACTGAAAGGTTGTACCTGCGGACTTAGCCAAAGAATGCTGTTGTTTTTTGGTACTAAACTCCATGTACAAAACGGTACAATCACAACTTTAAACTGCAACCCTTTTGATTTATGTATGGTAAGTATTTTAATGGCGTTTTGCTTATCGTTGGCTGTT
>JAVBOE010000050.1:0-3720 GCA_031550925.1 Bacteroidales bacterium | reverse complement strand
ACCTTTAAGATGGGAAAATTCTACTACAGCGCTTCAATGCAGGGATTCTATAACGCTGTCGTTCCACAGGGAGTGGGGCGATGGATGGCCATCGCACAATTCCAGATCATCTTCGCCCAATAAAGCCCAGGCTTTCGACGGTTCGTGGAAACCCGATGATTTCGAGGAGGTGAAATAATTCCTTCGCATTATAAAGAATCCGGCAGCTGAATTGCCGGATTTTTGCGTACGGTTTATTTTGCTTAAATTTACCATAGGCTTGTAAAAACAGACAGAATTATGGCAAATCATATCCATTGGCTCAACCTTACCAACGAAGAAGTTGTTGCGCATGCATACCACGGTTTGGCGCTAAGGAGCTTCTACGAAACTCGTTGCACACCCAACGGTGGCGAGGGGTTATCATACAAGCCGCATTTCCAGCGCTACGAATACATCATACAGTTCTACGATAAATCGGATAAAGTACTGCTTAAAGAATACAAGTACATTTGCGTTCAAGACCAGTCTTATCGCGTTACGTTGCATAAAGACAATGGTCAATATTCCATTACGGTAGCTCCGGCAATACCCCCATATCACGCTAAAAGGCCCATCTACCTAATAGCTCATCGCTGCAACAATAGCAAAGATATACACAATGCTCTGCAATCGGGAGCCAACGCTGTAGAATGCGATATTCGCTGTGACGCACCCGGCAACGACTGGATAGTCCACCACGATGGTTATTTTCCCGAAAGGTCGTTAAGTCTTCGTACATGGCTGAGCGAAGCCGCGGCTGCTGCAAAAGTGTTCAAAGATAGATTCTGCCTAATATACCTCGATATCAAGAATCCGGAATATATAGAAAGCTTACATGAATATGTTAACAAGTATTTTGAGCAGACTAGAATGGAGAAAGTCCGGATTATCTATTCAACCGCTAAGATAGAAGATGCGGAAAAATTTGCACTGATTGCCAAGAAGCTAAATTCTTGGGAAGGGATGACTATTGATTATGAAGATGACCCTGCTGAGGTTCAGGAGTTTTTTCTGAGTATAGGTGTCGAAAGGTTCTGGTACAGCAACGGCATTAATGCGGCTGTTTCGGACTATTCGGCTCTGAGAGAAACGCTGAAAAAAGCAGGCGAGCTGCGCGATACGGAGAAGCAGATTAAAAAGACCTGCATCTGGACTATTGAGAAACCGGCAACGGCATCGGAGTATTTGTATGACGAGCTGGTGGATGGCATAATGACCAATGCCGGTGGGGGAGATCTGCGACGTGATTCTATCGCTGAAATTTTGGACGTAGTCAATGCATCGGAGATAGCCCGTTTGGCGGTTTCTACTGATGATCCTTTTGCCTGCTTTGGCGAATAGAGCTGTACGGTAAATCTCGAATATGTGAGATGTACCTAACTATGCAGCCTGTCCTCCTTGTTCTTGTTCTTGTTCGGCTTTGTTTTCATCCTTACCTCTATAGAAGTCGAACTCCTTTAGCAGATCTATGTAGCTTTCCTCTGTTTGGCTCGAGAGCATTACCATTTCGTCGGGAAGTCCATGTTGGTTGGTAAAGAACCATACTATTCTTCTTTTGCTCCAGTATATAGCAAGATTATTTCTATCCACTACTTTATCCCATTGGCTGTTTAGCTGATGCAGCAAGCGGTTGATGATGGCTGTGTCGTTTTGAATAAGGATTGCACCGGAGAAAGAATAGTTGCCTAAAAAATGGTTGTACTCGTAAGATGCCTGAGCGCACTGATAAAACATGGTAGAGTGTATAAACTCTGTAATACCAACGCTTTCATTAAGCCAGATGATATCTTCGCTGCCTTGCATTGTTGCGCTTATGTAAACAGCAGCATCTTTGTTGTATCGCTCGTTGATATTGATTCCCCAATAACCGTTTCCGGTTTGTTCTTCGGCAAATACAAGCTTGCCGTCTAGACAAAAAATTTCGCTTAGAGGAAAAAACCGATCTGTAGAATTTGTTAACAGCGTCATATTGCCAACCGCTAGATGGAACTCTCTCAGTATGTTTGGCAGCTTAAGCTGTAAACGTCTTTCGGCAATTTCGATTTCTTTTATCGGCATGCCTTCCTCTTCCTTTAGCGAACGGCCAAGAATTTTCTCGGCAGTTGCTTTAATTGAGCTGTATTGCATTTGGTTTTTAATTTGGTGGTCAATATTTGCTGATACTAAGCTGGAGGTTCTAATAGTATAAGCAATTACAAATATGCGCTATTCTTCTATTTAAGAAATAAAAAAACTTTTTAAAAATATTAAATTAATACTAATTAACGCATATTTTTGGAAATTATATCCAATATCTCATAGATATGTTCTATGTGTTGATAGATATTGGCTATAAGAATCTGTGAGCAGTAAAAATTTAAAGCTTTTTTGAAAGATTGGAAGCTGTAATCTTTATACAGCAGCTTGTACTCCGGCGCTCTTTTTCTTTTTCCAAGGTTTATAAACCGATAGAGGAATGTAGAGCAGTAAAAGCGACAGCTGAACTACTCCCCAAATGTTTATCATTTGCATGTTGTGAATAAGCTGAGGATTGCTGAATGCAGCATCCCTTAGGCTGTATGTAAGCTCTACGCTACCGTTTAGCCATACGCCTAAAAAGAATGTGCCGAATAGCACTTGCGCAACGGTTACTATCCACTTAACGGTTAGCCAGCGATGTTTAAAAAATCCCCAGTTTGTCCAAATGCCATAAATAATGCCGGTTAGAAGACATCCGTTAGCTCCCGGAATTATAATCCAATCGTCGATAATTTGCAGCATACGCTGCTTCATATAAAGCTCATCGCCCGTTTGCGGCGTGGCAATATACTGACCAAGCACAAGAGCGATTGCTCCGCATATCCACATTACGGCAAATAGAATATGAAATACCTTGAGTAGCTTGACTCCGTTTGGCTTTAGCTTTTTCATGGTATAAGTTGATGGTGGTTGTTAAACAAAGATAGCTTGAAAATTCAAAGATTTAAAAATCTAAGAGCCTGTTTAAATTTGATTGTTTAACCCATTTACACTAAACATTAGCTGCGTACATCAGCCCCTAAATCCCCTAAAGGGGACTTAGGGGCTAGTTGCAAGTGGCTGAAAAACAATAATATGATGATGCGATAAAATTTAAACAGTTTCTAAGTAATTCAATTTTTAAATCACTTACATCATTAATCACTAACCATTAATAATTCTCAACATCCATCTTTCCTCTTGCCATCGAAGTGTAAACCCCGAACGCGCATAACCCAGCAAAAATGATGAATGTAATGTGTATTACCCTCATCAGCTCTGTGCTGACTTCGGGTGTTATAGCCTGTTTTCCTATAATGAGGGCGATAATCATAGTTGTAATACCCATGCTGAACGCCTGCCCTGTAAGCCTTACCGTACCTGTGGTTGCCGATGCCATGCTGTAGTACCTTTTCTCAACCGAGCCCATGATAGCGTTGGTATTTGGCGACGAAAACGCGGCAAAACCAACACCCAGCATGCTTAGCATTACCAGTATTTCGGCTATTGATGTATTGGGCGTTATAAACCACGCGATAGCAAGCAATACCAGCGTGATAATTGCCATCCCGCCCGATGCGAGATAACGCGGTTGTATTTTATCAGACAGTCTGCCCATAAGAGGCGATAGCAAGGCTTGTATGGCAGGCTGTATAATCAGTACCAGCCATGCAGATCGAGGGTCTAACCCTTTTACCGCTT
>JAVBOE010000012.1:0-8250 GCA_031550925.1 Bacteroidales bacterium | reverse complement strand
ATTCCGGAAGCGTTGGCAATGGAGCGCTATCTCGTTTCTAAAGGGATTAATAAAGCTCAAATTATTAAAGAAGATAAATCGACCGATACATACGAGAATTTTAAATTCTCTAAACAGCTAATAGATAGTCTTTCGAAAGGGTCATCCGTAACACCTGCTATTGTGTGTATTACCAACGATTATCATGCGTACAGGGCAAGTAGAATCGCTGCCCGTCAAGGGTTTGAAGTGAACAGCTATAGCGCTAAGCTACCAATGTACCTTTGGCCTCCCTCATATTTAAGAGAGGTTTTGTCTATGTTTAAATTTTGGATATATCAATAATCAGCTATATCAATGTCAGCCTGTAAAGTAGCAATAGTAATACTAAACTGGAATGGTAAAAATTTACTCGAAAAATTTCTACCATCGGTTGTAAACTACTCAAAAAATGATGGTTGTGAGGTTATAGTTGCAGATAACGGTTCTACAGACAGCTCGCTTAATTTCCTTTCCACTCACTACCCTACTGTTCGACAAATACATCTAGACCAAAACTACGGCTTTACAGGTGGCTACAACAGAGCATTAAAGCAGGTAGAAGCAGAATACTATCTCTTACTAAACTCTGATGTAGAAACCACACCCGAATGGCTTACGCCTCTTATCACGCATATGGATGCCAATAAGAACACAGCCGTTTGCATGCCAAAAATTCTTTCTTACAATCAAAAAAATACGTTTGAATATGCCGGTGCAGCAGGCGGATTTATTGATAAATACGGGTATCCGTTTTGCAGAGGAAGAATACTAAGTGAGGTAGAAGAAGACAACGGTCAATACGATAACGCACTAGAGATTTTATGGACATCCGGAGCCTGTATGCTTATTCGTTCTTCTGTTTTCTGGCAAGCCGGAGGATTTGACGAGTCATTTTTTGCTCACATGGAAGAGATAGATCTTTGCTGGCACATAAAACGGTTAGGATATAACATAGCATGCATTCCATCTTCTACCGCATACCATTTAGGTGGCGGCACACTTAGCTACAACGATCCTCGTAAGCTATACTACAACCATCGCAATAATCTTTACATGCTTTACAAAAATCTTCCAAAAAGACGATTTAAGAGGAGAATTCTTAGCCGACTTATCTTAGATGGAATATCTGGTGCCATGTACTTATTTTCCCTCAAATTTAGCGCATTTAAAGCCATACTCAAAGCACACAGAGATTACCGCCAGCATAAACCCCAGCTAAAAAAGAAAAGAGAACAACTCCTACAGCTCTCAGCTACCGAAAATATAACAGGTATTTATCCCCACTCTATCGTTCTAAAATTTTATCGTACAAAAAAACGACTGAAGTTTTCAGATTTAACGTTTAAAAAATAGCAGCTAAGTATATGTTTGAAAAATTCAAAAAACTCTCTTATACAACAAAAGGCTTTATTATCCTGATTATCTTGGTAACAATCGGTATTATTTTACGATGGCCGACAATAAAAGAGGAGATTAAGCGTGGTTTTAGCTTCTTTGGCAGCAACAATGAGCCAACAGAACAAGTAGAAAACAGTCAAGATTCTATCAATTAAGATTTGCAAGTTCATAAAAAACGTTTACTTTTGCATTCCTAAAATAATGGCGCGATAGCTCAGCTGGTTAGAGCGCATGATTCATAATCATGAGGTCCCCAGTTCAATCCTGGGTCGCGCTACTTGAATAAGAAAGACTTACAGAAATGTGAGTCTTTTTTTATTTTCAGTAATTGCTCTTGCTCAATGGCGGTAATGACACC
The DNA here is from genome assembly GCA_031550925.1 of Bacteroidales bacterium. GTDB lineage: Bacteria > Bacteroidota > Bacteroidia > Bacteroidales > UBA932 > JAIRNF01. The sequence continues at coordinate 6,473 of JAVBOE010000012.1, read as the reverse complement.
AAAAGCTATCCATTTTGGTATCATCACTAAAACAAAAGCGTGAGAAGGAATATTTCTTCTCACGCTTTACTATAAACTTGAGTTCGATTAATAAATTCAGATGGTTCGTGTCCCTCACGGGACAAAAACCTATGTGCTCTATGTGGTTCAAAACCTTTCACATATCATAATATAATGCTACTCTGCTACTGCCTTAAACGCCTGAGGTAAATAGTCAATGATATCAGATGCTATGAGCGAGGTTTTTCCCAGCTGCTCGGCGGCAAGGTCGCCTGCCAAACCATGCACATAAACGCCTAGAATAGCAGCATGCTTAGGGCTTAGTCCTTGTCCTAGTAATGCCAAGATTATACCTGTAAGCACATCGCCGCTACCTGCTGTTGCCATGCCGGGGTTTCCGGTAGAGTTAAACCATAAGCTGCCATCGGGCAGGACAATGGTAGTTCTTGCACCCTTTACCACCACTACCATATCGTAAATGGTAGCCAACCTCCGTTGCTTGTCAATACGCTCGGCACCGTTAGCCCATTTACCCACCAAACGCTCAAACTCCTTTGGGTGAGGGGTTATAATGGTATTTTTGGGGAGCAAGGTAACCCAGTCGTTGTGTTCGGCCAGCATATTCAACGCATCGGCATCCAAAATCAAGGGTTGCCCATTTAACTGAAGAAAATGGTAAAGAGCCTCTCGCGTATCAGAATGCCTACCGATACCCGGACCAACAGCGGCAGCCGTATAGTGGCTATCGGGTATAGCGCTTGTGTGGGTAGCAACCTTATCTAAGCTAACTAACGCCTCCGGAATGGTTGTTTGCACTATATCTTCCAAAAACGATGGAATGTGAACGGTTAGCAATCCAACACCAGATCGATAGCATGCTCGCGCCACTAATACCGCCGCGCCCGCCATGCCTGTAGATCCGGCTACCAACAAACAGTGCCCATATGTACCTTTATGAGAGAATTGCTTACGCTTAGGTAGCAAACCCTCAACATCATTCGGCGTAATATAATGATAATCAGAATCAATACCATTTACACCATCGGGATGAAGCCCAATGGGTATAACATGCATCTCGCCCACAAATTCCTCATTTTCAGGCAACATGAACGAAAGCTTAGGAAGTTCAAGGGTAAGCGTATATGAAGCCCGTATAGCACACCCCGTTTTGATCCCAGAAAAACCTTCAGAGCATAGCCCAGAGGGTATATCCACAGAAATAACCATTGCACCACTAGAGTTGATATGGTTAACCAAATCTGCCGCTAAACCTTCTAAAGATCTATTCAAACCCGAGCCAAAAAGGGCATCAACTACAATATCTGTGGGAAGTATAGCAGGTAGCGAATCTTCAATCTGATGCACCTCAACTTGATCTACAGCTGCCAAACGGTTATAGTTAACTTTTGCATCAGGAGAGAGAGCGGAAGGAGCTGATATAAGATATGCCTGCACACTGTAGTCGCGCTCTGCCAGCATTCTAGCAACTGCCAGACCATCGCCGCCGTTATTACCTGTTCCACAACATATGATCACTCTATATTGAGGGCTAAACCTAGCTGTAATCCATTGGGTAAGCATGGTTGCAGCACGCTCCATAAGATCAACAGAAGCAATTGGTTCGTGCCGGATGGTATATTCATCTAGCTTTCGAATATCAGAAGAAGTAAAAAGCTTCATATTCTTATTTTTGTTAACAAGTATAAGCATTTTTACGACAAAAAGAGAGAAGAATAATCAAAATGGCAAAGAATTTTTATCTTTGTCCACACAGATAACTAAAGAAAAAATCATACTATGTTCAAAAATCACCCTAAAGGACTACTCGGAGCCGCACTTTCCAACATGGGAGAGCGTTTCGGTTTTTACATCATGATGGCGATCTTGTCGTTGTTTCTAATGTCTAAGTTTGGATTAGAAAAAACACAGGCTACTATTATTTATTCCGTCTTTTATGCTTTGATTTACCTTCTTGCGCTTGCCGGCGGAGTTATTGCCGATAAAACCAAGAAGTATAAACAAACCATTCTTGCAGGTATTGTCTTAATGAGCATTGGCTACTTGCTAATTGCGATTCCTACACCAACACCAGTTCCTGACCTAACGTTATATCTTACCTTAACATGCTTAGGTTTATTTGTGATTGCTTTTGGTAACGGGCTATTTAAAGGCAACCTGCAGGCAGTAGTTGGTCAAATGTATGACAATCCTCAATACTCAGCAAAAAGAGATACCGGATTCCAGCTGTTCTATATGTTCATCAATGTGGGTGGTTTATTTGCTCCGCTTATTGCCGTTGCTATTCGTAATTTATGGGTTGAATCTAAGGGTTTTTTATACAACTCCGATCTTCCGGCTCTTTGTCACCAATTCATCAAAGGTACTATAACTCCTGAGGCAACAGAACGCTTAACTACGCTTGCCTCTGAGGTATCTGTGGCTTCTCCTGTTACTGATTTATCAACCTTTACACATAGCTACCTTAATATTTTCAATACTGGTTTCCACTATGCGTTTGGGTTTGCAATTGTAGCCATGATAATTTCTTTAACTATTTACTTAATAAATAAAAAGAAATTCCCAGATCCTGCTGCTAAGAAGCTTGCTAAAGGTGATAACCTACCAGTAATGGATACTAAAGAAATAAAACAACGTCTCTATGCGTTATTTGCTGTTTTTGCTGTTGTTATTTTCTTCTGGTTCTCATTCCACCAAAACGGAGTTACACTTACATTCTTTGCTAACGACTATACCAACCTTAGCAAATTCAGTATAGACCTTGGGTTTGTTACTCTAAAGGGTGCCGAACTATTCCAAATGTTCAACCCATTCTTTGTAGTATTCTTAACTCCTGTTGTTATCGCATTATTTGGATGGCTTAAAGCTAAGGGTAAAGAACCTTCAACTCCCAGAAAGATTGCGATAGGTATGGGTATTGCTGCATTAGCATTTGTTGTTATGTCCATCGGCTCGCAAGGTTTACCTGATGCCGCGACTGTAAAAGCAATGGGTGGATTAGCAGATTCTGCACGTGTAACCCCATGGTTGCTTATCGGAACATATTTTATTCTTACTGTTGCCGAACTATTTATTAGCCCGCTTGGTTTATCGTTCGTATCAAAAGTGGCTCCTCCTCATTTACAAGGAGTAATGCAGGGTTGTTGGTTAGGTGCTACAGCTCTTGGAAATCAGCTGCTGTTTATCGGAACAATTTTCTACGAAAGCATACCTATTTGGGCAACCTGGTGCATATTTGTGGGCGCATGTCTTATCTCAATGTTTACTATGCTGGGTATGGTTAAATGGCTTGAAAGAGTGGCCAGATAACAGCTACTATAAAATTTTAAAGAGCGTTTCAGTTGAAACGCTCTTTTTGTATCTGTACATCAATTAAGTAGCTATCTTAGCAGCATAAAAATTATCTTATGACAGAATTTGAATTAAAAGCAACCGAAGACAACATTTCTCTCATTCAGCTGTTAAAAGTGGTAGGTCTTGCTCGGAGCGGCGGCGAAGCGCAGCAGCTGGTAACTCAGGGTTTAGTGAAGCTGAATGGACAAGCAGAAGACCGTAAGCGGGCAAAAATCAGAAAGGGAGATATCGTAGAATGCTTAGGTAAAAAAGTTATTGTTACACAAGCTCTCAAATAGCTATAACAACTAAAAGTTTAACTTATGGCGGCAATAGAACATATTCGGATTAAACAGGCTATTATTATTACAATAATTCTAATATTGGGAATTACTATTATCTATGAGCTAAGGTCGTTTATGAGTGGAATACTCGGTGCAACAACGCTATACGTTCTGCTACGGTCTCCTATGCTTAAGCTAACCGAGAAACACCATTGGCCTAAGGCTCTTGCTTCCATATTTCTTATCTTAGCAAGTGTTCTTTTAATCTTAATACCACTAGGAGCTGTTGTTCAGCTTCTATATACGAAGCTTACCAGCTTCGAGATAGATACCAACCAGGTTCATAAGGGTGTTGTCGCTATAGTCAATAGCATAAAAGATGCAACTGGTATAGAGCTGATGTCGGATAAGTTTATCTCAGAAATACAAAGTGTAATAAACGGAGCCATTCAGATTGTACTCAATACAACTTATAGCCTTGCCATTAACGCTATTATGCTCTGCTTTTTGCTATACTTTATGCTTACCAACGTTCGTGCTCTTGATAGGGCATCGTTCAGGCTACTTCCGCTTACCGAAAAGCATGCTAAAAGGCTCGTACTCGATTCTAAAAAAATGGTTGTCTCCAATGCTGTTGGCATACCGCTTATAGCTATTATACAAGGCATGGTTGCTGCATTGGGATACTGGGCATTTGGTGTTGCCGATCCTGTATTCTGGGGGTTAATAACCGGTGTCTTTGGTATTTTACCTATTGTGGGTAGTGCTGTTATTTGGGTTCCAATGGCAGTTTACCATATGCTTGAAGCTAATGTTTGGCAAGGTGTGGGATTACTAATTTTCGGAGCTGTGATCATTGCCGGTACAGATAATTTTATACGCTTTATGCTGCAAAAGAAAATGGCAGATGTACATCCTATTGTTACTGTACTTGGAGTAATTATTGGTGTAAACCTATTTGGTTTTTTAGGTCTTATTTTCGGTCCGCTTTTACTTTCAACTTTTCTACTACTGATTAAGCTATACCGATATGAATATATGGATGTAAAAGAATGCGTTATTATTCCTGCCAGTAAGCATTCTAAAATTCATAAAAGCAGGACAAAGAAAGATGAAATAGAAAGCCAGCCTTAGTTCGGGCTGGCTTTTCATTTCAACGATAAAATAGCCTATCTTTTATTATTTGTATAAATCATAATATAGTATATCAACGTAGCCAGTGAACCTATGGCTGCAATTACATAGGTATATGCGGCCCATTTTAATGCATCGACAGCGTATGGTTTGGTACGGCTATCTGTAATACCCGCCTGCTGTAACCATGCAACTGCACGCTTACTGGCATTAATCTCTACAGGTAGCGTAATAAAGCTGAATAAGGTTGTTAGTCCAAACAAAATAATCCCGGCCAACATCACCTCGGGCATTACCTGTATTAAAGCGATACCTGCCAACAAAACCCACATCATCCATTTTGATGCAAAGCTGACTACCGGCACTATTGCAGAACGCATTTTTAAAGGCTTGTACCCTTTAGCATGCTGAACTACGTGTCCACACTCGTGAGCAGCAACCGCCGCCGCCGCGATGCTTGCTTTATCATATACATCCGGGCTAAGGCTTACTATTTTAGTAACAGGATTATAATGATCTGTCAGCGTTCCTGTCCCTCTTACTACTTTCACATCCCTAATACCGTTATCTTGTATCATCTTAACGGCAACATCGCGCCCTGTAAGGCCTCCGTTGGTAGGTATCTGCGAGTACTTCTTAAATTTACTGGTCAGCGTATTTCCTACTAAGAAGCTGATAACGGCAAAAATGCCAAATATTATATATGCTCCGTAATATGCCTGCATGTCTTGTTGTGTTTATTGTTTAAGTTGTTTAAATAGTTCACCCCCTCCTTAGCCCTCCCCCGAAGGGTGAGGAGATCTTCCTCCCTTGGGGAGGGTTGGGGTGGGTATATTGCATTCTCACATTTTCTGCTTCGTTAAAGTATTAAGCATTTTCTCTAGATTTGCCGCATCCAGCCTGCGTCCTATAACTCTCTTATCCTTATCTAATAAGTAAATCTGGGGTGTTGTATAAACGTTGTATTTATCTCTAAAATCGTTTCTGTTATACGGATCCCATACGTTAATCCAGTCCAACCCTTTTTCTGCCACATACGTTGTCCATTCGTTCTTATCTTGCTGGGTATATACGGCAAAAACCTGAACACCTTTATCCCTAAGCCTATTATCTCTGTCATAAACTTTGGGCGTTTCCGTTTTGCAGAAACCGCAGTTAGGTTCGAAAAAATAAAGCACCAAAAAATCTGCATCAATATTGGCAATAGATTCATACTGACCAGATAGGGTTTCCATCAACAAGTTGGGAGCCGTTGTTCTCAGCAAGGTTGGCTTTGTCCGGTTCACAAAGTTGGTAATATCTTGTATAAACTTTTCGTTTTCCCAATTCGTTCTTTCATCATTCAGGTAGTACTTCTCCGCGAGATGTACCACAACTCCCTCCTGCCCCATTACTTTCGACTGCATATAGTGGTTGAAAAGATTTGAAAGTACATAACGGAACATAAATTCATTCTTGCCAGCCTGCTCAACCACCCTGTCAACATAAGGAATTAGAGAATCCGACTGCTGATAAAGTAGTATCTTATCGAAGTAGTAGGTTAGCATGGACTCAAAAAAAGGAGTACGAACCAGCCTTTCATCAGAAAGATCTATGCGGTCGAAGAAGTGATCTTTTGCAAAGCTATAGTAGTGCATGTACAGAATAGAATCTCGCTTTGGGTTATCTTTGGCAACAACCATTTCGGGCGGTTCCGGTATGTTC
>JAVBOE010000053.1:0-29163 GCA_031550925.1 Bacteroidales bacterium | reverse complement strand
TTATTTTTTACTTATAAATATGAAATAGTTCATATATTTGCATATAAATATACATACATATATACATACAAATATACAAATAATTTGGGATGGAATCTGTTGAAACGAAACCTATAGCAGGACTCATAAAAAAGCTGGAAGTCGGACAAAGCGAATCATGGCCTATTGTTCAGCTATCTTCTGTACGTAATACGGTAAACCGCATTAAGCTGCAGCATCAGCGAAGATTCTCTACATCCACAGATGGCAAGTACATTACCGTTACCCGCCTTCCCGACAAAACTTCGGCATAAAATTTGCCAAAAAACAGAGTATAAATAAAGCTGGTAAGTTGCACCTATCAAACCCATTTATATGATTAAGCATATTAGAAGAAAGCTGGAAGAAGATGAAATAGTCGATTATATCATACAAACGTATGCCAAAGAAAGTATGATAGAGAATAGGCTGCTTAGCTTTATAAATGAGCAAGCCCATAACGAAGACGAAAGAAAAGAAATGCTGGCATCGCTCGATAAGTTTAATACAGCCTACGATGATGCTATTTTCGATAAGCTTAAAAAGAAGCTATTTGGTGTAAATAAAGACCAATACATCTTAACCCATCTAGAGCTGTCGGTATGCTTTCTGGCATGCACCAAAAGATACTATCCCGAGGTAATTATTGATATACTATGGATTGATAAAGAGCGATTCTGCCAAGTAGTACAATCGTTCGAAACGAAGCTGATTAGTAGCGGCTACAAGCTGCCTAAAAGATATAGGGCAATGCAACCTGTAATTCGTTCTTTTTGTAAAGCTACAAGCGTGTAACAACAGCTGTGCAAGAGGGTATCACGAAGCAAGTATCACGTATCATAATTGGACTTGCGTATAGTGTACAGCGATATGCGAAAAAATAGTGTCATGCAGACTAAAGAGAAACACCTCTTGAATAGGCAGCAGTGCGTTACCCCTAAATCCCCTAAAGGAGACTTCAAGCCAGCACCTCCAAAAAGTTCCCTTTAGGGGATTTAGGGGTAACATGCAAAAGTATGCTTCTTCAACATAGTTACTCATTTAGTATGAAACCCCAAATTTTCAAACCTTTTTTAGTTTCCCTTTAAAGTTGGGGGTCTAACAAAAATCCATTGAAAAACTTTGAATAATCTCGCACATTTATATACTTTTGGCTGTAGCTATTAGAGAGTAATATTCGAATAACCTAAACAACTAATAGATACCATGGAAAGTAAAAAAGGAGCTGCAGTTAGCTCATTGGAAACTCCCTGTCTTTTGCTGAACAGAGAGCTGATGGAAAGAAACTTCAACAACCTTAATAAACGGCTTCAAGACCTTGGAGTAAAATTAAGGTTGCATGTAAAGACAGCAAAATCAATAAAGGTTGTAAACACGCTGCTTAAAGATGCGAAAAACCCCATAGCGGTATCTACCCTAAAAGAGGCTGAAGAATTTGCTAAAGCAGGATTTACCGATATTGTTTATGCGGTAGGAATCTCTCCAAATAAGCTGCAACGAGTACAGAAAATACGAGCAGGCGGAGTAATGCTGAAGGTAATACTAGATTCGGTTGAGCAGGCCAAAATACTATCAAAATACACGCAGGAAACAAAAGACCCCATACAGGTACTAATAGAGGTTGATAGCGACGGGCATCGTTCGGGTATCAAACCTAATGACAGTGATACTATTTTCAAAATTGCCAGTACCCTAAAAAACGGAGGGGCTAAGCTTGAGGGTTTGCTTATACATGCCGGAGAGAGCTATCATGCAAAAAGCGATGCCGAAATTGCAGCAATAGCAGAGCAAGAAAGGCAAGCAGCGGTTGATGTAACAAGCATTCTTCGGGCGTATGGCTTCAAAGTGCCTATCGTAAGTGTGGGCTCTACCCCCACAGCATATTTTGCCAAAGACCTTACCGGTGTTACAGAAGTGCGTGCCGGAGTGTTTGTATTTTCCGACTTGGTTATGGCCGGTCTTGGCGTATATACTCCCAGCGATATTGCCATTTCTGTACTTACTACCGTAATTGGACATCAAGCAGAAAAAGGATGGATTATTGTTGATGCCGGATGGATGGCAATGTCCGGAGATAGAGGTACTGCCGGACAAAAGATAGACCAGGGATATGGCTTGGCATGTGATGAACATGGAAATGTGATTGAAGACCTCACTATGATTAAAGCCAATCAGGAACATGGCATACTTGCGTTCAGAGATGGTAGAAAAGATGTACGAGAAAGGTTTCCTGTAGGTACTATGCTACGCATTCTTCCAAACCACGCATGCGCAACAGCCGCCCAATATCAGGAGTATTGTGTTGTCGAAGATGGTCGGGTGGTAGATATATGGCCACGATTTAATGGCTGGTAAAATATACATGTATGAAAATTATAAACACAGAGCATGCGGCAGAGGCAAGAGGGCACTACTCGCAAGCAATAGCAAGTAATAACCTGCTGTTTATATCGGGGCAGCTGCCTGTAAGCGCAGACGGTTCTCATAACCACGATAAGCCCTTTGAGAAACAGGTGGAGCTTGTTCTTGCCAATTTGGATGCCATACTACAAGCCGGAGGATCGCAAAGAAGCAACCTGCTGAAGGTAACTGTTTACATTACTGATCTTTCAAAATGGGGAGTATTTAACGAGCTGTATGCCCAATTTTTAGGCAACCATAAACCGGCAAGAGCAGTAGTACCTGTGCCGGAGCTGCACTATGGCTACCAGCTGGAAATAGAAGCAATAGCAAAAATATTATAGACTTCAAGATTTAAGTAAGAGCTGTTATTGCTTTTGTCCCGTAGGGACAACATATTGGTAGAAAGTTTTTGCTAAAGAGTCAAGTTGCGTGCTGTCAGGTATGCTATGTAAAATTCATAGCGTACCTGACAGTACGCTTGTTTTCTTCCCCTATTTTTTCTACCAATATAGTGTCCCTCATGGGACACAAGCCCTGACTTCAAGAGATTCGAATATTTAAAGTCGGTTCATAGCTGCTCGACCCATCATGTGGGCAATGCATATAACTATAGGGCTTAAACTCTACTCCGATCTAAGCCCTATAACCTTTAAAACACAACACTCACGCAGCTAAAAGGCTGATTTTTGTTTCAGCTGCTCTGCATATTGATCTACACGACGCATTTCTTGCGGAATATTTATCCTCTGTGGGCATTTTGGTTTGCACAAATCACATTCTATACAATGGTTTGCTTGACGCAGCTTTGGCACACTTCGGTCGTAGCCAACTAAAAACTCACGGCGGGCTTTTTTGTAGTCGTTATCCTCCGAACTGTCTAAAATACTACCGGAACTTACACAACGGTTATAGTGAGCAAATACGCCGGGTATATCAATTCCATACGGGCAAGGCATGCAGTATTGGCACTCGGTACATTGAATATAATCAGAATCGACCAAGATTTTGGTTACTTCTTCAAGCGTTTGGTATTCCTGCTCACTAAGCGGTTCTAAGGGCGAATATGTACGAATATTTTCTTGTAGATGCTCCATATAAACCATACCGCTAAGCACATTGAGTACGTTATCGGGGGTAGCAGCATAACGGAATGCCCACTGTGCCGCCGTATCTTCGGGACGAACTTCTTTCATCATTTTTAAGGCTTGAACGGGTACTCTTGCTAAACGCCCTCCAAGAAGCGGTTCCATAATAACAGCCGGAATGTTTTTCTTTACCAGCTCGCCATAAAGATATTCCGCGTTAATATTGAATCCTGTAGCATGCTGCCAATCTTGATAGTTAAGCTGTATCTGGCAAAAATCCCACTTAACACCATAGTTATGAACATAGTCGAACCCTTCTTTTATACCGTGAAACGACCAGCCCAGATTACGGATACGACCGGCTTCGCGCTCTTTTAAAAAGAAGTCTAGCAATCCGTTCTTAATAAAGCGGGTTTCAAAGCTCTCTATATTACCACCCAAGTTGTGTAACAGGTAGTAGTCTATGTAATCTACCTGTAAGTCGCGCATAGACTTATGGTACATATCGATACCCTCTTGGAGTGTGAAGCTGCCTCTTTGGTTGGAGCATTTAGTGGCAATAAAGAACTTATCTCTTGGATGACGTTTAAGCGCAATACCTGTAGCGGTTTCAGACCAGCCACGTATATATACCGGAGCAGTATCAAAATAGTTTACACCATGGGCAATGGCATAGTCAACCAGCTCGTTTACCTTATCTTGGTCTATTTCGTCTTCGCCGTCAGCATTTTTGCGAAGCGGCCAGCGCATACAACCGTATCCCAGAATTGAAACCTTATCGTCTGTATTATGGTTAATGCGATAGGTCATTTTATCTGTCGGAACTTCGCCAAGCGCACCACCTTCTGCCGAAACTTTGTTATCCGATTTACATCCGTATATAGCAGCAGTTGTTGCAACAGCACTTGCTCCCGCAATTTTCAGAAAGTTCCTACGGTTTATTTCTTTTTTATCTTTCTTCTTCATATTACTCATACTAAATTGAATGGTGGCTTACGTTTCCTTCTACATAAATAGCGCTGAACGGACGAGCGGGACAATGATACTCGCAAGCACCACAGCCAATACACAGCTCCGTATTTACGGTAGGTACCTTCAACGATTTTTCATCACTCGGATCACGCGCAATCAGCATTATGGCTTCTGTTGGGCAATGACGTTCGCATGCCGTACACTGTACATCATCTCTATTCACTATACAGTTATCTTTTATCCATACGGCATAGCCTATAGCAATAGCTGATTTTTCCGCGACTGTAATACGCTTTATTGCTCCGGTTGGGCATACCTGCGAGCATTCTGTACACTCAGGTCGGCAGTAACCGTTTTCGTAAGTCATTTCCGGCTGCATAAGCGTAGCCAGCTTATTAGACGGGCGAAGTATATGGTTAGGACAGGCTGAAATACATAGCTGACAAGCCGTACAGTGCTGCTTTATATTGCGTAGGCTATCTGCACCCGGAGGAATAATGGGTGTTTTTCTATCGGGTCTCTTCTTATTTTCTATATCGGCAAGCCCGCCGTCCACCTGCAGCTGCTGAGCCTTAACGGTGTTTACGGCAACAAATGTTCCGGCAATAGCTAAGAAGCTGCGACGAGATACGCCTTCTTTACCTTCCATTTCTACCGTTGTGTTTTGAGTGGTTACTTGGCTTTTCTTGCTGCCCATTTTTCGTAGAGAATAGCTCATCGCCCCGAAGTTACACTTTTCAATACAGTTAAAACAAGTAACACAGCGGCTTTGATCGATAGTCATATTTTTCGAATCTATACAAGATGCTTTGCAGTTCCGCTCGCAAAGTCCGCATTTAGTACACTTGTCAGTGTCAAACGTGGGTCTGAAAAGAGAGAGCTTAGAAAGGAATCCAAGTACAGTTCCTACCGGACAAATGGTGTTACAGTAGGTACGACCATTACGCCATGCAAGAATGCCTACAACAAGAAGCGTTGCTGCTGCAATACCAAGAGATAACCAGCTCTTTACCCACACATCAGTTGAGTATAGGGTGTAGCTATCCATCCTATCTGCAAACCATGCCAATAAATTATTCCCTAAGCGATAAAAAGGAGCGAAAATGTTAGAACCAATACGCCCGTATGCAGCATAAGGATCAAGTAAAGATGCGATAATGCTTATGCCTGCAACAAGTGCTACAATAAACAATACCAATACACCATAGCGAAGCCATGTTTTGGCTTTTGAATAACGAAATCTGTTCTTTTTACCTTTACGTCTTCCCGAAATACGCGAAACCCCATCTTGCAAAATGCCAAGCGGACAGATTACCGAGCAGTAAACGCGTCCGAAAATAAGCGTAAGCAAAACAAGAATGACGATTACTACCACATTTACCGCCAAAATAGCCGGTATCAGCTGTGCCTTTGCAAGCCAACCGAACCATAGGTGTATCGTTCCGGTAAAATCAAGAAATAGTAGGGTTATCAGCAAAAAGAAAAGAGTGGCGAGTGCTACCCTGAGTTTTTTTAGCATATTATGTAGTTTAGATTATGAGCTGGTACTATGACTATTCAGCTATCTTTTAGTTTAGCTAAAACACCAATATTTTTTACATTTGGCTGTAAACTTATATTTTATGCTGCAAATAAATAGTAAAATTTCAAGAATTTTTTTGTTTCTCGGCTTCAAATAGCTTTGGCGAGAAGTTCGAATCAATATAAAAAGTATTAATAGAACTATAGGAACAAAGACGACTAGGCTTAAAGACAAAAAACAAAAAACCATTCGTCATTTCGATTGAAGGGAGAACCGTAATGCTAACTCTGCTAGCTGTTGCAGGGCAAGCGTTGCGAACAGCACATGCAAATCTGGTTAAAGCGATAAAAACAGAGTAAAGTAGCTTAACTATGAATTTTATAAACCACAAAAAATAAGCATAGAAAATTTTTAAGAGATTGAACTTTTCATCCTGAATCTCGTCATATTACATAAAGTCTAACAAACAGCTGTATTTAAATATTTTGATTTTCAAGAAAAGTCTTTTAGTCATACAACCGAGCCTGCGAGTTCGACGAAGTCAATCCTTAAATCTTAGAGTCTATATATTCAACACATCAATAATTGCTATGAAACATATACTTACTTCGATATCCTTCCTGCTCCTTTTTGTTGTAGCCTCAAAAGCACAAGAAATATACGATCTTAAGCGTTGCTTAGAAATAGGCTTAGAGCAGAACTATGCTATCAGAATATCGAGCAATACTAAGCAGAAGTCAGATAATAACCTTACCATAGGTAATGCCGGCTATCTGCCAACAGTTGATGCGACAGGTCGTTATTCCGGAACAGTTAACGATAGCAAATCCAGAGCTACAGATGGAACTATATCCGAATCCAACGGTGTTCATAACCAAGCGTACTCTGCCAGCACCGATTTATCGTGGTATATTTTCAACGGTTTCTCGGTACAAACCACCTATAAAAAGCTGCAGGAGCTAAAGCAGCTGGGAGAGTTAAACGCCAGGTTATCTATCGAAGAGATTGTTTCTAAAATTGCGACCCAGTACTACAACCTTGTTCAACAAAAAATTCGTTTAAAGAACTTAGAGTATGCACTCGGCATATCGAAAGAACGCCTTAGGATCGATCAGGAGCGCTATAACCTTGGTTCGGCCTCTAAGCTCGATTTGCAGATGTCGCAGGTAGCGTATAACACAGACAGCTCGAACTACATTTCGCAAACCGAAACGTTGTATAAAACAGGGGTTGAGCTAAACGAGCTGATGGCTGTTGAAAATGTTTCTATTCCACCTAGCATAGATAGTGCCGAAATCCGTATTAATCAAAACCTTAACCTGATAGAGCTGGAGGCACAAATGCTTGAGGTTAATACCGAGCTGCTCACCGCGGGTCATAGCTATAGCGTTTCTGAGCTGGATCTTAAGTTGGTAAAATCGCGTGTTTTGCCCTACCTTAGGGCTACCGGCGGTTATGGCTACACACGCAATAAGTACGGATCGAGCTCAACAGACTACTCCCAGTCGTTAGGGTTTGACTATGGTTTAACGTTGGGTATCAACATCTTTGATGGGGGTAATAAGCGCAGAGAGCTGAAGAATGCTAAGCTCGATATATTGAATAAAGAGCTGCAGCTGGCTCAGCTGGAGCAATCGCTTAAAGTAGAGCTGGCTATTATATACAATACGTATCTAAACAAGCTTACGCTACAGAAAACAGAAACTGAAAACCTGGCAACAGCAAGAACCTATCTTGAAATTGCAATGGAACGCTATAAGCTGGGGGCTTTAGCCGGAATAGAACTTCGGGAAGCTCAAAAAAGCTTACTTGATGCCGAAGAGCGCTTACTTTCGGTTACCTACCAGGCTAAGCTTGCAGAAATTTCGCTGCTACAGATATCGGGTAGAATACTAGAGTATTTGCAGTAGTAAGATAGCCTATTTAACAGTATTAATGACGATTAGGGCATTTTGAGTCATCCATAAAGAGTTTCCTGTTTTCTTTGGAAGCCATACAAACTACAGGGCTGTTTGTATGGCTTTTAGCATTATAATGCCGTATATTTTGAAACAAAGCAAATTAAATGCAAGGATATTACAGCAATATTACGCCTGCAATCAAAAAAAATACTAAATTTGCAACCTGTTTTACAAAAATCTGAACTACAATCGAATAATTATCCAAAATACCAAAACAATGCAAAGTAGAGGCGCAATAAAGTTTGTTACCATTATCATTCTGTTAGCCTGTCTGTATCAGCTTTCGTTTACGCTGGCTGCCCGTCTTGTAGAAGGCAAGGCAGAAAGCTATGCTGAAACTAAAGGTTTGCAAGCACAAGAAACAGATGCATACAAAAGTTTAGCTGATGACAAAAAGTCGGCATTCGTTGATTCAGTTGCAGCAGTTGCAGAGGCATACTACCTCGATTCTGTATCAACAGAGTCTGCTTATCCGTTCGGTCTATTCACCTACAAAGAAGTTAAAGAAAAGGAAATTAGCCTTGGTCTTGACCTTAAAGGTGGTATGAACGTAACCTTGGAGGTGTCGGTAATAGACTTGATTAAGGCAATGGCAGGAGACAATGCTAACGATCCTACCTTTATTTCGGCATTAGAGCTGGCTAAGAAAAACCAAGGAGGTAGCGGAAAGGGCTTTGTAGCGCTTTTTGGCGAAGCATGGAACACCGTTGCTCCTAACGATCGCCTTTCTAGAATCTTTGGAACATATGACCTAAGAGAGAAGATTCGCGCAGAAACATCTAATCAAGAAGTTCTGAGAGTTATTGACGAAGATGCTCAGGCCGCCATTAACAACTCGTTTAACGTATTGCGTAGCCGTATCGACCGTTTTGGTGTTGCTTCACCAACTGTTCAACGTTTAGGAAATACCGGACGCATACTTGTTGAGCTTCCGGGTGTTAAAGAACCCGAGCGTGTACGTAAGCTGCTGCAAGGTACTGCCAGCCTAGAGTTCTGGGAAACATACAACAACGTTCCATACAAAACAGATCCTGGTATGTATGAGAGGTTGTACGTTGCCAACGAAATAATCAGGCAGCATAATCAGGCGCACCAAAATGATGTTGTCGATACCACTGCTACTGAAAGAGGTGTAGCTGATACAACAAAAACAGATGATCTGTTGGCTCAGATAGAGTCTCAGAAAGATAGTGCTGCTATGCAGGAAGAGTTCTCAAAGACACTTCCGCTTTTCGCTATTCTTCACCCATCTGTAGATCAACAAGGACAACCATACGCAACAGCCGTTATTGGTCGTGCGCACTACCGCGATACAGCTAAGGTTAACCAAATGCTGCAAATGGTAATGAGCAGCCCAAGCAATCCGTTCCCGGCACCTTTCCATCCGGTATGGGCTGTTAAGCCGGATAAGGAAACAGGCATATACTTCGACTTAATTGCGCTAAAAAGAAGTACACAAGACGGTAAAGCCCCGCTTGACGGAGGTGCTGTTGTTGATGCCTATAAAACCTTTAGTCCAACAAGCGGAGAGCCTCAGGTATCGGTATCAATGAACTCTGACGGTAGCCGCAAATGGGCTCGTCTTACTGCCGATAACGTGAATAACCACGTAGCCATTGTTCTTGATGGATATGCATACTCTTACCCTGTAGTTAATACAGAAATTTCCGGCGGGCAAACGCTTATCACCGGTCAATTTACCATTCAAGAAGCGGATGACTTAGTTAACGTACTAAAATCGGGTAAACTTCCGGTTCCTGCGCATATTGTGCAAGAAGCCGTTGTAGGACCATCACTTGGAGCCGAGTCTATCAACGCCGGTATGATATCTTTCCTTATTGCATTCATGCTAGTGCTTTTATACATGTGGAGTTACTATGGTAAAGGAGGGCTTATTGCAGATATAGCACTGTTTACCAACGTAATCTTACTGCTTGGTACGCTGGTGTCGTTTGGTGCGGTGCTTACGCTACCAGGTATTGCCGGTATTGTGCTTACTATGGGTATGGCGGTGGATGCTAACGTACTTATTTTCGAGCGTATTAAAGAAGAGATACGAGCAGGTAAAAGCACACGTATCGCCGTTACTGAGGGTTATAAAAACGCACTCTCGGCTATTATCGATGGTCAGCTAACTACCATGATTACGGGTATCGTTCTGTTTATCTTCGGTTCAGGTCCGGTACAAGGTTTTGCAACCACACTTATTATAGGTATTATTACCTCGCTGTTTACCTCAATCTTTGTTTCTCGTTTAATAATCGAGTGGCAGCTGGATAAAGGCAAGAGCGTATCTTATGGTAATAAGCACACGCTGAATATGCTTGCTAATACCAAGTTCGATTTCTTGAAAGTAAGAAAATATACCTACATTATATCTATTATTGTTGTTGTTATTGGTCTTACGTTTATTTTCACTAAAGGTTTCTCGTATGGGGTTGACTTCTCGGGTGGACGTTCATATACCGTTCGCTTTGATCAGGATGCAAAAACTAACGAGGTTAGGCAGGCTGTAATAGCTAAGTTTGAAACAGCATCTGAGGTAAAACAGTTTGGTCCTACCAATCAGGTAAAGATTACAACTAAGTATAAGATTGAAAACCAGGGAGAAGAAATAGATAGAGAAGTTGAGCTGATGCTGTATGATGCATTAGGAGAATTATACGCGACTCCGCTTACATTTGATGAGTTTATTTCTACTCAAAACAACCCAAATGGTATTATCAGCTCCGATAAAGTTGGACCGACTATTGCCGATGACTTGAAGGTAAATGCAGTGCTTGCAGTGATACTATCGTTGGTAGCTATCTTTATTTATATTGCCATACGATTTAAAAAGTGGCAATGGGGATTTGGAGGAGTACTGTCGTTGGCGCACGATGCGGTAATTACCATCTCGATATTCTCGATATTCTCGGGTATTTTGCCGTTCAGCTTAGATATCGATCAGCAGTTTATTGCGGCAATTCTTACCATTATCGGTTACTCTATCAACGATGCGGTGGTTGTATTCGACCGTGTTCGCGAGTACCAGCATCTGTATCCTAAGAGAGATTTGTATGTTAACATTAACGAAGCGTTGAACGCTACGTTGATGCGTACCATCAATACCTCGGGTACCGTGTTGGTTGTATTGATTGCCATATTTGCTTTTGGCGGTGAAGTTATTAGAGGATTCTCGTTTGCACTTATTGTTGGTGTAATTGTGGGAGCATACTCAACACTTTATCTTGCCATTCCGGTTGCATACGACCTACTAAAGAACAAGGCAAAGAAAGCACTTGCTGCAACAGCAAAGAAATAAAGAGAAAGCTATAGTATATAAAAGAGCCGCTGTTTAGCGGCTCTTTGCGTATAATGACTTTACAGATCAATATCAAAAAACCCTTGTTCGGCTTAGGCTGTGCCTAAGTCGAAGGATCTATTCAGGCTGTAGCCTGAAGCGATAAACGGACTGAGGCAGGAGCCTCAGCCCAACGAGGGGAAACCGCTTCAAGCTTTTGTTCATAGCTATACTTCATAAAAAACACCCCAAAAGTTAGTGTCCAACTTTTGGGGTGCAGTTCAAAACAGCGGCTCTTTGCGTATAACGACTTTACAGATCAATATCAAAAAACCCTTGTTTGGCTTAGGCTGTGCCTAAGTCGAAGTATCTATTCAGGCTGTAGCCTGAAGCAATAAACGGACTGAGGCAGGAGCCTCAGCCCAACGAGGGGCTTGTCGAGAAATCTTATAGCTACAATGTTTATAAGATTTCTCGACAAGCTCGAAATGACAAAGAAGGCTTAGTCCTTGCTCTTGTGTCTTTGTTCTTGTATCTTTGTTCTATAATCTATATACAATATGATACAGACGTTGAACATTACAAAATCGTATGAGCAGCTGCAGGTGCTTAAGGGAATTTCTATCGAAATAGGTAAGGGCGAGGTTGTATCTATTGTAGGACCTAGCGGTGCGGGTAAAACTACCCTCTTGCAAATTATTGGTACGTTGGGCAAACCCGATTCTGGCAAGCTATCTGTTGACAGCGTTGATGTATTGGCTCTAAAAGGTAAGCAGCTTGCCGAATTTCGCAATAAGTATATCGGATTTGTATTTCAGTTTCACCACTTGCTACCGGAGTTTACAGCAGTAGAAAATGTGTGTATTCCCGCATTTATTGCAAAAAAAGGACGTGCAGAAACCGAAAGAAGAGCAAAAGAGTTGCTCGATTTCTTAGGACTATCAGAGCGTTTAGAGCATAAACCATCTCAGCTATCGGGGGGCGAGCAGCAGCGTGTAGCCATTGCCCGTGCGCTTATTAATAATCCATCGGTTATTTTGGCTGACGAACCTTCAGGCAACCTCGACTCTCAAAATAAAGCGGAGCTGCATAAGCTATTCTTCACTCTTCGCGACGAGCTGAACCAAACTATTGTAATTGTTACGCACGATAAAGAGCTGGCCGGGATGTCGGACAGAACGCTTACAATGCAAGACGGACTAATGGTTTAGGCTTAGTCTTTTGGTAGATTTTCACTTTCGTCAATGGCTACTTTCTTTCTTTTCTTGAAAAACGTTCGGTAAACAACGTACCCAATAAAAAGAACAACCAAAACAACCACAACAATAGATATTTCCGCGCTATAGCGGTCTATTACGTCTGCCTGTCCCTGTGCCAAATAGCCTATAGTAGCAAGAACAACATTCCATATACCTGCTCCAATAACAGTATAAAGGATGAAGTTTTTGAGGTTCATTTTCACAAGTCCGGCAGGAATAGAAATCAGCTGGCGAACACCGGGGATTAACCGTCCGATTAGTGTGGAAATATTACCTTTTCTGATAAAGTAATCCTCAGCTTTTTTTACTTTATGCGCGTCGAGCAGGAGCAGGTGCCCCAGCTTACTTTCGGCAAACTTGTAAACCAGCGGGCGACCAATCCATAGGGCTAAATAGTAGTTTATAAAAGCACCTATCAGCGAACCTAACGTGCTAAACATGACAACCAGCACAATGTTTAGCTCGCCGCTTGCGGCTTTCCATGCTGCAGGCGGTACGACAACCTCTGATGGGAATGGAATGAAAGAACTTTCTACTGCCATCAAAAGAGTGATGGTGAAATAGTTAAGATTGGCCATGTACCAATCGGTAATTGTTTGGATAAGCTCTGTCATGTGCGCTGCTTTTGTGTTGGTGGCAAAGTAAATAAAAAAACCCACTATAAGTGGGTTTTTAGCTATATAATGCTACTTATTAGTTAGCAAGCGTAAAGTTAACAGGGAATGTGTAACGTACCGGAACGGCTTTGTTGTGTTGCTTTCCGGGAGTCCACTTTGGTGATGAAGAAACTACGCGAACAGCTTCTTTATCAAGAGCAGGGTCAACGCTTCTTAGAACCTTAATGTCGGTTAAGCTACCATCTGAGGCAATTCTGAATGAAAGAATAACTCTTCCTTGAATGCCGTTTTCTTGAGCAATGGTTGGGTAAACAATTTTTGAGGTAACCCATTTGCTGAAGCCGTTAGCATCGCCACCTTGGAATAGCGGTTTTTCCTGTACAACTTCGTACATGATATCTTCTTCAAATACTGCTTCTTCTGTTACCTGCTTTCCGGCAACATAGGGTACTTCAGTTACAGCAAAACGGTTGTCGTCTTCAGAAGAGAAAAGGTTAGTAGATTGGATATCCATTGAGTTATCAACAAGGATCATCTCATCAGAAACTATAGGAACTTCAACTTCTACAGGAGGCGGAGGTGTAAATTCTTCTGTGATAGGAACATCTACTTCTTCCTCAATTTCTCCCTTAACTTCTTGAAGGGCAGCTTCGCCTTCTCCGCTTGATGACCAGTTGAAAGCAAGAATCATAAGAGCTAGAGAAATAATCAAGCCAACCTCAATAAATATGCCTTTTAAACCTTCTATGTTGGCTTTTTTACTTTTTTTAGTTTCCATGGTGTTTTATGTGTTAGACGGTATAGTTTACAATACAAATACTATAGGCATTAACGCCTTTTTACATTTACAACTAAGGGACAAATATAGCGGATTTTATTATATCTCCTAATCCACTTGTCAAAAAAATCAGCTGCAGGCTGAATAATTAGCTCATAAATATGCATTATGCGTAAAGTTTTCGTTGCATATTTCATGGAGCTAAGCCATTAGTGCAATCTTTCACTTTTATGACCTGCAAAAAACGTGCCAGCGAAGTATAAAAACGATGAAAATTTAAGTGTCGCCCAATCTTTATGTTTATTGCGGTGGTTTTTGCGATAACGGTTTTCTTTTCTACCTTTGTACCCGTAGTAAATGGGGTATTAGCTCAGTTGGCTAGAGCGTTTGCATGGCATGCAAAAGGTCGTCGGTTCGATTCCGACATGCTCCACAAGGTAAAATAAATCATTTACAGTTAAATAGCGAAGAAATGGCAAAAATTTCTTCGCTATTTTTTTGGACTTTTTAGTATGTTTGAAACATAAAAGCATACAAATAGCATACAAAAAATGCACTATTATGGCTACTGTAAAACCTGTGGTAAGACACTTAAAAAGAGACAATACAGCCAAAGTCGAAATACGTGCTACTAAGTTCGATTAATAAAATTGGCAGAGAACATCTAACCATGACGAAAGCGAATAACCATGAATCGAACTTCTACTATAAGCATTCAAATCCCTCGAACTTAAGGTTCTTGTCCTTGACGGGACAAAAGCCCCCTTTGAGAGTTGGGGGCTTTATGCTGAGGCGCTATTCCGGAACGTAAATAATCTCTCCGTTCTCCAGCTCATACGCAATTCCGACTTTTTTACCTTTTTTGCCGGATGATTGTTCTTGCGACGGGGTGTACTTATTGATTTTATTTCCTTCTTTCATGATGATTTCCATGTTTTCCTTTCCCGGATTCTTGACAATAGTGTAGTCTTCCTGTGTAAAAACTTCGGTCATATTCATGTGCATGACCATAGCAACCATTAGGGCAACGGCGAAAACCATCGCTACATCAAACAGGTTCACAACTACGCTTAGCGGGTCGGTATCTTCTTCTTTGAAAGTGGTACGTCGTTTACTTCTCATTTTTACCGTTAACTATACGTGAAACATATTCCATATGGTAGATGTCTTTGGCGTACCAGCGTTGCTTATACTGCAATGTTACCAACCCTACAGCGCTTACAACGAGACCAACTACGGTGGTGGCAAAAACAACCTGCATATTGTAAGCCATACCCGAAATATCACCTGTCGACAGCCCAACCAACGCCGGGCTCATGGCAATCAGCGTACCGATAAGTCCCAATACAGGGCCCATTTTTGCTAACATTTTCGAGAGTGATAAATCTTTATCCGTTTCGTTCTCCAGGTTGCATATCAAGTATTCCGAATAGGCTTCTCCGGGGTCGGAATTAAGCATATCACGCAGATATTTTGTAAAAAGCGAGCTGTCTTTTTCCGGCAAAGCAGCTTTCAGCGCGGATATATTTTCATGGGTAAGCGTCTTGATTTTATGGTTCAGTAATTTATCGTTTTTGCGTTTGGTCATAAACTGGTTGTAAAAGCTACCGATGAGCAGTAACGAACGACCAAATAGAAATAAAAGAATAATGATATCGGGTATCAGCAAGCTGTTGGCTACCCAGAATAATGCTTTTGATATAAGCTCCATTTTTATTTTGCTTTACGTTGTTTTTTAGAAAAGATAATCCACTTTGTTTTACTAAATACTATACCTGCCAGAAACATCAAAAGAAATAATCCGGCTGATAGTACGATTGCTTTAATATTAACGGGTTCTTTAACCGCAGCATAAGTTACATTGCCATTCACTGTGGTAATTAACCCGAGGATACAAACAAACAGGCTGACTAAAAAGTGTACTTCCAGCCGCAGCTCTTTTTCGGGAATCAGCTGCTTGATACCATAGCTGAATAGCGGGAGAGCAACCAAAACACCGGCAGCTAAGCAGTAGGCTATGGTTGAAAAACCGATTCCGGGAAGCGCAAATATGGTTTGTGTCAACATATAAAACAGAACCGGAAAAATCAGTAATCCCGGATACCAGTAAAATGGTTTCATCCAGTGTTTGACGGTTTTACCAAACATATTGCGCAATGCGGCAAAACAGAAACCAAAACAAATGACTGATTCTATAGTTACAAGAACTGCGGCATTCTGCATGGCCGTTACATCCTGCAAATAGTCGGCTATTTGTGTTTTGGATTGTTGTATGGCGTAAGGATACATCCATACAACAAACAAAGCACAAACAAGTGAGAACAAAACGGCTTGCCACCACTTCCAGAAGCTGATTTTGAACATGCAATTAAACGCAATGAACAACATCAATATCTGAATAACCAGCTCCATTTTAAGATTTCCTTTTTTTACGTAGTACAAACAACAGCACAACGAAAGCGACAAGAACAACGGAAACGATAATCAATCCGTTCAGGCTGTTTTTCTCACCCTGAGGTTCTTGCCCCAGCTCGTCTTTCTTCAATACGGTACCATTCTTAGCTTCGACAGAAGTATTGCCTGTTTTCATTTGCCGGATTTGCTGATTGTACGCTTGAGCAGTTTCAGGCGACACTTTTTTAGCAATAAAATCTTGTAGCTTTACGTTGTCTCCGGAGAATCCGGAACCACTAGGGCCAAACTCTTTTACTAAATCCGTATGAACTTTGGCAATGTCGCTCAGCTGTTGTTCACTTGCTTTCCACATGCCTTTGCGGGCGGTTTCCATCATTACGGCAGTAATTTCCTGCATGGCTGCTGGATTGGATTGCTTGAAATAATCCTGTATCCCCAAATTCATCTCGTCTTTGATATAAACATCGTAAATCTTATCCCACATCTCTTTGTCAATAACATCGGGCTTCGTTACATTCCATCCGTAAGTATTGGTAACTATTTCAGAGATATGTGCAGCTGTTGATGAACCGCTTTTCATCGCTTCTTTGATATAAGTCGGATTAAATATGGTGGAGCGTGATTCTATTCCGATAGCTTCTTTCAGCTCCTGCATCCGTACATTGTTGCGGTTACGGTAATCTGCAAAATAAGCATCGGGGTCTTTACCGGTTACGCTGCGGACAGCTAAGTTCATTCCACCCATAAATTCGTAAACGTGGTCGAGGCTTAACGCCCCCCAGGTATTACTCTGGCGGGGCTGTACAACAACATCCGTATTATGCAGTACAGCACGAAGCAGTCCGGCTTTGTGGCTTCCCCAGTCTTTTTCGTCGCCATAAACGGCTCCCATATTTTGAATATAAGTATCGGCTATTTCTTTCTCATCTTCCCATTTGTCGCCTGCCGTAACCATTGCTTGAATACCGGTTCCATACATACCATTAGCTCCACCGAATACTCGTTGGGTTGACATTGTGCGGGCATCTTGCGGAGATACGCCTTGTTCTACCAATTGCCGCTCAATTTCTACAGCGCTTTTTGAAACATAGTTCTCAAACTTATCATTTGCAGAAGCGGCTGCCATTTCAACGGCACGACTAATCAATGCCAAGCGGGAAGCGGCTAAATCGCGGAATTGCCCTGAAGTTTGTACCACCACATCAACACGCGGACGACCTAGTGTTTCGGAATCAATCAGCTTCAAATCCGACACGCGACCAAAGGCATCTCGCACAGGTTCTACTCCCAACATATACAATACTTGAGAGATTGTAGCACCTTCCGTTTCTATAAATTCGCTGCTCCAGAATGTATAGCTTACTTTACGCGGATAATCGCCGTGCTGTTTCTTGTATTGTTCCAATGTAGCTGTTGCCAAAGCAACACCTTTGTCCCATGCAACTTCCGAAGGAGTTGCCTCGGCATTGATGGCATAGAGGTTACGTCCGGTAGGTACGGCTTGCGGATTGGCAACCGCATCGCCACCCGATGAAGGAGCGATATAACCACCCGACAAAGCATTCAGAATGGATTGCAATTCCCTTTCGGGACTTTGTTCCAATGCTATTTTATAAGCTGTAATATTATTGATTGTACGCTCAATTTCAGCAATAGCGCGGGCATGGTCTTTCTGTGCTTTTGTGGGCCCCTCTAAATCTCCCCCAAGGGGAGACTTTTGGTTTGTCTCATTTTGAGCTGAAGCTTTCGTTTGCTTCGATTCTCCCCCTTTGGGGGAGCTAGAGGGGGCTTCTCCCATTTTAGGAATTGATGACGGATGACCTCCTCCAGTTTTCGGAACTCCTGCGGGATGCCCTCCACCGGTGCTTTTACCTGCCGATGCTGTTCCTCCACCCATCAAAGCTGCCATATTGCGTAGGGGGGGAGCAAGAATAGTCTTCGATTCCGCCAATTCTTTTTGGGAAATTCCGGCTATGGAGCAAATCAGCGTACTATCGACTGTTTTTCCTGCCAATACCTGATTTACCAATTGTTTGGCAGGTTCTAAATAACGAGATGTAAAGAATACTTTGTTTCGTAGCTGCGTATCCGTTACTTTTCCGCGTTCTTTATCCAGTGCAGCCAGGCTGTATGCAATCGGATCGGCGCTCATTGCCACTACCGACGAACGGATTTTATCGGAAGTGTATACTATGCCTGTCGTATAAAACTGTCCGTTCATCTTTTCGTTGGAAATTTCTTCCGCATAGTTTTCAATGCGTTCAATTTCTTCCGAAGTGTACGGATTAGTCAATATGCTATCTAAACGAAGCTCACGATGCAACCCCATTTCTACAGCCATTTTTTTAATTATCAACGAGGCTTTCGGTTGACCGGCCTCATCTGTTTTATAGTAATCCCTGATTCTATCCTGCAACGATTTAAATTGTGAACGCATGTTGGTTTCCATAAACGCAGGCGTCAGGTATGAAACAGTAGTAGCATACGAACGGCGTTTTGCCATCATGCTTTCCCCAATATTACCGATAGTATAGTAATAAAAGTGAGGGATTGTGCCTACTAATCGGTCAGGCCAGTCGTTATTACCCAGCGCCACCTGCTTTTGTGGAGTAAACTCCAAGCTTCCATGTGTACCAAAATGCAGCATGGCATCGGCTTTGAATGCGTATTGCGACCACAAATAGGCTCCGATATAAGTATGCGGAGGAGCTGATTTAGCGCCGTGTACGATAGCAAAGGCGTCACCTCCCAAAGCAGCCATTGGTTGCGGTAGCAAAGCGATATTGCCCAGCTGAATATGTGCAACAGCCAAGTAAGATTTGTTGTCTTTATTTACACTCATGTATTCGCCGGGTGCTTCTCCGTATAGGTTGGTAACATCGGCATACAGTGCATCCGGTAACGATTGTTTAGCCCACGATTCGTATTCCGTTTTTTCTACCAATGCAGGATGACCGTTTTTTAGGAAATCATCGAAAGCTCCTTCGGCATACGTGCTTAATACGGAGCCTTGCGACATCAAGAGTTTTTCAAATTCTTTTTCGGTGGCAGGCAGGTTATCTACTTTGTAACCTTCAGCTTTTAATCTTTTCAGAAGGTTGTAAAGCGAGGGAACAGTTTCCAACCCCTGTGCCGTCAGTCCCTGTTGTCCTGGTCCTTTGAAGTAGTAAATCGCAAGTTTCTTCTCGGCATTGGATTTCTTTTTTAGGGATACAAAATTGCCAACAATTTGAGTGAAGCTCTTCAACCGTTCTGGTATTGCTTTAAACAGGTAAACACCGTCTTCGTCGATTTCCTGAGCATTGACCACATACGGATAAATCGCTCCATCCAATTCGGGCATAACAATACTTTGCGACATGAATCCGCCGAACATCCCCATTGGGTCTTTCTCCCAATCTTCACGGGTCTGTATGATGCTTAAAGGAGAGAAAATCGGAATATTGTGTTGTTTTAACCATTCAACAGCAGCATCTGCTTGTCCCATAGCTAAGCGTCCGTGCGGAAAATAAATTACAGCGTCGGGATTAATTTTTCGCAGAAACTCCATGCGTTTCATCGCTGAAGCCACCGGATAAACATTCATCCCTGCATTTTCAAACGATACAATCAGGCTGTCTATATTGGCTCTATTGCCACTGAACGGGTCGTTCAGTCCGCCTACAATCGCCACTTTGGGTGCGCCTTCTTTGTAGAAGCTATGCTGTTTTAGGTAGCTTTCGTACTTATCCACATCTTCAAACCAAACATTTTCATCGAGATGATACAGTACATTCGAAGCTGTTTCAAATAACAAATCGGGCGGTGTTACGAAAAATGTTTTCCGGTCGATTTCTTTCCGGATATAACGGGCTAAGCTTTGGTAATTCTTTTTATTCCCATTGTTTAGATAGTCCTGTACGTTTTTGAGCTGCACGCTATCCAAGCTGCAAATTTTGTTGTCGGGATTAGTAGCAGCATGAATATATACGGGTATTCCCTTATCCGCTGCTTGTTGGATTTGTGCACGTTGTTCGGCGGTAATTTTCATTCCCATACCGAAACCGAGTACGAAATCGTAATTTTTCAGGTTATTAAAATCATCTGCTTCTACAATTTCGTATTGTATAAAGTTGTCGTTGTTGCCTTTTATAAGACTTGCTGCCTGGAAAGGTTGAAAATCAACGAGGGCGATTTTAGTGGGCGATGCCAGCTTACTCCACAATATCCAAGCTGTGGTAATTGCAGCTAACGCTATTAGAATAATGAGTATTTTCTTCTTGTTCATCTTTCTACAAATGAAGACCGACAGGCATAAAACGAATTTTAGCCTGTCAGCCCATCTAATTTTTACTTTTTCTATTTAACGTCTTCTAGTTCTTGTATAGCTGAGCAAAATTGAACTTAACATGACCTGCAGTGCCGCTATCATTTTGATATTGCGTAAAATCTACTTTGTAGTAAGTGTTTCCATTGGCAGTGCGGAAAATATAAACCGGACTTTTTAGGTAAACCGGAGGCATTATGGTAGTCCCGTCTTCATTCTTCTTCATTGCAGTAACTACTACGCTCGATTGCGAAGTTGTAATGCTTCCGCCCATACTTGCATAAGTAACAATAGCATCCGGAGCGATTACAGCTTCATCCGGAACATTCTGTACGGAAGAAAAAGAAGTGGTTGCAGTAATATTTCCGGCTTTATCCTTATTGTTGATATCAAATGAGAAAACACCGCCGTTTGCGCTAACAGCTGTTGATGTTCCACTATTGGTGCGGACATACATCTTTCTAATAGCAATATCCCAGTCTTTGCGTTTAGCCCATGCAGCATCGTTTTCGTCATTTCCTTCCGCTGAGCCTACAACTTTATTTTCGGCAAAAGAGTAGTATTGCCAGATTGTACTGGATGAAGCATTAATATAGGCTTCTGTCGTTTCTCCCGGAGGTGTTGGTGTTGAGTCATCATTATCGCACGAGGTAAACGAAAGGGCTAAAATTGCCGTTGCAAAAAGAAGAAATTTTGTTTTCATGGTTATCTTTTTTTAGTTATTGTTTTATTAGTGACTTTTAAAGTTATACCGGATTCCAAACAGATATTGACGTCCGGGATTGATAAATGCCGTATCATAGAAATCGAACAGGTTGTCGATTTTGAAAGTCAGCTCCAATACATGCTTCTTTTTAATATTGAAAGGTTTCACCAAAATGGCTTTCCAAACGGAGTAGGCTTCCGATTCTGTTTCTACAGCCACCTGTGTTCCATCCGATTGGGTAACCATTTCCTGATAAAGTATGGGGGAGTTCGTCCGCCCTGCCAGTTGCAGGGAGAATGGACTTTTGAATACACTTCCGTTCCACGTGGCAGCAACGGTTCCGCTATGCCTTACGTTGCTTGCAAGCTGTAAACCGGTAGAATTATCCGTAGCATCGCAAAAGCTGTATGTTCCCCTGAGCGAAAGGTGTTTCAAAAATGTATATGTCAAGCTAACATCCACGCCCTGAAGCGTTGCGCTGCTTACATTTTTATAATATTTCTCATCGTGTCCATTGTTGATTACATCGTATTGAGTGATTTTGTTGTCAATCTCGTTGTGATATCCCGAAACCGATGCATTAAAGCTACCCTTTGTATATTCGGCGGAAAGTGAAGCATAGACTCCTTTTTCAGGTTTTAAATCAGGATTTCAATATACCCAGAACATCCCTTGATGGTCGAAATCGTAGTATAGTTCTTTGATACTTGGCGCACGGAAAGCGGTTCCGATACCTCCGCGAAATTGAAAGCCGGAAATGGAATATTTCAGCGATAATTTAGGTGTAAAATCATTGCCGAATTGCGAATTATGGATGTACCTTCCTCCGGCAATGACGTTAAAATTTTTCCATGGGTTGTATTGAGCCTGACCGAATACGTTCATATCATTCAGGCTTTTGGTGGTTGGCTCTGAGCCTAATGTAGAAGTTGAGTAGTTTTCCTCATGGTTATATTCTAACCCGCCTACAAATTCCCATTTTTCAGAAAGGGTGTAAGTGTTGATTGCCCTTGAAGAAAGGTATGAAGCCGTATTTTTAAGGCTGTGTTCGTTGTTTTTCTTCTCCATGACATCGGAATCGAAGTACTTGTCGAAATTGACGCTGACTCTCAAATTATTTCTATCATTTGGCGAAATGAAACCGCCATTTGCCCCTATGGTCATATTTTGTGTAAGCGGATGCTTTACATTCATTGAATTATCAGGATTGAAAGTTTCGTGCTGAAAATAACGTCCGGTTATATTCACATCCGATTTTGCCGTAGGCTTATACCCCAACTTCAGGTTACCTCCGTAATCAGTATAACGGGCGGCAGATGCTCCACTTTCTTCGTTGTCGAATCCATCGGATGAGTTCCGGAAGCCTCCTGCATAAACAGAATACTTTTTTTGAGCAGTACCAATATTTACCATCGTTTTCAACGTATTATGATTTTCAAACGATTGGTAAACTCCCGTTTCTATTTTGTGTATAGGCTCTTTGGTTATCACATTAATGACCGCCCCAACGGCATTCGAACCGTAAAGTGCAGATGAAGCGCCATCAACCATTTCGATACGCTTAATGGAATTTACATCAATCTGGTCGAGATTCACATTTCCACCCGCGCTTTCCGAAACTAAACGTTCTCCATCAACCAACATCAGTATATAACGGCTGTTCAACCCCTTGATGCGCATGTTGTTTCCCATGGCGTTGGGGGTAACTACTATTCCGGGAATATTATCCTGTAGGCTCTCAAGCATGGAAACCGATCCTGCTTTACGAATTTCCCTGTCGCGGATAACGGTAGTAAGCACCGGACTTTCCGAAAGGCGTTTTTCGGTACGCGTTCCGGTAACTACTACTTCGGTCAGCTCTTGTTCTTTTTCTATAATTGACAGGTTGGAAAAATGATTGATAGTATCGGCTTTAATGGTTACCGGAAATTCCTTCTCATGGGCAACTATGGAATACACACGTAAGATATATTCTCCGGTAGGGGCTTCAAACCGAAAATTACCGTTGGCATCGGTTAACGAACTGTAACTGGTATTCTTTAAGCTTATGGTTATGTACTCGGCAGGCTTTCCGTCGGCAGTTATCACGTTTCCTGTAACCACTGCTTTACGGTTTTGTGCAAATATGTTATATGATACCGCTAGTAATACTAAGCTTAAAAATATGTTTCTGAACATTGGGATTTAGGCTATAAATTTAACAGTGCAAAATTCCTGCTTTTGCATAATACCTGCAATCACTAATAGTTGGTAATTTAGATGAGGTGGGAATAGCAATTTATTGGGGTTGGTCTTGACTGAGGAAACAGAATTAAGCAACTTCAAATACAGGTTGTTAGCTTATTGGTATTACAGCTCGTTCTACGAAATCAAGCTGTTGCTCAATCCCACATAAGTAGGTATTTTTCTTGCTCTTGATGATAAATGATTGGGGTAAAAGCGCGTAATTGATATGTTTCTGTTACGGTAGCAACTGATACTACTGTAGAGAAAATGGCTATTGTAAATCAATCAACTATAGAATAGGTGTTTAACTAATAGGAAATATTAGTTGGGGGATTTTAGAAGCCCTTGTTCGGCTTAGGCTGTGTCTGAAACAATAAACGGACTGAGGCCAGAGCCTCAGCGCAACAAGCCCCATAGCTTGTTGTAAAGCTGTAGTTTACGTTTATATATTTCCACACCCTTATGCCCAGCGAGCCTCCCACTTCGTTGTGGTAACGGAAGTTTGCTCTCGTCCAGTACAGCTCGTTAAAGAATCCGAAAGCTCCTACATTGTAAATCAAACCGTAATCGCCCGAGCAGCCCAGCAATGCAACGTTGAGTATTGGAATTGAAAGAGGCAACCATTTTTGACTGAAAAAATAGCCTTCTTTTTTATTGTTTTGATTTTCATGTAATTATGTAATTTTGAAACATATATTTTTGAAATACTTAACTTTTTTGTTTAAACATTGTTATAGTCTGCAAAAATAAAAAAAGTATGCACCCTCAAAACAGCTACTCAACATGAAATTTATTTTATGCTTAGCTATTTTATCGTTCAGTATTAATGGTTTACTGTTTTCCCAAACCGTTCGCGATTTAGACAATCCTACTGCACAATCTCAGAATACTGCTGTTAAAAGCAATTTACTGAAAACCCAAACACAACCGGCAACAACTTCTGTTGATATAACGACTCAAGAGGTTGAAGCGATTAATGAGCTGGCTTCAACAATTGAAGCTGTGATTTTTGAAGAAGGTAATGAAACTAACATTGCACAAGAACGCGGTGTACCCTGCCTGAAGGCTGATACTGATATCTCAACCTTTCTTCAATTCACTCGCTCAGACAGTGATAAAAAGCGGATGATTGCCACTTGCCAAGAGGTACAGCTCGTCCGTTTTTCGTTTCGCGACAGTAAAGACTTCGATATGGCGCAATCCATCGACTTTACCTTGCTCAATCAATTTCCCCAACTAAAATATATTGTGTTTTATGTTGCGCCGTCGGTTTACAAGCAGTCAACCATTAGCCAGCAAAAAACACAAGTGCAAGCGAAGCTCGAAAACCTTATCAATGATAAAATAAGCTCACCCTCTGTAAAAATATTTTATCGTATACCGCAAGGCGGATAGTTGGATTGATTGAAAGTTGTACACCCCAAAGTAACTTTTCTGCAAACAAGAAAAAGAAATATTGTTTTAGCACATAAAGAATAAAATGATGATTCGTCAAAACGTATCGGACAGGCTTACGCGCGTGTCCCAAAGGATGCTTATTGCATTTTTATTATGTATGTCGGCTACCTTGTCGATTGCGCAAGTACGTGATGCCTTTAAGCTTCGTGGTCCAAATGGGCTGCAGGGTGACCCAAATACTTGTATATTTTCGTTGCATGGCGACTTTACGATGATTGCCAACGTTAACCTATGGGTGACCGGTGGTAACAGCAGTAGCGATACCCAAGATCGAGTTAACAATAGCACAAACATGGCTCGGGTTGACCTTGATAATATTTCGTCGACCTCCAACTCATCAATGTCTGAACTTAAGCTGTATTCAAGCTGTTCAAAAATTGTGTATGCTGGTTTATACTGGACTGCCAGAACCGCAAACTCGGTATCCGATGCGTCAAAAAAAACGGTGAAGATACGGGGACCATTGGCAGGCAATACTTATACTACCCTTACCGCACCCATGTATTCGCGTACACCGGGCGATGACAATCAGTATGTATGTTTTACCGATGTAACACAATACGTTAAACAACAAGGTGTCGGTCAATATTGGGTTGCTGATATTGCATTAACTGAAGGCTTGAACAGTGATATTGGTAACTATGCCGGTTGGGGTATGGTTGTAATATACGAAGATGCCTCTTTACCAATGCGTAATATTGCCATGTTCGACGGATATGCTTATGTAGCAACTGGAACTAATAAGTTCTCAATTCCTGTAAGTGGCTTTAAGAGCGTACAAACAGGACCTGTAAAGGTGAAACTGGGCTTTATGGCGGGTGAAGGCGACGCAGGATACTCGGGCGACTGGTGCCAGATGCGTAAGGCCACTGCCACAGGCGATGTGAATAATGATAACGATTGGATTCATCTTGAAAATCCTACAACTCCCTTTGCTTCACAAAATTTTTGGCGTTCGCGTGTAACCAATGATGCGGGCGCAGCTCGTAACCCTAACTATACCAATAACCTTGGGTTTGATGCTTTTGTATTTAATGCCGATAACACAAACAACCAATTTATAGGAAACAACCAAACATCAACGGCTATCCGTTACGGTACAAACTTAGACCAATACATTATCTTCAATATGACCTTGGCGGTTGATGCTTATGAGCCAGAGCCGGAAGGTATCAATCAAGTAAATACTATCGGTTCTACATACGTTGCTCAACGCACTGCTGCGCCGGGTGACGTTTTAACCTATAAGCTCAGTGTAACCAATCAGGGGAACGAGGCGATAAACAATACCAAAATTGAAATCCCTGTACCTTTTAATGCTTCGTATGTAGCTAACTCTATTACTACAACTTTTGATGCCTCGCTAACCGGAGCATCAGCAACGTACGACCCCGCAGCGCAAAAAATAGTGGTAAATTTGGGGACACTCCCTGTTCCTCCAACCAACAACCCCGATAAAGTATATGCTACCATTAGTTATCAGTTAAAAGCAACAACAGATTGTTATTATCTTAAAAATTCGAATGCTTGTTTGCGTGATATTGGTGTGCAGGGAACTATAACTGGCACGGGAGCAATAACAGGGGTAGCTGTCAATAAGAAAACCATAGCAGGTTTTCAGGGTGGTACGTGTGCGCAAACTCCTATTACTACGCCTACTACAGTTAGCATTGTAGTGCCACCAACCTATACCGCTTGCGATAATTATGTAGTAACAACCCCCAACTTGCGTATCTGTCCAGGTACAGCAACTTCTATACCTGCTACTACTATACGCAGCATGTTAACGCTGCCTATGGGTATTACCTACGTATTCAACTCAGCAGCCGACGGATCGGGTACAGTTTATAATGATAATAATCCTTTCCCTAAAGTTAGCGGAACATACTATGCTGTGCCGGTGAATAATATAAATACAGCGTGTTCGGGTTCTATACCGTTTACCATTACGATACTCAGTGTAAATACACCACCGACGGTGCCGGTTACATCACTCAGCTTGTGTCCGTCCGATTTGCCGCGAGCGTTAGTGGCTACGGCGACATCACCTGATTATTCGATATTCTGGTATACGCAGGCTACTGGCGGAACAGCTTCAAGCAGTGTAACAGTTGCTGCCAATACAATTCCCGGAACGTATACGTATTATGTAGCACAAGGCTATGATGCCGGTTGCCAAAGCAGCAGGGTGGCGGTTACGGTAACCGTTAATCCTACACCGACAATGCCATCACTAACAGGACCAAATGTGTTGTGCGGAGGGTTGGACAATATCTTTTCAATTGTATCGCCCAATGCAGGCTATACTTATGAGTGGGCTATGGATAATGCGCCCGTGGGTGTTGCGTTCAAAAATAATATTTCAACCGGAACACCGGTAACGTTAACTACTGCAACCACATCAGCCGGAGCATTTACGGTTAAAGTAAGGGCAAAAGATAATGTTACAGGATGTTATAGCGGTTACCGTACATTAGTGGTTTCGGTTACTGCCAAACCCGCTACACCTTCATCTTTCACCGGACCTATTGATGTGTGCGAAGGTTCGGTTGGGAATATCTATACCCTAACAGCGCCAATAGGTACAAATTACGAGTGGACATACAGCGGCACGGGCTACACATGGGCAAACGGGTCGAGCACTACGCAAAGCGTGGAACTCCAATTTGCCATTGGTGCAACTTCTGGTGTCCTGAGTGTAAGGGCTAAAACCATTGATGGTTGTTATAGCGATGCCGTAACACAAGCCATTACGGTAAACCCTCGTCCTGCAGAGCCTGCAAGTGTGAGTGCTGCCAATATTTGTGTAGGGCAACATACTTTTATCAATATTAGTAACTCCAACGCAGCGCTTAAATATCAGGTATATTCGGGAACAACTCCGGTAGGCGCGCTCACAGCGGGCAATGGAGCATTGCTGTCAATTGATATAGGAGCATTTGCCACTGCCGGAAGTTTCAGCTATACCGTAAAAAGTTTTAACGACAAGTGTTACAGCACAGGGCAAACTCCGGTCTCATTTACGGTGTTAAATATACCCGCTGTTCCGGTATTATCGTCAGGTGTAACCACTTGTTACAACACACCGCCTGTAATCAGGGTTTTGAATGCGGTTGTGGGTACCATATATAACGTATATGATGACAGCAACAACTTGCTGAATACCGTTACAGCCACTGTTACTTCGTTGGATATTACCATAAACGATAATCCTACGGCAACCAAAATATATAGGGTTACAGCGTCGAACGGTATTTGTGCATCACAGCCTGCATCAGTTCAAGTTATTATACGCGACCAGATAGCTGCACCATTGCTTACTACTATAGATATATGCGCCGGACAAAGGGCATCTATCACCATTACCAATCCACCGTTAACCGGAGGCTTGTTTGATAATGTCACTTATCAATATAAAGTATATGGCAATTCAAACGGAACGGACGAAATAGCGTTGCTGAATGCGCCCGAACAAATCAGTTCTACAAGCTTATTGCTTATACCTAGCCGTGCAATATCAGGCAATACAACGTTGTACGTTCGTTTGGTAGCGTATGGTTGCGATGGACCATTATCTCCCGTCAACATTAACATAGCACCGCGTCCTGCACCATCGGTAATTACACCGGTAACACAATGTTTGGGTACACGGGCATTGATTACGATACACAATACCGTGAAGGGATTCCGTTACAGAGTGTACGATGCTCCGGGCGGTACATTGCTCCGCGATATTATCAGCTTGCAAAGTGGTGATATGATAATCAGTATTTCACAAGATGTAGTATGGACTGAAGGCACCATATTTTATGTACAAGAAGCAGTCCGCGATGATGCCGATGCTAACGACATTTGCGTAAGCCCGTATGCATTGGTAACGATGGAAAACGGAACGCCTATTGCTCCGTCATTCACGTTCAATCCGGCGTACACTTGTTCAACTACAACCGCCACGTTGACCATTAACAACACGCTGTCGAACCATACGTATAATGTGTACGACTCCGAAACAGGTTCAACCATTATTACATCGGTTACACCGGGTGCTTATGTCAGCCAATATCAGTTCAACATTCCGTTGCCGTCAGGTTTCAGCGGAACAATAACCTATTGGATGGGTTTGGTAGAAAACGGTAGCACTTGCAACAGCTTAC
>JAVBOE010000066.1:0-19825 GCA_031550925.1 Bacteroidales bacterium | reverse complement strand
GGTACCTGCTGAAACGCCTACGACATCTCCTGTTGCACTGTTAACTGTTGCTACCCCAGTATTACTACTTGTCCAAGTACCACCTGTAGTTGTTGTAGTAAGTGGAATTGTACTACCCACACACACTTCTCCTAATCCGGTTATCGGATTTACTGTTGGTAGGGTGTTTACCATTATGCTTTTAGTAGCCGAATCGCTACAGTTGTCACTGTTCTTTACAGTATAAGTAATGGTAGCTGCACCAGCGGATACTCCGGTTACCTCTCCGGTTGAACTATTAACTGTTGCTACACCAATATTACTACTAGTCCAAGTACCTCCCAATGTACTATTAGTCAAACTAATTTTGCTACCAGTACACACTGAGTTTGGCCCTGATATAGCAGTAACAGTAGGCTTAGGTAGAACTGTTAACGTTACATCGGCGTTTACTGTACATAATCCTGTATTAAGCGTCCACCTGAGCCTTGCCGGTGCTGTTGTTACGGTAACCGGAGACTTGGGATCACTCGGATATGTTATTGTTGCTGCCCCTGAAACAACTGTCCAAGTTCCGGACTCTCCCGAATTAAGGGGAGCGGCATCCATAGTAAATGTATTATCGCACGAGCTCTGGTTTGCACCCGCATTTGCAGTAGCTTCTGTTATTACAGCAGTACGAGCTACCTGATAGCAGCTGCCTTCGTCTCTTAAATATACCGTATAGCTACCAGGAGCTAAGTTAGAATACCCTAAAATTGAAGATTGCCAAGTAGTACCATTTAGCGATGTTTCGTAATGTCCTGAACCACCAACTGCAATAACAGCATTTATCCTACCACTATTAACTCCCGGACAGGATGGTGTTGTTGATACTTGAAAGATATGGTCAGGCGACCTATCATATATATGCAGCCTCTTTTTAAGCGCACTATCATCGCATGGACAAACAAGGGTTACATCTAAGTACTTATAACCAGTAGGCCCAGCAGGAACACTATATGGTACATCCACATAAGTAGATCCGGCTGGTATTTCAACAGAAGTAGGAAGCAGCCCTCCAGACTCCAGCCCGACTATATCTAACCCTTGTACTGCTGTACTCCCCTCATAGCTAAGCATAACCTGTACCGGAAAAGGATCGGGTGTTGGACGAGTAATTCTAAACTTATTATTAGTACAACCTCTATATAAATACTCCATGCCCTCTATGCCATTACCAAAGTTGACCATTTCATCTCCCGAATCAAAGCTTCTTGCTTCCAAAAATACAGCAGATTGATATGCCTGATCACTAACATTCCCTACGGCAAATTTTAAATGGTATGTTTCGCAAGGAGTAACCGTATAAGTGGCAGTAAGTATTTTTGTTCTACCATTGAGCTGAGTTGACAACATCAGCAGCTCTTCACTCTCTGTCAATACAGGCTTGCAAGTAGAGAATGAGCCAGGAATATTTATGTAATAGTAGCTATTCTTTGCATCAGCAACACTTAATTCAGGACAGTTATGGAGAAGCATATCAGAGTTACCACGACTACCATCATTCACATTATTTATCGATACTACGTTTGTTGATGTTTCTGTGGTTGGAAGAGTGGCGATATTTTGATTACCTGTAATACCAGGTCCGGAGATAAAGAAACCAAAAACATCATTATACTGCATGTTGGCATAATAAGAATACTCCTCCGAAGCAAATATGTATCTAAACTGAACAGTATTTCCGGTAGGAACAAAATCAAACTCCAAAACCGAAACGTTAGTTACACCTTGTGTAATAAGAGATTGCAGATCATTATCCCCTGTAACATCAGAAGAGGATGGGCCTGTTATTCCACTTGCACTATTGTTAGGTCCTTCAATTGATTGAAGCCCTCCCGTAGACAAAACTAAACCTTCTCCCATGTCAAAAACAGACGTTCCCCCTTTATAAAAGTAACCTAACCCTCTATTCTCTATACCTGTCCAGTCTGTACCATCCCAACCATGTCCACGATATTCTATATTACTAACGCTAGCGCACCCTCCTCCTTTTAAAAATATGTTCCTAACCAACTCTTCAGGAGTATATGCTGAGTATGTATCATTTCGATTTACCTCTATTGAACCGTACTCAGCAGACGATAGCAAACTAATAGTTCCGCTTGACAGCGTTTGCATCAGGCTTTTGCTTTTACCCATTTTAAGGGGGAGGATATTTTTTACCCCCCACAAGCTATCAACTTTTTGCTGTGCTTGCAATCGTTCTTGTGCTATTTTGCCACTTATTTCCTGTGCATTAACCTTTGGTAATAAAAATAGACCAGATAATAGAAAAAAAGACAAAAATCTGCATGTGGTTGATTTTAAAATAGCTTCAACATTCATCATAAGATTAAGTATTTGTAAATCAAAAATATAAGCAATCTGGAACCTAAATAACAAATTGTAAATCTCTAAGTAAAGCCTAAAACCTATTCTAATTAAATTTAACTGGGTAACGATTGTAGTGCTTTCTGTTGTTATCAAGCCAAGCAAATGTTAGCTTAATAAACCTGTATTTTTAAGCCATCTGTGCCTCCCTACTGTATATATTAAGTAGTGTAGAAAATAGCTTTCTAACCACCTTCAAGCCATGCTTGCACTTCCGTTCTGGAGCACCAAAAATTATCTTAAAGACCGGTAAAATCTGTCAGACTACTTCTATATATTTACTTTAAGCGATTGGATTTCTTAAAGTTATGAGTAATATTTGGCATAAATAGCTGATGCTCATTTTTCAATATTACCCTTACATCATTTACCTATAAAATTTGTGAGGAAATTTTAAAGGTTTTTAACTAATGACTGCTATACAAATTTAATAATAATCAGTTAAGGTGATTGGCTTTAAGATACTATGCCTATTTTTTTAACACTTCGATTATACCATATATTCACTAAAATATACCATGTATCTGTTGTAAATAAAAGAAAAATGGCGGGAAGAACTATTCTTCCTGCCATTTTTCTTTTAACGATTATTAACGATACGCTTATTAACTTATTATTTCAACTATTCTCATTCCCTGCTCTATTGCTTGCTCATTCATTGGTATTAAATGATGGTGACGTTCCGGTAACGATTTTTTAAGTCCTGCAATTACGTTTTCCATCTTTACAATAGGCTTTACCTTTAGAAATCCACCAAGTACAATCATATTAAAGGCCTTGGCATTTTTCATTTTTACGGCCTCTTCGGCAGCAGCAATTTTATAAACGGAGATGTCTTTACGTGTAGGATGCTTAGTTATACCATTGGGGTCGTAAATAAGCGTTCCACCGGGCTTTACTGTTTGCTCAAACTTATCCATTGATTGTTGATTGAGTATGATGGCGGTATCGTATGCATTTACAATGGGCGAGCTGATACGATCATCACTAAGAATAACAGTAACATTTGCTGTACCTCCGCGCATTTCGGGACCATAAGACGGCATCCAGGTAACTTCCTGATCTTGCATAATGCCTGAGTATGCGAGTATTTTACCCATAGAAAGCACACCTTGTCCGCCGAATCCTGCTATAATAATTTCTTCCTTCATTGTCTTTTGTTTTTAAATAAGAAGTACTAGACTTATTCGTCCTTAATATCGCCAAGCGGATACTCGGGGAACATATTCTCTTCCATCCATTTGTTGGCATCGGTTGGAGTAAGCTTCCAGCCGGAGTTACAAGTACCAACCACTTCTACAAATGAAAGACCTTTCTTCTGCATTGAGTTTTCAAACGCTTTTTGAATAGCCTTTTTAGTCTTGCGAACACCTGCAGGGTTTTGTACCGATTGACGGGTTACGTAGCAAGTACCTTTAAGCTGCGCAAGTAGCTCTGTAATACGTAACGGATGCCCGTTAAGCTCCGTATTACGACCGTATGGTGTGGTTGCCGTTACCTGTCCTACCAGAGTTGTTGGGGCCATCTGCCCGCCTGTCATACCGTAGATAGCGTTGTTTACAAAGATTACAACAATGTTTTCTCCTCGGCTACAGGCATGCATAATTTCGGCCGTTCCAATAGACGCAAGGTCGCCATCTCCCTGATAGGTGAATACATACTTATCGGGGTTTAAACGCTTTGCTGCTGTGGCTAAAGCAGGCGCACGACCGTGTGCGGCTTGTTGCCAATCAATATCGATATAGTTGTATGCTAATACTGCACAACCAACAGGAGATACGCCAATCGTTTTATCCTGTATATCCATTTCGTCAATTACCTGAGCAATAAGCTTGTGAATTGTTCCATGGCTACATCCCGGACAATAGTGCATGGTATTATCCGTAAGCACTTTTGTTTTTTCGAAAACCAGATTTTCCGGTTTAATCATATCTTTAATTTCCATCTTTACTTCCTCCCTGCCAGCTTAGTTTTAATTGCTTCGAGAACTTCTTCGGGCGAGAAAATCATACCGCCATAACGACCATAATACTCAACCGGTATTTTACCTTCTACCGCCAAGCGAACATCCTCTACCATTTGCCCCGCGCTCAGCTCAACACTCATAATAGCTTTCAGCTGAGGAATACGTTTCTGAATGGCTTTGGTAGGATAAGGATATACGGTAATAGGACGAAGCAGCCCCACTTTAATACCTTCGGCCCTTGCCAGCTCAACTGCTTTCTGACTAATACGCGCACCTGAGCCGTATGCTACAATCATATACTCAGCATCGTCGCACATAAACTCTTCGTAGCGAACTTCGTTCTCTTCAATTACCTTATACTTCGCCTGTAGCTTATGGTTGAACCTTTCCTGATTAGCAGCATCAAGATCTAACGATGTTGCAATATGGCGTTGACGATCTGTTGTTTTACCTGTTGTAGCCCAACTGCCGCTGATCTTTTGAATCTCTTCGGCTGTCCAACGAGGTTTCTCCGGAGATAGCTGTACTTTCTCCATCATCTGACCAATGATACCATCGGAAAGAATCAGAACAGGATTACGATACTTAAACGCAAGCTCGAAGCCTAAATCCATGAAATCGTTCATTTCTTGAACTGAAGCCGGAGCCAGCACTATAAGATGATAATCGCCATGCCCGCCTCCTTTAACCGCCTGAAAATAGTCGGATTGAGCAGGTTGTATGGTACCCAATCCCGGACCTCCGCGTACAACGTTTACAATAACACAAGGCAACTCTGCACCTGCAAGATATGTAAGCCCTTCGGCCATAAGGCTTATACCGGGGCTAGATGATGATGTAAATACTTTTTTACCGGTAGCCGCACCTCCGTATAACATGTTGATAGAAGCAACTTCGCTCTCTGCCTGCAAAACAACCATGCCTGTAGTTTCCCACGGTTTTTCTTCCATCAGAGTTTCCATTACTTCAGACTGAGGGGTAATGGGGTAACCAAAGTACCCATCGCATCCACAGCGAATAGCAGCAATGGCAATGGCTTCGTTACCCTTCATTAATTTAAACTCTCCCATTATTATTTTCTTTTTAATATTTTCAATCAACTTTAACTCTGTAAACAGTTATGCAGCTGTCCGGACATACTGCCGCACAGTTAGTACAACCCGTACAATTTTCTGGATTAACCATCTGCATATAGTTATAGCCTTTTGAGTTTACTTCATGTCCTAAGTCAATAGTTTTAGTAGGGCATGTTACCACGCAGACTCTACAGCCCTTGCAGCATTCCGTATCTACAACTATTGTTCCTCTAATTTTTGCCATATCTATTTATTTAAATGTATTTATTTGCCCCTCCTAACCTCCCCAAAGCCCAAAGGGGAGGGATTTAACCGCATACTATTTATAGTTCGCCCCCTTTGGGGGTTGGGGGCTTCTCTTTTAAGCTATAGGAAAATCGTGATGGAATTGTTTTACTCGTTCTTCCAGTATAGGCATTTGATCAAACTGAATTTGCGATGTGCACGCGCGCAACCCTTCAGAACGCTCACTACCTGTAATACCAAGCGATATAGCGCATATACCATAGTACAGCATGTTCTCAATCAACTTCTCGCTCGACATACCCGGATACGCAATAGTAAAGTAGAACCCATCTGCTATAGGCTCATTTTCATCCATATCGTACACTATTTTGAAACCATTATCGGTAAACAGCTTCTTCATTAATTTGGCTCTCTCGCCATACACCTTCACATCGTCTATAAAGTTGTATTTACCGCTATTTGCAGCCTCTAACAATGCCGCGTAACCATACTGAACCGAATGCGCAACACCTGATGAAAGCGCATACATCACACCAAAAATCAACGTGCGCAAGAACTCTTCGAATGCAAAGTAGCGTCTCAAGTCCGGATACTTTGTCTTTGCTATCTTGGGCGAAACAGCCAAAAATGCTATACGCTGGCCGGCATAGCTAAACGCTTTTGAGCTGGAAATAAGTAACACATAGTTATCTGTGTACTGCGTTACCGTTGGCTGATAAGGGGGTACGCCGGGCTTGCCGTAATCATGACGGAAATCCATTGCAAAGTATGCCAAATCTTCTATAACAACTGCATCATACTCGGTAGCCAATAATCCGATGGTCTCTAATTCTTTATCGTTAAAGCAAATCCACGAAGGGTTATTAGGATTTGAATAAACTATCGCAGCAATATTGCCTTTCTTAAGGTAGCTTTCCAGCTTATCTTTCAGCTTTTCGCCACGGAAGTTATATACATCAAACGCTTCGTATTTAATGCCAAGCACTTCCAGCTGTGTTTTTTGCGCTGGAAAACCGGGGTCAATAAAAAGCACCGTATCTTTTTCTTTGTGAAGGCGTGCAACCATCATAAAAGCAGCCATACCACCCTGCATAGAGCCTACTGTAGGAATACAACACTCTTCCGGCACATCAGCATTGAGAAAGTTCTTCACAAAACGAGATGCTTCTTTTTTCAAAACAGGTACTCCTTCAAGCATTGGATATTTTGATGCCACACCATTTTGCAACGCCTTCATTTCTGCCTCGTAGGCAATTTTTGAAGGTTCTAAGCCCGGTACACCCATTTCCATACGGATATACTTTTCGCCCGATGTTGCTTCAATCTTATTTACCAGCGCAGTCAGCTCTCTAATAGAAGCCTTACCGGGAGATACAATCCCGCTTTCTTTGATAACTTTGTCAACTAACTCTCTGTTAATCGGTGTTGTTTTCGCACTCATCAATCTTTTGATTTAAAATTAAACATCCTCTTAATACTAGGCAAAAGTAAGCAAAATAATGCATCAAAACTATAATTTAAAACATATTTGCAAAAGAAACTGCAAACTGTAAGTTTAATATAACTTTCGCTTAACATACAAAAGTTTACACTTATTATAAGATATGAAGAGTAAGTTCGATGGTATTTTTACTATCATAGTATTATTGTTCTTATCTAACAAATTCATATGTATATATAATACTGATAAACAATAATTTAATCACAATAAACATAAAATAATTGCATGACAACAAAAAATTATCAGATATTATTTGGTGAATCTTACACTTTATTATACATTTGCACTCAAAGACAGCTAAGACAATGGTATTTTTTACTCAGCATCATAATCATCATCATTCACATCGCCTTATTCAGGTGCATGATGCTTGTATGTTGAACTGAAACTAAACTATAAACATAAAAGCCCGCCTGAATCAAGGT
Source organism: Bacteroidales bacterium (assembly GCA_031550925.1). Taxonomy (GTDB): domain Bacteria; phylum Bacteroidota; class Bacteroidia; order Bacteroidales; family UBA932; genus JAIRNF01. Next base: position 12,217 of record JAVBOE010000066.1, on the reverse strand, counting down.
GGGCTTTTTTTAGTTAGTGTGCTAAACCCTCCTTGATTCCTCGGGCCTAAATAAAAAGCCTATGGATAACCTAAAAATTGCAATTCAAAAATCAGGTCGATTAAACGAAGACTCTCTTCGGCTGCTAAAAGAATGCGGCATTTCTATTAATAACGGAAAAGATCAGCTGCTTGCCCAAGCGTCTAACTTTAAGCTGGATGTTCTTTACCTCCGTAACGACGACATCCCCCAGTACATCAGCGATGGAGTGGTTGATATTGCTATAATTGGTAGCAACACCGAAATAGAAAAAAGAACTCGTAATCGAGAAATTATTAAGCTGGGCTTCTCTCGCTGTCGCCTGTCAATCGCCGTACCACGCAGCGTGAACTTTGAAGATGTAAGCTGGCTCAACGGTAAGCGCATTGCAACCTCCTACCCTAATTCGGTAAAAGATTTTCTTTCTGAACAAGGGATAGAAGCTGAGATACATGAGATTTCCGGCTCGGTAGAAATTGCTCCGGCAATGGGACTTGCAGACGCAATTTGCGACATTGTAAGTACCGGAAGTACCTTGTTTAAGAATGGTTTGAAAGAGGTATATAAAATATTAGACTCTGAAGCGATTATTGTAGCAGATAGAAATCTTTCTCCCCAAAAAGAAAAAATACTAAACGATTTAGTCTTTAGAATCAACGCTGTACTTGCGTCTAAAAATAATAAGTATATTTTACTTAACGCTCCTAAGGCTTCGCTTGATGAGATATGCAAGCTGCTCCCCGGAATGAAAAGCCCGACAGTACTGCCATTGAACGATCCCGATTGGGTTTCGGTTCACTCTGTAGTAAAAGAGAACACGTTTTGGGAGGTAATAGATAGGCTGAAAGATGCCGGAGCGCAAGGAATACTTATCATCCCTATTGAGAAAATGATTATCTAATGAAGCAATATTTTTATCCATCAAAAGAACAATGGGCGGAGATTGTAGCCCGCCCTGTGCAAGATAAAGCACAGGTAGAAGACTTATGCGCAACAATATTTGAGAATGTTAGATCTAATGGAGATAAGGCTTTAAAGCAATATACCCTAACCTACGATAAGGTTAACATTGAAAATTTAAAGGTAAGTGAGGAAGAATTTATTGAGGCTGAAAAAGAAGTCTCAGAGAGGCTGAAAGATGCCATTAAGCTGGCTGCAAAAAACATAGAAACTTTTCATAACGTTCAGAAGCCTTGTACCTATAAGGTTGCAAACGAAAACGGATTCTCTTGCTGGCAAGAAATCAGGTCAATTGAGAAAGTCGGACTTTATATTCCCGGAGGTAGCGCGCCGCTATTCTCTACGGTTTTAATGCTCGCCATTCCTGCTCGTATAGCGGGATGCGAACAAGTTGCACTATGTTCTCCACCTAATAACAAAGGCAAAATACACCCCATAATACTATGGACTGCGCAGCTATGTGGCATTAAAGAAGTGAATAAGGTTGGCGGTATCCAAGCTATTGCAGCAATGACATTCGGGACAGAAAGCATACCTCAGGTATATAAAATACTAGGTCCTGGAAACTCATATGTAACCGAAGCAAAACGCTATGCAACCAGCTTTGGAATTGCCATTGATATGCCTGCTGGACCTTCTGAGGTAATGATTGTTGCCGATAAAAGTTCGCAACCAAAATATGTTGCTGCCGATCTACTATCGCAAGCCGAACATGGCTCGGATAGTCAAGTGGTATTGGTTACATGGACTCCGGAGATTCTTGAAGAAGTATTAGCAGAGCTATCTACCCAGCTGGATGAATTACCCCGTAAAGAAATTGCAAAAGCAGCCTTAGAAAATTCAATATGCATAATCGTTGATAATGCATATACTGCAATGGATATAGCGAATGAATACGCTCCGGAACATCTAATTCTATCTATTGAGAATTATAAAGAGCTAATTCCAAAGATAAAAAATGCAGGCTCTGTATTTTTGGGTAGCTATAGCCCTGAAAGTGCCGGAGACTATGCATCCGGGACAAACCATACCTTACCAACAAATGGCTATGCAAAGGCATACAGCGGGATCAGTGTAGATACATTTTTAAAGAAAATATCATTCCAAGAGATTACGCTCAAAGGTTTATCTTTTCTAGGTTCTACTATTGAAGCGATGGCTGAAGGAGAAGAATTATTTGCACATAAAAATGCCGTATCAATCAGATTAAAAGATATACAATGAACATAGAAAAGCTTGTTAGAAAAAATATACTGGAGCTGGAGCCATATGCATGCGCCCAACTTGAGTTTAAGCGCGGTTCTTCTGATACGATCTTCATTGATGCAAACGAAAATCCATACGAAAATGGATATAACCGTTACCCCGACCCTATGCAGCAGGAGCTAAAAGAGGCTATTGCAAAAGATAAAGGCATTAGTACTAAAAACATTTTGCTAGGCAACGGAAGCGATGAGGTTATAGATTTACTGATTCGCAGCTTTTGTGAACCGAACTATGATAACATCATAACATTTATACCCGGTTATTCTATGTACGAAGTATGCGCTCAAATAAACGCTGCAGATATATATAGAATAACAATGACAGAAGAGCTACAGCCGGATATAGCCACACTAAAAAAGATACAAAACGGCAATACCAAAATTATTTTTCTCTGCTCGCCTAATAACCCTATAGGCAATATTATTCCAAAAGAAACCGTTGAAGCTATTGTTTCTACAAGTAAATCATTGGTTGTAGTTGATGAGGCCTATATTGATTTTGCAGATACTGATTCGTACATAAACCTTATTGATAAATACCCCACTCTAATAATAATGCAAACGCTATCAAAATCATGGGCTGCCGCAGGATTGAGGCTAGGAATATGTATTGCATCGGAACCCATTATCGGCATACTATCTAAAGTAAAGCTACCATACAATGTAAGCTCTGCATCACAAAATCTTGCACTGAAGTTATTATCCGATAAGCAAGATTTTGCAAAGAAGATAGCAATAATAAGGCAAGAAAGAGGTCGTATGTTTAGCGCCCTTACAAATATGAATTTATTTGATAAAATATATCCATCTCAGGCTAACTTTATTCTTGCAACATCCAATAGATCAAAAGACCTATACCAATTTTTGCTCAATAATAATGTTGTAGCCCGTTTAAGAGAAATACCTCCGCGTGTAAAAGGTGGAATCCGTTTTAGCATCGGTACACCAGAAGAGAATAATCGTTTACTCGAAGTTCTAACCAGCTGGAAAAATAGCTTATAATTACTATGCTTACAAAAAAGAAAATATTGTTTATAGACCGCGATGGTACAATCTTACGAGAGCCACCCATTGACTACCAAATAGACAGACTTGATAAGTTTGAGTTTATGCCGGAAGTTATTACCTCTCTCAGCAGGCTTGCAAAAGAAACCGATTATCGGTTAGTTATGGTTAGCAATCAAGATGGGCTTGGCACATCATCATTTCCAATGGAAGATTTTTTACCATTGCAGGAGCTAATGCTAAAAACACTTGCGGCTGAAGGAGTAAACTTTGATGAAATCCTTATCGATGATAGCCTTCCTGAACAGAAATCTCCACGCCGTAAACCTGAAATCGGAATGGTTGAGAAGTACTTGAATGAGCTGCTCGATTATGAAAACTCATACGTAATCGGAGACCGCATAACCGATATGCAACTGGCGAAAAATATGGGGTTGAAAGGAATATTCATTGGAGAAAAAGTACCCAGCATCAACAACGTTGCATTTTGCTCAACTTTATGGAGTGAGATATACAACTTTCTGAAAGCAGGAAGCAGAAAGGCTTATATCTATCGAAAAACCTCTGAAACAGAGATTTCAATAGAGGTTAACCTTAACGGAAACGGAAAAAATAAAATCAGCACAGGTATAGATTTTTTTGACCATATGCTACAACAAATAGCACGTCATGGTGGCATAGACTTAGCTATTTCAGTAAAAGGAGATTTGAGTGTTGACGAACATCACACAATAGAAGATACCGGAATTGCTTTAGGTGAATGCTTTCGCGAAGCACTAGGTAGCAAAAAAGGAATTGAACGGTATGCTTTTGCTCTTCCTATGGACGAATCATGCGCAAAGGTTCTACTTGATTTCTCCGGAAGGGCTTGTTTAGTATGGGATGTAGAGTTTGAAAGAGAATATGTAGGCAGTTTTCCGACTGAAATGACCAGCCATTTTTTTCACTCATTTTGCCAAGTATGTGCCTGTAATTTACACATAGAAGCAAAAGGGACTAACACGCATCATAAGATTGAAGCCATATTTAAAGCCTTTGCACGTTGCATAAGAGATGCGATAAGGCAAACAGGTAGCGAAATTCCATCATCAAAAGGAACGTTATAGTATGAAAAATATTACAATTATAGATTACGGTGCAGGTAACCTTTTTTCTGTTAAGAAAGCCATTTCAAGATTAGGATTTGAAAGCATTGTAACAGATAACCCAAACATAATAAAGAACGCCGATAGAGTAATATTCCCCGGAGTTGGGCAGGCATCTGCTGCAATGAAACAGCTGAAGGAAAAAGGTATTGACGAACTAATCCCTATGCTTAATATGCCTGTACTTGGTATTTGCCTTGGTATGCAGCTAATGTGTAAATCATCGCAAGAAGAGAACACTACCGGACTAGGAATCTTTCCTGTAGAAGTTATTGCAATGCCTAATATTGTCAAGGTACCTCATATGGGATGGAACAATATCAAATCACTGAAAACAGAGTTATTTAAAGATATATCGGAGAATGAGCGTATGTACTTTGTGCATTCTTTCTACGTACCGGAGAACGAGCATACCATTGCCAGCTGCGAATACCATAATATATTCTCTGCTGCAATGAGAAAAAACAACTTTTATGGTTGTCAGTTTCACCCTGAGAAATCATCGAAGTATGGTGAACAAATACTTGCGAATTTTATTAACGAAAATGTTTAAAATGCCTAATAATACTAGCTATGGAAATAATACCCGCAATTGATATCCTTGATGGAAAATGCGTAAGACTTAAGCAAGGAAATTATAGCACAAGCAAAATCTACTCTGATAATCCTGTTGATATTGCAAAAAAATATGCAGATGCCGGAATTCAACGTTTGCATGTTGTAGATTTAGATGGAGCACGGTCTTCAAACGTTGTCAATATTGATATACTTGAAAAGATATGTTCGCAAACATCGCTTCGTGTTGATTTTGGAGGCGGCATAAAATCAGGCACCGATATCTATAAGGTATTTGATGCAGGCGCAAGCTATGCATGCATTGGTAGCATTGCTCAAACTAACCCTGAGATTACTTTTGAATGGATGAAAATATTTGGCAGCGAACGAATCATTCTAGGCGTTGATGTGTGGAATGAAAAAGTATGCATAAACGGTTGGAAAAAAATTACAGGAACGTCTTTATTTGATATGATGGAACGATACCAATCGTGTGTGTACAACGTTCTCTGTACAGATATTTCACGAGATGGAATGATGAGCGGACCACCCATCGAACTCTATAAAAAAGTAATGAAAGAATACCCCGGCATTAAATTAATAGCATCGGGAGGTGTAGGTAGCATGGGCGACATAGATCAGCTGGCAACATGTGGAGTTGATGCCGTTATTGTTGGGAAAGCGATATACGAAAACAAAATCAGCCTGAACGAACTTGCCACATTCATGCTGAAACAGAGTCCCAAAAGCGCATAGATATGCTGGCAAAAAGAATAATTCCATGCCTTGATGTAAAGGATGGAAGAACGGTAAAAGGTGTAAACTTTAATAACCTGATTGATGCAGGAGATATTGTTGAGCTGGCTATAGAATATTGTAAGCAAGGTGCCGACGAACTAGTATTTCTTGATATCAGCGCAACGGATATGAGACGAAAAACAATGACTGAATGGGTTGAGAGTATTGCTTCCAATATCAATATTCCGTTTACTGTAGGCGGTGGTATTTCGTCTGAGTATGATGTAGAAAAACTGCTAAAAAGAGGGGCTGACAAAATATCAGTAAACTCTGCTGCTGTAAAAAATCCGGATTTAATAAATCGCTTGGCGTATAGCTTTGGCAAGCAATGTGTAGTAGTAGCGGTTGATGCTAAAAAATATGACCAAAAATGGTACATTCACGTAAGAGGGGGAAAAGATAAAACCGATATAGAATTGCTGGAATGGTGTAATGAGGCCGGAGATAGAGGTGCCGGAGAAATACTTCTGACCTCAATGGATGAAGATGGAACACGCAAAGGTTTTGCATGCGACATTCTGCAACAAGTATCGACTATGCTCTCAATCCCTGTAATTGCATCTGGTGGAGCAGGATGTGCAGAGCATTTTTACGATGTATTTACCAAAGGGAAAGCCGATGCCGCTTTGGCCGCAGGTATATTTCACTATGGCGAAATAACAATTGGAGATGTAAAAAAATATTTATCTGATAAAGGAATAGAGGTAAGAGTATGAAAATAGAGGATTTACAACTTAATGAAAGAGGATTAATCCCTGCGATCGTTCAAAATATAGACACAGGTGTTGTACTAATGCAAGCTTGGATGAATAAAGAAGCGTTAGACAAAACCTTAGAAACCGGCAAGGTTACTTTCTATAGCCGTTCTCGCCAACGCCTGTGGACAAAAGGAGAAGAAAGCGGTAACTTTCTTTTTCTAAAGTCTATACTAAGCGATTGCGACAACGATTGCCTGCTAATAAAAGCCGAACCGGCAGGTCCCACATGCCATACCGGTGCAGATACTTGTTGGAATGAAGAGGATAAAAATCCAAACTTCCTACTATACTTGGAAGATTATCTAAAAGAACGTAGGCTTGAGTCTCCGGATAAGTCCTACACAGCACGTTTATTTGAAAAAGGAATAAACAAAATTGCTCAAAAGGTTGGAGAAGAAGTGGTAGAGCTGATTATAGAGGCAAAAGATAACGATAAAGAGCTCTTCTTAAATGAAGCAGCCGACCTGATGTACCACTATATTGTGCTGCTTATCGCTAAAGGGTATGGACTAAAAGATGTTATAGAAATTTTAAAGCAACGGCATAAATAAATGCAGTAAAACCAACAAGTGCGTCATTTCGAGCGAAGCGAGAAATCTACTGAATAGATGCACGACACAAGTATCACGTATCACGAAAAAGAGTATTTGTTATTCAACGTGCTACCACTATAGAGGAGATTTCTAGATTCGCTCAAAATGACAGTATTTCTAGGTGAATTACGGGTTATATCGTTTCTAAATATTCTTTTAATGCCTTGGTATCTGCTTCAATAGGAGTTGATACACGTTTCCTTTGTAGCAAATCATTCAGCTCTGCGGGTAATTCAGGTTCTATTCCTAATGCATCTTTTACCACGCTACCAAACTTAAACGCACTTGCTGTTGATAGCCAGAAGCCATCAGTATTGTAGTGCTTTGTCGCATTGTAACCAACCGCGCTGTGAGGATCGGAGATGTAGCCATACTTATTATAGATTTCTCTTATTGCAGCTATTGTTTTTTCATCGTTGCAAGAGAAGCCTGCTACTTCGTTTTTAAGCACATCAAAGTCATCGTTGGTGAGGCTAAGCATTCTTTCATAGTTGCTTGGATCTCCCACGTCCATTGCGTTTGATATTGTTTTGATCGACGGCTTTGCATCATACTTACCCGATAGTAAATAGCGGGGAATGGTATCGTTTACGTTAGATGCCGCAACAAAGCTCTTAATGGGCAACCCCATTTTCTTGGAAAGCATTCCAGCCGAAAGATTACCGTAGTTTCCGCTAGGAACAACAGCTACAGGATTATCCCTACCCGTTGCTTTAGTCCATAAATAGTATCCATAGAAGTAGAAAAACGACTGTGGTATCCAGCGCAAAATATTAATTGAGTTGGCTGACGAAACGTTCTTTTTACTACGATAATTAGCATCATTAAACACCTCTTTTACCATACGTTGGCAATCATCAAATACGCCGTTTACCTTTAGTGCATGTATGTTAGCGCCAAGCGTTGTCATCTGGCTTTCCTGTAAATCGCTAACCTTACCATCGGGGTAAAGAATCACAACTTTAACGCCGGGGACATCATAAAATCCGGCTGCTACAGCACTTCCGGTATCTCCGGAGGTTGCGGTAAGAATAGTAATTTCCTTATCTTTTTCCGCCAGCTTACCAAACATTTGTCCCATAAAACGCGCGCCAACATCTTTAAACGCAAAGGTAGGCCCATGAAACAACTCTAGCGTGTATTTGTTGTCACCTATGTATTTCAACGGTATCGGGAAGGTAAAAGCATTCTTAACCACATCCTGCAAATCGGCCTCACTCATATCGTCACCAAAAAATAACGATGCTACATAGTAGGCCATTTCCGGAAATGATTTCTCTGCTTTTGCCATCACAATATTCATGTCAACTTGAGGGATACGCTCGGGCATAAATAGACCGCCATCCGCAGCTAACCCTTTAAATGCCGCCTGTTTTAAATTGTAAGGTGTTTTGTCTGCTCTGGTACTTAGGTATTTCATATTGGTAAATTTAGGTTATATAGACTATAAAACTTAATGACACAAAGACTTCAGGATTTTTATTGACAATAAGAACATTATACAAATAGAATGTGTAACTATTTACTGTAAGCTATAATGATGTTACTATTAATTATTAGACAATACTCTTGAGCCTATGCTCGACACTTTAGATGTGTATGTATCCGCCTCTATAGAAAGGTTGAAAAAATGCTTCTTCATCACACCTGCCAACTTTTCGGCAGCAGCCATGTTTTCTGAAATCGCAAAGACAGAAGGTCCCGAGCCTGCTATATTAACAGCCAAAGCCCCTGTATTCATCAACGTTTTTTTCAATAAATCATACTCAGGAATAAAACGTTTACGATACGGCTCAACTACAACATCTTTAATTGATCGTCCAACCAGCTGCATATCATTCAACGCTAAGCCAGCCACTAAGCTGCCAACGTTTCCCCACTGGGTAACCGCGTCACGCAACGGAATTTGCTGAGGAAGAACGCTGCGTCCTTCCATTGTTGTAACCGTAATATGAGGGTGCACTACCGAGCAATAAAAATCATCGGGTACCGGAAGCTTAACCAAATCTAAAGGTTCGTTTTCTCTAATCAGCACAACGCCTCCTAAAAGAGCCGGAGCCACGTTGTCTGCATGTCTCGAGCCACTGATAAGCTTTTCTCCATCCATCGCAAACTCAACAAGCTGCTTTCCGCTGAATGGGCGACCAGTAAGTTCATTCAGTCCAAACACAGCAGCAGCAGATGATGCAGCGCTTGAGCCTACTCCGCTTCCGGGCAGTATTTTGCTCAACACCGTTATATTTACCAATATTGGTTTTTTATACGCTGCTTGAAATGCACGTACAGCAGGTGTTATAACGTTTTTTTCTATATCGGCAGGTAGCGAAACATCGCTTTTATTTTCGATAGAAATACCTGTACCCTCCCCTATCGCCACTTCCAGTACGTCACCGGTACCATCAAGGGTCATACCAATCACATCAAAGCCACAACCTAGATTGGCTACAGTCATTGGTGCAAAGACTTTTATACTATTCATCATACTTGTATTACTCCAGTAGACAAATGTATCAATTGCACGATAACTAACCAATTTTTTATAAGCGGATTTGCAAAACGATAACGAAAAACATACTTTTCATCTAAAAAGGAAGTATAAACTTAGCTCTACATTCAGAAGCTATTTAAATTTGATAAACGTTACATACAGTACTTTACGTTAGTATTCACTATCAGTAAGCATTCTCTCTCCCTACTTTTTCCTTGATGAAAAAGTAGGCAAAAAATCAAGGCCACCCGACGCTCACCCCCACCCTAACCCTCCCCAAGGGAGGGTTAGGGTGGGTGGCCATGCGCTATTAAACTTTATGCAGGTTTTTCTTGCTGAGGCTGGATAGCCAGTAGGTGTATAGCATAGTTAATGAGTGAAATTTAAACAGCTTCTTACTCTCTTTCAGTAATCTTTTATCTTTTCTGTCCGGCAATAGCCAGTATCAACCCCAATGCCACACCCAGCAATGCAGCAAATAAAACTTGTAAATTTGACGGCAGCAAAAATGTCAATGTGTGGGCCGGTATCCAGAAAAACGGTATCGTTTTTTTAAACACAAAATTCCACTGCACCTTCCAATTAAGCGATGATAGAATTCCAGCCATATCAATTGGCTTAAAGAATCCGCGTAACGTACCGCCCGTGTTTATTATATGGGTATCGGTAACTTTATGCAAAGTCATAAAAACAGGGCCGAAAGAGGTGTTCATTGCTAGACTAATAAAAAATGCGCCAATAAGCTTTAATCCGCTAAAGCTTCCACCCATAGAGTCCGCTACACCGCCAATACCGATGTATTCGGCAAATCGTGGAGCACCTGCGCCAAAAATTTTCATCGAAGCGGCAATCCACATACCTAAGAAACCCCAGACTAAAACGCGCGGCAAAATGCCAAATCCGGGGTAGCTGTAGCGTCCGGTTTTTATTCGCAGGCCAAGACATTCTCCAAACGTAGAAAGAATGGCAAACTTAACAAAAGCCATTAAGATACCATGGTTGGCATTCAGGCTGCTGTAAGTACTATATACCGAATCAAAAAGAAAGAATGGCAGTAACAATACGCAACAAATAAGAACCAGTATTACATCATGTTTTTTCATTATCAGTCTATTTTCTATGAATTTGTCACAAAAATAAAGAATTTAACTTGATATATTGAATTAGCACCGACTATTAAGTTACAGTTATTTTTAATATATTAGCATTTAGATCCAAGAAAAACCTTCAGAACGATTATAAACTTAACATATTAAAACTATGGAAATAAAAAAAGCGATAAATTGTACTAGGCATATTACCGCTATCCTAGTGATGGTGATATGCTCCGTATCATTCGGCAATGCTCAGCAAAAAGAGAAGGCATTCTCATTTGCCTTTTTTACCGACATCCACCTCAGCCAGCATGATAACCGCTGCTTCGAAGGGTTGGCGCAGGCTATAGACAAGGCTAAAGAGCTAAATGTTGACTTTATTATCACCGGAGGCGATAATGTAAATATAGATGTGGCAAAAAATGATACCGCCACTATTCGCCAGCTGTTTGAGCGTTTCAAAAAAGTAGTTGACAATTCTGGCATAAAGATATACGTAGGGATAGGTAACCACGACCGGTATAAAGGCGAGTGGAACAACGAAACAATGCTGGACGAAGGTATGCACGAATATTACCTCGGCAAATCATACTACTCATTCAACCATAAAGGTTGGCATTTTGTAGTTCTAAATACAGTACAGCGAAGTGATAGCCTAGGTTACCCTTGCATTAACGAGAAGCAGGTGGAGTGGCTAGCTACAGACCTTGCAAAAAAAGAGAATCAGCTACCTACTATCGCAGTAGCGCACGTGCCCCTAGTAACTACAACATATATGTCTAATGGCAAAAGGGTTTCTCCCGATTTAGTTACAAACGGCGTAGAAGTTTTAGGAATGCTCAAAAATCCCAGCTATCGTTTGCTACTACAAGGGCATAAGCATGTGTACGAAGAAATACTATCGGCAGGTATGCAAGTTGTAGCCGGCGGCGCGGTATCTGCCGCATGGTGGGGTGGAGCTTTTAGAGAGGGTACCGAAGAAGGCTTCGTTTTGGTTAATACATATACCGATGGCTCATACGATTGGGAATATATTGACTACGGCTGGATTGTAAAAAAGAAAGACTAAATTATGACTAGATATAAAAAGCCGTACAGATATATCTGTACGGCTTTTTTGTTGAATAGCTTAACTAAACCTGCTATTTATGTAGTTTTAAATATAACTAAACTCAGTTAATATTGGTTAAATCCCCTATTCGCACTGAATTAGTTGTCAAATAGTTAGCGATTAGTGTGATTATCGTTTGTATATTAAGAATATATAATTTGAAACCTATAAAGATAATACTGTTTAATTTTGCATGCTAAATAAAAATAATAGGTTATGGCAATTACAAAGTCTCTATTTGCCTTAAAATAAACAACAAATTATGAAAAAAATTATAGGGATAGTATGTTTTATTCTTTTTGCATTAGCAGGTAATGCACAGAATTTAAAAGGGACATGGGTTTTAGATTCAGGTACACAGCAGGCTGTAGAAAGTAAAACGGCAAATGTTAAGACTATGAAGGTTGTTAAGAGTACACCAACGCTA
>JAVBOE010000084.1:0-34841 GCA_031550925.1 Bacteroidales bacterium | reverse complement strand
TGTGTCTATGTGGTTCATCTTTTTCGCACATCGCTGTATTCATATTACATATCGTGATACTTGATACGTGTATCGTGCTACTCGTCTCTATCCTTTAGCCCAGCGTTTCAGGTGAGGAAAGAACTGCTTCATTTGTGCAATAGCATCTTCTTTACTTACAGGTTTTCCGTCTTCCGTTTTCCATTGGTCGGCATACTGAGCGCAAATCTCAATCATTCCGTCCATTGTAACGTCTTGCGTAAACTCTCCATCCTTAAAGCAATAGCTGCAGTAGTCGTGGTTAAGAGTGCTGTCTTTGTTTGTTCCTAGGTGTTCTTCGGCACTTAGCGGCATTCCGCAGCTTTGACAAAATTTCATTTCCATGGCTATACGTATTATGTTTAACTTTTATGCAAAGATAAAAAGCGAATACGGGGTTTTGTTGTCCGATTTTGCTAAATCTATTTTGTTCGATGATTTTTTATATATTTGCATACCATAAGGTATGGTATTGTATGAAAAAAATAGAAAAAAACAGCTGGTTTACAGAAGGTTTTGATATTCTGAAGAAAGGTGGGTTCTCTAAAATAACCATAGAAAACCTGTGTACTCGCTTACAGGTAACAAAGGGTTCTTTTTACCACCATTTTAAAAATATGGATGGGTACATTACCGCTTTGATGGAGTACTGGTTAGAAACGAATACCTATTCGTTTATTCGTAAAAGCGAAGAACAAAAGACTGTACAAGATAAGTACGCCAAGCTAAGCAAGCTATCGGCAGATGCTAAGCAAAGAGTAGAGGTAGAAATCAGGGCATGGGGTTACTTTAGTCCGATTGTGAACGAGTATGTTCGGAAGGTTGATAAGCTTCGGTTGCAGTATGTAGAGAAGCTGGGGATAGAAAGAGGAATGAGCAAAAAAGAAGCCAAGCATTACGCTATGCTGGAGTATGCAACCTTAGTAGGAATACAGCATCTATTCCCCGATTTACCTCGGAATGAAATAAACGAGCTGCTGAGAACGCATCTAAAATCTTAACTATGAACTACTATTTTATTGCTTCGGGTATATTCTTGTTTTTGGTATTGATTGTGCATGTTGTTGGAGGAAACAAGGAGTATAACATAATCAGACCGTTAGAGGGAAGTGAAAATTATGGTACTAACTTTCAGGTTTGGCTTATGGGGCGGGCAGGTTTTCAGATGATAAGTATAGACTTGTTGCTCTCGGCTATATTTACGTTTTGTGTCGGGATGAAGCTTATACCGTTTAATATTTACCTGTTGCTGTTTATCCTGCTTCTATACGTAGGCTACTTGATATCGTGGTTGTTAACATTAGTGGTTACTAAGGCAGCACCTGCTCTCTACATAAGGCTGGGGCAGTGGATGTTGTTTTTAGCTACAGCTATTTTGGTTGGCTTAGGAATAATGAGTGAGCTATGAAAGTAAAGAAAGCCAAACTACCCAAAGATAGCGCTGTAGCAAAATATTTACCCATGAATTTTACAGAGGTATTAGCCTTTGATGTACCTGATAATAAGTCTTTACATCCCGACGACATTCAAGTTGGCTTTTGGACTGATATGCCTTCATGGATAAGCTTCCTGTTTAAGCTGCGCAACTTGCTGGTAAAGCCTTTTGGGTTGAGCGGCGGAGGTAAAGATGTGTCAAAATTTGCAGAAGCAATACGTAACGGAACAAGCTATAGCATAATGTCTGTTACCGATAAAACAGCTAAAGAAACTGTTCTATGCCTTGATGATGAACACCTACAAGCATACCTGTCGGTATATGTTGAGCCGTTGGAGCAACAAAACTTACAAAGAGCTGTGGTTACAACGCTTGTGAAATTTCATAAACAGTTTGGTCGGTTCTATTTCTACACTATCTACCCATTCCACGGGTTAATTGTGCGGCAACAGGTAAAACGGATAATAAAGAAGCTGACAAAAGAGGCTTAGCAGGCTTCGGTTTGTTTATTTACCAATAAGTTCTGCGCGGTAATGGTAAACGGTATTTTATTTCGTTTTTTATAGACAATGGTGGCTACAATAGCAGCTACAGCTGTTAGTAACAAGGCTACATCGTATATCAAGTTGCTTGTTTCGATATCTGCATAAGCAAAAAATACATCTGTGGGGATAGCTATAAAGAAAGATAAACAAACAGGCACCCAAATGTTATACCTCCATTCAACATATAACCAAAAATAAAACGCATAGAATAGCAGCATAGCACTCATTCCCTGAACGAACATTGGTGCATTGAAAAAGTTATTACCATTAGAGGCAATGGCAGGGATAACGGTTATAAGGGTGTAAAGTAGAATTACTGATGTAAATCCCCATCCTGCATAACGAAACAGCTGCCCGAATAAGAATCCTATTATAAAGAATTGCAGTAAGGTATTAGAAATTGTATGCGATAAAACTAATTGAAACCAGTCATTGGATATGGTTACATCTTCAATCAAAAAAATACTTATAAGCAATGGTATCGAAAACAGGAAGCCCAAAAGAAATGCAAAGGCAAAATTTCTGTTTAAACCCATGCTGCCAATAATGTTTTTCGGTTTATGAATAAGGAATAAAACAGCAATAGCTGGTATAGCTATGGCCGCTATTATAGCTATGTAGCCAAGAGGGGAAGAGCCCATTGTATAAGCTATCTCGTCAACCCACCTAGAAGGTGCAAAGTTGTAAAATAAAGCAGTAGCTATAACCAGTATAGCAATGGCTGCTTTGTTTGTTCTGATTGTGGCTACTAAGCCTTTTGGTTTATCCATAATGTATGCTTATTTACAAGATATGGTAGCTTATGTTTATTTTTATATAAAATAGTTACTGCAATGATAGTAATTATTGTTGTAAATCGCACAATGTTGCTAAGAAAATCTCCTGCTGCGGTAGCGTTTACGCTAAAAAATATCCACGAGGCATTCATAAACGTGTGCATACCTATTGGCACCCAAAGGTTGTAGCTCCACTCAACATATATCCAGCTGAACCATACGGCACCTAACGCGGTTATTCCGAACGATGCTAACGCCGACATGATATCGCTACCTTGATATAGGTGTGCTGCACCAAATATAAGCGCGCCAACCAGTGAGGCAGGTATAAATCCCCAACGACAGTATCGGAAAAGTAAGCCAAATAAAAATCCACGGAACACAAGCTCTTCAAAGAATCCGGCATATACCATTGAGTTGAGAATCTTATGCAAGCTGATATCACTGTTGAACGTACCAGTAACAGCGCTACCAATAATCATGGGGAGCGTACAAAGTAGGGCAACGCTTATGCCTAAAAGAAAATTCCGGTTGAGCCCTATGCTCTTAATAATATCCTTAGGCTTGCATACAAGAAATAGCCCAATAATAATGGGTATAAGACATACTAAGTGAAAGCAAAGCGAGCGGATGTAGTCGGGCTCTATAAACGCAACCAGCTCTTTTGTAGAAAAAAGATACTGCTTAAACAGCAGATAGTAAAGTAAAAATGCGATAAGAATGACTATTGAAGTCATTAGATTTTTTTTCTCTTGTGGGGATTCTGCACTAATTTTATTTTTCATATTATCAACCTATTAATTATTTACGCTCTCAAATTTCTCACAAACATAAAGGAGAAATTGGATGGATAAAGAAAAATGGGATAGAATCCAGGTTTTAGTGATTAGATACACGACCTTGCTATTCATCACAAAGAATTGTGATGAATAGCAAGGTAAATTTATAAAATGCAGATTTAATGCAATTTTAGAAGTTTTTCTCTAGAACTGGCTTTGGAGCAGGATAATATTGCAAGGAGTCTTTAAAAAGAGCCATGTATGTACGAGATACAGGGATTGCTTCTTCGGTATAACGCAAATTCAGCTTATAGCCTTGTGCATTTCCTGAAACCGTTAGGATATGATTTGTATTTACAATAAACGCTCTATGGCAACGGATAAAAACAGTATGGGGTTGCAATACTTCTTCGGCTTGCTTGATGGTGGAGCGAAGCAGCTTCTTTTTAATATGCTCCTCTTCACGATAGACAATACTAATGTAGTTTCCTGCTGATTCAATATATAAAATGGATTCAGGATTCACTAAAAAAGATTCTTTGTTATTGCTTTCAAATAATATTTGCTCGTATGACTCGCGCTTTACCAACCTTTGTGATAAAATAGTATTGACTTTAATCGCTTCAAGAAGATTCTCCTTTAGCCTCCTGTTCTTTATCATGTAGATTGATATAGTAATTGGAATTAACCCTATTGTAATGGATGCGAGCAGATCAATTGAGAGAATAATAAAGAAGTCTTTTGTCCAATATTCGTCAACAGAATGTCTGCCTAACCAAATATATTCGTAGATAAAAATCATAATACCCGTGAACAAAAGAAAGGAAATCACATGGACACACATACGCCCGTTAGTCCATCGTTTCGGAGCAAAATAAAAAGGCAAAATACGAGGTAACAGAACAAAAAATAAAGTACATGTTAAGAATGCTAATAGGACAAAGCCTAAGAGCATAAGGAATTGCCATATGTTGTTTAATCTAAATGCAAAAGGCTCAAAAATAGCTAATATCGCAGCAACGACAAATGAACATAAAAGGACTGTTTGCCAAGGCTTGTCATAAAGAGGGGCAGGATTTTTAAGATAGTCAAATAGTTTATTCATAGCGTGCAAAATTAGCCAAAACTCTTGTATGGATATATTAATTCACCCCATTTCTCCCAGATTACCTACAATCTGTTTTCCAGACTTTCCATCCCCAAAGGAATGACCTGTTTATGGAAAAATAAACGCTGGAAAACATACGACCCTCATCGGGGTGGAACAGCCTTAAGCCGATTTGCTACTATAGACATTTGAATCCTTCAGATTCCGTTTAACGACCAATATTTTAAACCACATAGAAAAAGAAAATGTGAGAATGAGGTAATATGCAAATGTGAAAATGAAAAGATAGTATCAAAATGAGAGGATATGCGTATCGCGATATGTGATATGCGAAAAAAGAACGAGGACAAAAGACTTATCTTATTCGCTTTACGTCTTTCATTATTCACTATTAATTGTTAATTATTCATTTTCCAACATCTTTTCATTCTCACATTTGCATATTAGTACATCGTCATATTTCTTTTCTCATATCGTGCTACTTTTACAGCATTAGCTTATCCTTTAGCAGCTTATACCCATTGCTGCTGATGCGTAGGCAGGTGTTATCTTTCAGCCTTACCTGATAGGTTTGCTTCCCAAACAGTTCTATACGCACAATGCTGCTAGTATTTACAATGTAAGAGCGGTGTATGCGTATAAAAGAATCGGGTAAGCTTGCTTCTAAATATTTCATGGTTACTTCTTTTACATACTTGCCGGCTGTAGTGTGTAGCGTAACATAGTCGCCGTAGGCTTGTATGTATAGCATGTCTTCAACCATAACGATATGAATTTTTGTTCCATCTTTTACCGATATGCGGTCGAGTACATCTGCTGCTTTTTCTGTGGCAGCAGGAGGTTCGGTATATATGTTTTCTTTTAGTTCTTCTTGTGGTTGTTGTTTTTTCTTCTCTATATTATACCATTGTTGTAAAACAATCCACGATAGTATGCTAACTGACATTCTAATAGGTGTAAGATAGATAAATGTTTGTAAATCTTCCAGCTCAAAAACAGAGAGTAGGGCAAGCGTGGTTGCCAGACACACTAGCTGTACAGCTAGTGCTACTACAGCTTGCGACTGGAATACTTGAAAAAATCCGATTACAAACCAGTATAGGTAGGCTATCAATGCCAACGCTGCTACGAATAACCCTGCATCCGCTATGGCTACCGCTGTTGATATGTTGCCATAGAAGGCAAGCAGCGATGCCATTGCCGTAGTCAGCAGTAGTGCTACGGCTACCCCTGCCGCTTTACGCGAAGTTGATTCTGTAAACGGATGAGCCATGCTTAGTTCTTAACTTCTAGTCCGCTAAATGTTATGTTGCCTCTAATTATTAGCTTGTGAGCGTAATCAACTTCAACGCCGTCTTTATAGCGCTTATCGTCGTAACCGCCAAACATGGGTCTTAGCTCCGACACGATAAGCCAGCTGCTGGGCGCGTGTATTTCTATACCGGCAAAGAGGCAATCTACATCAATAAATGTTTCGGCAGCACCGAGATTAGTACCTCTAAAATCGATAACAGTTCCGGCAAAGCTGCTCTTCATGCTGGCACCTTTAAAAACAGGATCGAGAATAATATGTTTTGATGAGCTGAACATATTATCGGAACGTAAGTAGCCGTTATCCGATCTGTTATCTTCTCTGAAGCTATGACCCCTGTGATGCCTGTTGTTATCTTGCGGCAGCATTTTCCGTACAATTAGTATAACCCCTATGGCAATAAGCAGTACTGGCCAGTAGGTTCGTACCCATCCACCATCTGCCCATCCCACTATACGGGGGATAAGAAAGAATGCGCCTACAGCAAGCAGCACTAATCCACCGGAATATTGACGTCTGACAATAGACCACAATCCAAGAGCGATGAGCAGCATCTGCCACGATATCAATATTCTAAAGACATGATGATCGACATAGCCAAGGTTCTTTCCTAAAAAGATTAAGCCTACCACTATTAATACTATAGCGGCCATAATGCCGTTAGCTTTTTGATAGCGGCGTGTTTTGTTGTTATTGTTTTGAATGATTTCCATAGTCGTAATTTTTTGCGATTATAATTTCCAGAAGCAAAAATATGGACTGCCAGTGGGCAATGCAATGTAAAAACGTTGTATAGTAGCCAAAAATCGATGAATCGATGAATTTTCCCGATGAGCTAACTATGATACCAAAGGTAAAAATATGATGCCAAATAAAGCAGCTGTTGGTGATATTATATGGCTATAATTTTGATTATCAGCAATTATTGTTTGGTTAATCTCTTTTGATGAGAGCATAAATAGGTTTTTTATTCTCTCAACGATCTTAATTGTAGCATCGGTTTTTCCTCGTAGATGCTATAGTGGTAATAAGCTGCTAATTTTGTTGAGCATATCCTATTAGGAGTAAATGCTTACCAATAAGCACTTAGTGTATTTGGTTTTAGAGTTAGTTAAGGGGGCATGTAAACAATGGCAGGTTACATGCCCTTATTATTTTGTATATTTAAGCGTAAAATTAATGGTATAATAATGAATGTTGAAGAGCTGAGAGAATACTGCATGTCGGTTAAAGGTGCTACCGAATGTTTTCCGTTTGATGACACAGTGCTTGTTTTTAAGGTAATGGAAAAGATGTTTGCCTATATACCGTTAGACCCTAAAGACGGAATGTTTAGTGTAAACCTGAAATGTAATCCCGATAAAAGTACAGAGCTACGCGAGCGATATATGGGCGTTACCCACGGCACGCACACCAAAGGTTTACTGTGGAATAGGGTTGTTCTTGAAAGCGATGTAGCTGATAGTTTGATGAAAGAGCTGATAGACCACTCGGTTGAGGAGGTAATAAAGAAGCTGCCCAAAAAGAAGCAGCAGGAGTATAAAAATCTTTAGCGAATATTCTGCTATAACACCTGTCTTCTCTATTCTTCATCAGGAGAATACCCTATCTCCTTAAGCCTTTTGATTATTTCTTCTTTGCTAACTTCATCGGTATGGTCAACCGTAATCGTATTGTTTGCCGTATTGATATTCACTCCGAAAATTCCTGTCAGCTCTCCAATTTCTTTATGCGTAGAGTTGAAGCAGCATCCACGGTTTGCGCTTTCTAGCTTTATGGTTGTTTTCATTCACATATTCCTATATTCTCACACTAGCACATTCTCCAAATCATTCCAAAACTGCGGGTACGATTTATTTACGCTCTCAGCTTCGCTAATAGTAACCTCGCCTGTTGCTTTTAGTGCAGCAGTAGCCAAAGCCATAGCAATACGGTGGTCGTTATGAGATGATACCTTGCCACCTGTGGCTGTTCCGCCAGTAATGAGCATAGTGTCGTCTTGTAGATCTATTTTTATTCCCAGCTTACCAAACTCTTGCTGTAAGGTAAGCGCGCGGTTACTCTCCTTATGGGTAAGGCGTTTTGTGCCATGTATTTTACTTGTTCCGTTGCAGCTGGCAGCCAAAGCAACAAGCGCAGGAAACAAGTCAGGGCACTCGTTAGCATCAAACTCAAAGGATTGCAAATTGCTGCTATATGTTGTTGTGATACTGCTAAATGGTTTGTTTTGAGCTATACATACGTTGGCATTAGCCAGCTGTAGCGCATCCAGTATGGCCTTATCTGCTTGCGGAGAGTTAATATCCAAGTTGCTTACAGTAACCTTGCCTGCAATACATCCCGCAACCAGTAAGCATGATGCGCCACTCCAATCTCCCTCAACGTTATAGCTGGTTGGTTTATACTGCTGATTCCCTTTAATGCGAAAAACTTCGTAGTTCTCGTTTTCTATAGCTATACCAAACGATTGAAGCAGGTCTATGGTAAGGTCGATATACGGCTTGCTCTTCAGGTTATAAACGTATAGCTTAGAGTCTTGCTGTGCTAGAGGTAATGCCAGCAAAAGCCCTGTAAGCATTTGCGAGCTGATGCTACCGTCTATCTTTGTAGTCCCACCTTTTAGCGGACCTTTTATAACAGCAGGCAGAAAGCCGTTATCGGTGATAATGCCTGCACCTAAATCCAGCAACGGTTGTACTATCATATCAACAGGACGCTCGAGTATTGAGCCATGACCTGTAATTGTGGTCTGACTGTGAAGTAACGAGACTACAGGCATTATCATACGGGTAAGCAAGCCTGATTCTCCGCAGAATAGTGTGCGATCTTTATTAGGTAAAGCAGCTACACCTTTAGATGTAATATGGTAGTCGTACCCATTTGCTTCTATGGTAGCACCTAGTGTTTTTGCGACTTCTAAGGCTGCTTCGGTATCGTTACATAAGGTTAAGCTATGTAGCGTACTTGTTCCATTTGCAAGTAAGGCTGCCACAATAGCACGCTGAGCAACGCTTTTAGATGCTGGTGCTACAATCGTTCCGTTAACCTCTGATGCACTTATTGACTTCGTCATATACAATTTTACTTACCTGTTCTATACTACGACCATTGGTGTTTACCAGCAACCATGCTGTTTTTAGATATGAAGCTTTACGTTGGTTAAAGATATCATTTGCAGCGTTTAGCGGGTCTTCATGCCTTGCAAGCAACGGTCTTGATTCTACCTTAATACGCTTCAAACACTCGCTTGGCATAGCATGTAGATAAATAACAATACTATTTTTTTTAAGCATTTTGCACATATCAGGCTGGGTAACTATACCTCCTCCACAGGAGATAATTGTTGGCATTTCTCTACCCAGCAGCTCTTTCAGTACTTCCTGCTCTTTTTCTCTGAAGTATGCTTCGCCCTTGCTTTTTATCATTTGTGCGATACTCTCTCCATAGCGATGCTCCAGCTCACGGTCAGCATCAACAACGGGCATGCCAAGCATTTTTGCAGCATTTCGGGCTACAGTACTTTTACCCGACCCCATAAAGCCAATAAACGATATATGCTTTGGTAATTGTGAGGTAGAAGATAGAGCCTCTTCCATTTTGTTGCTATCGGGTTCTTTGCCTGTAAACAGCTTATATCCCGGTATCCCTTGATGCAACAGCCATTGATTACCATCGAGGTATGTACAGCCTCTGTTTTTTGCCTTTTGTTTTAACGTAGAGCCATAATAAAGAGCATCAAGTATTACCAGCTGGGGGTTGAGCCATTGTTCATCTATAACATCTACGTTAGAGGTTAGCGTGCTAACCAAAATAGCTGTATTGGCAAGCAGCTCCTTAAGCTCATCAAGTCCGCTGTAGCCGCATCCTATTTTCTCGGCAAACGCTTTTGCTTTGTCAGCTGTACGGTTTACAATGGTTACACTTGCACCTGCTTTCTTTAGCGCGTATGCCGCAGCGCAGCCTGCACCTCCGGCACCTATTACGATGCAACATTTACCTTCTACTCCTATGCCGTTAACTTTCAACGAGCCTGTAACACCGAAGATATCGGTATTATAGGCATATAGCTTGCCGTTCTTCTCAACCAGCGCATTTGCAGCCTGTAGAACAGCTACTTCTTCGGAGCAATTGTCTGCCAGCTTAGCTATTTCTGCTTTAAATGGAGCAGTAACGTTAATCCCGCTTAAACCTAGCTCTCTAAACAGCTGCACAACTTCTTCTCCCGATTCCGCAGCCATTCTAAAGAAAGCGTAATTGTTCTCGGGATTAGCATATGCTGCACCAAAAAGAATAGGGCTTCGGCTATGCAGAATGGGCTTACCTGCAACGGCAAATAGCTTATCATCTGCGGGTTGCATCTGCTGTATCATGTGCTGCATGGCTTGTACCGTAAGCTGACCGGGGGCAGCCTCGCTTCCTTTTGCTGCCGAAGCGTAAGTAAAAGGCGCGCCTAAAAACAAGCAGGCAAAACGGCTTATTTTACCTTTTTCGCCCATAGCAAAGGCCACCAGATTTTCCTCTTCCTCATATAATGACAGCACACGGGCGCAATCGTCAGCAGAATTGGCGGTGGTAATCAGCTTAACAATATCGACACCCATGCTTCGGCATCGGACAATAATGTTTTTTAGCAAAGCAATATCGGGTGTAAGTTTAAAGTTGTGGTACGATATAATCAGCTTGCATCCATTCTGTCGTGCATGCTGTGTGATTGCTTGCCTATACTGCTCGTTGGCTTCCACTTCAACATCAACATAGTTAGCGCCATTGCTTATTGCTGCAATTAAAGCTTGCTGACGTTCAGTTTCGCTATATTTTCCTTCACGAAAGGTTACTACTGTTTCAGTGTTTTGTTGTAACAATTGCTTTAGCTGTTCGCTACTCATTTGCATCAAATCGAGCCGTAATTCAACCATTTGGTTACAATTTGTAAGTTGCAGCGCTTCGTTGAAATCAGTAGTAGTTATGCTTGTACAAATTTTATATTTCATTATAATATATGGCAAAGTGAAAGACAAATATAGGTAGTACTGACGATTTTACGCTAAATTTACCTACTAAAATCAAATATAGTGCATATTTTCTATATTTTTTGGCTTGTACTAAAAAATTATTACTTACCTTTGCTGGCGATAAGCAACAAAAATGTGCTTTAAATACTATGAATAGACAACGATTTTACGGATTCTTCTTTTTTAGCAGCCTCATTTACGGGATTGTATAGAATCATGTTGTCATAATTAAGCAAGTTAAGTTACGAAATGATACAATCCCGCCTAAAGCGGGATTTTTTTATAAGCCTACCCCAACCCTCCCAAGGGGAGGGAGCATTCCCTCACCCTTCGGGGGAGGGCTAGGGAGGGGGCTGTTAATTTTTAAATTTACATTATGTCTGAACCAACCAAAGAATCTACTAAACGGGTTGCCATACAGGGAACGGCAGGGGCCTTCCATGAGTTGGCAGCCTATCGCTATTTCGGTGATGAAATTGAAGTTGACGAGTGCAAAACCTTCAGCAATGTTTGCCAAAAGGTAAGCGACGGAGAATCTGATTTTGGAATTATGGCTATTGAGAATACCATTGCCGGGTCGTTACTTCAGAACTATTCGCTTCTTAATACCCATCAGCTTAAAATTGTGGGCGAAATATACCTTCATATAGAGATGCAGCTGATAGCCTTGCCCGGGGTAGAGTTTAAAGATATTGAGCACATTATATCTCACCCGATTGCCATTGCGCAGTGTCGTGAGTTTTTGGATACCTTACCCCCTCATATAAAAATATCGGAGGCCAGCGATACGGCAGGCGCAGCACAAACGATAAGGGAGAATGAGCTGGAAAATACGGCAGCCATAGCAGGTATAAATGCCGCCGAACTGTACGACTTGGATATTCTGGTTAAAGATATTCATACTAATAAACAGAACTTTACCCGTTTCTTAGTACTTTCGACCCAGAATGTAGCGGCTCCGAAAAACAACAAAAGTTCAATCTGTTTTGAGGTTGCTCACCGTAGCGGTTCGTTGGCCGAAGTGCTTACTATCTGGTCACAAGAAGAAGTGAACTTAACTAAGATACAATCTGTTCCTATTATTGGTAAACCTTATCAATATTGGTTTTACGTGGACTTGGAATGGAACAATAGCGACTCATACCGGCGGGCAATGTATAAGGTAATGCAACACGTTATCAGCCTTAGTATTCTTGGCGAGTACGAGCAGCAGACATATAGCATACAAAAAGTTAATAAGATGTAAAGCCCCAACCCCCAAAGGGGGCTTTAAAAGAAGATGTCGCGATATGTATACAGCGATATGCGATATGAGACAAAATGACAAAGACAAAAGAGCAAAGACACGCATTACGATATGCGAGGACAAACTTCCTTCCTTTGGGAGGGTGAGATAAACTCTCTTTTAAAGCCCCCTTTGGGGGTTGGGGGCTTAATCTACAATTAACCACTAACTATTAACAATTAACGATAAAATGAAAATAGAGCTGAATATTACCCCGATTGAGAATAATTTAGAAAACCCAAACTGGCCTCTACTTATTGCCGGACCTTGCAGTGCCGAGAGCGAAGAACAAATGGTTGATACGGCAAAAAAGCTGAAAGCATCTAAACGTATCAGCTATTTCCGAGCAGGAGTTTGGAAGCCCCGCACACGTCCCGGAATGTTTGAAGGTGTTGGAGAGATTGGCCTTAAATGGATGCAGACCGTAAAAGAGGAGACAGGTTTACCAACTGCTTGCGAAATTGCTACACCAGAGCATGCTGAGTTGGCGTTAAAATACGGCATTGATATGCTATGGGTTGGAGCGCGTACATCTGTTAACCCGTTTGCGGTACAAGATATTGCCGATTGCATTAAAGGTACTAATGTTGCCGTACTGGTAAAGAATCCGGTTAACCCCGATTTACAGCTTTGGATTGGCGCGCTTGAAAGAATTAACGGAGCAGGAATAACAAGGTTGGCAGCCATTCACAGAGGATTTTCATCATACGAAAAAATAGCTTTCCGTAACGACCCGATGTGGAAAATTGCGATTGAGCTAAAAACAATTTGTCCGAATTTGCCTATTATAAACGACCCAAGTCACATTGCCGGAATACGGGAATTGGTGCCGCTTATAGCTCAGAAAGCTCTTAACTTGGATATGGACGGATTAATGGTAGAGGTGCATAACAACCCCGCCATAGCAAAGAGCGATGCCAAGCAGCAGCTACTTCCCGAAGACTATGCGCAAATGATCTACGATTTGCAGCTACGCGAGGTATCGGCAACATCTATGAAGCTGGAACCTACAGAGTTGGAAATCTACCGCCAGGAGATTGATTTGATAGATGAGCTGATTATACAAAAGCTGGCAAGACGTATGGAGCTGTCTCGTAAGATAGGTCAGTATAAGAAAGATCACAGCTTAATGGTTTTGCAGATGGATAGGTGGGAGCAGATACTTCAAAACCGTGTAGCTATGGGCTCTGCAATGAATATCAACCCGAAGTTTATGAAGATGTTTCTTGAAATGCTACACGAAGAATCTATTAATCTTCAGACAGAGCTATCGGAATAAATATAAAATAGCTGTACTTTTATAGACTTTAAGATTTTAAGACTTCAGGACTTTCATTGAAAATCTAACTATTGTCGCAGCTGTTTGTTGGACTTTATATAAGCTAATTTTATGTCGAATACCTTTGGAAAACGTTTCAGGTTAACCTCTTTTGGCGAATCTCACGGAGTGGCTTTAGGTGGTGTGGTTGATGGCTGCCCGCCGGGTATTGAGCTGTCTATAGAAAAGATACAGCAAGAGCTTGATAGGCGCAGACCCGGGCAACATCGGTTTTCTACTTCCAGAAATGAGGGCGATAAAGTCGAAATTCTGTCGGGGATATTTGAAGGTAAAACCACGGGTATGCCGATTGGGTTTATCATCCGCAATTCTGACCATAGACCTGAAGATTACGACCATCTTAAAAACCTTTACCGTCCATCGCATGCAGATTATACATGGCATAAGAAGTATGGTATTCGCGACCATAGGGGAGGGGGGAGATCATCTGCCAGAGAGCATGTATCAAGGGTTGTAGGAGGTGCAATTGCCAAACAAGTTCTTGAGGCAAAAGGGATAGAGATTATTGCTTACACATCTCAGATTGGTAACCTTATATTGGATAAAAGCTATACGGAAGTTGACTTGCAAGCAATCGAACATTCTCCTGTCCGTTGCCCTGACGAAAGCTTAACCGAGAAAATGCTGACGTTTTTAGATGAGGTAAAGAGTGATAGGGATACTGTTGGCGGAGTGATTAGTTGCGTTATAAAAAATATTCCTGTTGGTTTGGGCGAGCCTGTTTTTAACCGTTTGCAGGCACAGCTGGCTTTTGCCATGATGAATATAAACGCCGTAAAAGGGTTTGAGTATGGCGAAGGCTTTGGCGCTGCTAAAATGAAAGGCAGCGAACATAATGACGAGTTTATTAATGATAATGGAACAATACGAACTCGCACAAATCACTCGGGAGGCATACAGGGTGGCATTTCTAACGGAGAAGAAATTTTCTTTAGGGTAGCATTTAAGCCTGTTGCAACTATACTTAAGGAGCAGCAAACGGTGGATATCTCAGGTGCTGAAATAGAGATGAAAGCAAAAGGTCGCCATGACGTATGTGTTGTTCCCCGCGCTGTTCCTGTTGTTGAAGCTATGGCCGCCATGACAATACTTGATGCGATGCTATAAGTCTTTAGTATAGTCTTCAACTTCTCGTATCAATATTGGCGTGTCGTGATTAATAGACAAGTATTCTATGGTAGAATAGTTGTAAGGAGTAGTAATTTTCTTGATATAGCCAATTTCATTTAATTCAATGGTATAGATATTTTCATAATCAACATTGAACGTCTTATAGTCATTAGAGCTGAAGTCCACCAAAGCAAAACCAAAGTGCAATTGATAGATTAATTGCTCGCTATTATCAATACAAATACAGGCAACACCTGATTTTAAACTATCGCATTGGAGGTTATTTACCGCATATTCTATCATTCTTCGATTTAATTCTAAGACAGGGAGGTTTATTGATTCATAATCTTTCTGTTCTAAATAATCTATGTACCCACTAAAGGCAACACCGTCTATGTATCCAGTAAAATATTGATCTCTAGGTTGTCGAACAAAATTTATTCCTATTTTTTTGTCGTTCGGATTTCTATAGATTTCTTCATAGAATCCAAATTCTTTATCTTCTGCATAATTTAAAACGAGGTAATAGACGGAGTTGGTATCATTGTAGGTATTTAAAATTGCTTGTAATTCTTCTTTTGAACAGCTTTGGCCATTTACACTTATTGAACGCCCTAGCAGAAATAGGGATATAAAGAAAATCCAAAAATAATGTTGAGGTTTCATGGTCAATATAGAAAAAGAGTCTCTACATATATCGCAACAGCAACCATGCAATTATAATAAGAAACACTACCGATATTGTAATGAGCCCTATAAATGACCAGCGTTGTTTGTCGGGAGTTGTAAGCATTATCGGCAACCCGATAAATAAAAGGATAAACGAAAAAACAGCGAAAACTAACGTAAAGTAAATGTAGAATCCGCCAAAAAGCACCAGTACAGCAAGTCCGAAAAATACAGGGGTAAGCGAAAAAACAATAAGCTGTAGCGCTTTGCTGAAGCTTCTTTTCGATTCGAAGTTAGAGGCATATATGTGGGTAAGTAGGGACACAAGCAGTGTGCCAATCAGTACTGATGCAATAGTCAAAATTCCTTGCTCGAAACCGGCTTGAAGCCTTCCTTGCCAAACAAATAAATGAAGAAAGCGGGTAGCACCAATAAGTATAGAAAACATCACAAGGTATCCCAACGTACTACTTGTTGTACCGCTTGCCTCTATTACTTTCCATTCGCGTTTTGGAAAAAACATTACCGATACGGCTTTGTTCCATGTCTGAATAATATTCATATATAGATAATTTTGTAGGTTATTTTCATTATCAACTATAAAGTAAAGATACAAAATAGAATAAAAGTACGGTCTTACCCGCTGTTTTATTTCTATTTTTGTATGTAAACATTTATCAAGGCATAAAGCTTAATGAGCCATCAAAAAATAGAGCTGATTACCATACTTGGTCCGACTGCGGTTGGTAAAACCGCTGTGGCTACGCATCTTGCAGATAGGTTGAATACCGAAATTATTTCGGGGGATTCGCGGCAGCTCTATAGGGGTATGGATATCGGTACCGGAAAAGATTTGGCAGATTATGTTATTAATGGCAAGACCATTCCATATCATCTGATCGACATTGTTGATGCCGGATATAAGTATAACGTGTTTGAATACCAGCGCGATTTTCATCGTGTTTTTGACGATATTCGGTTGAGAGGAAAGATACCTATTCTTTGCGGGGGGACGGGTATGTATATCGAGGCGGTGGTAAACGGCTACCAGCTGCAAGAGGTTCCGGCTAATCCTCAGCTGAGAGAAGAGTTAGAGCAAAAGACGGACGAAGAATTAACAGAACTACTGATGTCTCTCAAGTCGTTGCATAATACAACGGATATAGATACCCGAAAACGGGCAATCCGCGCCGTTGAGATAGCGCTATACTACCAACAGCATCCTCAAAAAGCAGCAGAGTATGCTCCTATATCTACTTGCTATATTGGTATTACTGTTGATACGGAAGAACGGCGAAGACGCATTACGCAACGATTATACCAACGCTTGAAAGAGGGTATGATTGATGAAGTTCGAGACTTGATGCAGGGCGGAATAGCTGCCGATGACCTCTGCTATTACGGATTGGAGTATAAGTTTATTACACTATACCTGACAAATCAGCTTAGCTACGACGAGATGGTAGATAAGCTGAATATTGCCATTCATCAGTTTGCAAAGCGACAGATGACATGGTTCAGAGGTATGGAGCGCAAGGGTGCTACCATACATTGGGTTGACGGAATGCTGCCTATGGATGAAAAGATA
The DNA here is from genome assembly GCA_031550925.1 of Bacteroidales bacterium. GTDB lineage: Bacteria > Bacteroidota > Bacteroidia > Bacteroidales > UBA932 > JAIRNF01. The sequence continues at coordinate 17,865 of JAVBOE010000084.1, read as the reverse complement.
GAATGGATTCTAGCTATACTATCCGGCTATGATTTTTGAAGTAATACTACAGCTTCATTGATAGCCCTTCCTGTTTGCAGATTCGTTGGATGGCAAATTTACCTGCAATAGCGGCCATTGGTAAACCTCCATTAGGAAATACCCATTGTCCCGCCAAATACATGTTTTTTATTCCGTCAATCGTTCCTTTATGGTTATCCGGTGCTAAGCTGGGCCTGGCTTTAGGTACAGTAATAAAAGACATGTACGATCCTTTATACGCATTGCAGTATCGTTTAAATGTTGTAGGTGTGGCAATATCTGTCATTCTTATCTTGCCTGCTATTTCGGGATATACGTTTTGTATTTCGGCAACAATAGCATCAAGTACTCTTGTCTTCTCGTTTTTATACGATTCAAGAGAAGACTGTTTCAACTCATTCCAATAATCAAACTCAAAATCCGGCAGAACAACTTCTATGAGAGATTTTCCGTTAGAGGTGAATTTGGGGTCGTAACAATAATGCCGAATTATCATGTTGGTATGTGTTGCCTTGCCTATCTGTAGAGGTGTAGCCAGGTTTATGCATAAGCAGTGCGGACGGCTGCTTACATCTGCCTCAACTCCAAGAGCAACGATTGTTGAAGATGCTAAAAAGTATCCGGAGGGATTGTTGAAGCGTTTATCAAAATAGCTGTCTTTATACTTTCCGCCAAGCAGCTTAGTCAGTAAAGCATGTGCATCTATTGCCGGTACAACATAATCGGCATTTTTCAGCTCGTTGGTTTTCTTTGTGCGGACTCCTGTTGCTTTTCCATTTTCAATAACGATCTCATCAATCTCTATCCCTAAGTGTATTAGTCCGCCTAACGATTCCAGCTTTTTCTGCATTCGCTGTACCATTTCTACAGAGCCACCCATAGGCCAACCTCCGTCTCCTTTACTGCGAAAACCCAATGCGGCTATTAAGGAGCTTGCGGCTAAATGATCCGGTAATACAGTTTGAATGATTTTTTTTATAATAGGAGAGCTTATACCGGCAACATATTCTTTAGCAGAATACGTTCCGGCTCTTCGTATATATGGGGCTACTTTAATAAACTTACAGAGCAGCTTGAGCTTGTCGCGAAACAACAAAAATTCGTATGGTTTACTTACCGGTACTTCTATGCGCTGACAAATTTTTACCGCTTTAGTAAGCTTTTTAATTGCTTTGGTATCACTTGGCGCTATACTAATCAGCTCTTGTTCCAGCTTGTTTAAGTCAGCATATAGATAGTAAAGCTTATCTTCATGTAGATATGCCGTGAGGTAATCATGATTTAATATCTCTATATCGTTACCTAGCGCCCCACAAGTTTCCCATACTTGATGCAAGCCTGTACCCTTAAGGGTTCCAGTTAACCAATGAATACAGCCGTCTATATCGAAACCATTTCTTTTCCATCCGGTACACTCTCCGCCCGCAATAGAATGCGATTCGTAAATTTCAACTTCAAAACCTGCTTTACAAGCATATACACCTGCTGTTAGTCCGGATATTCCGGCTCCAATAATAATTACTTTTTTAGCCATGCTATGTTTTTAGGAGAGGTGTTTGCTATTGGTTTTGCAGGAAAGGAGTCAACTCTACTTCTCGATTTTTCTGAGGTAATCTGTGATTTATAAGGTAATAAGGTTGGGACGATGTGCTAACTTTTTTCAAACAGCTGCTTGACTTTTTTTGCTATACGTTCGCCGAAAATGATTGCGCGCTGTTGCTGAAATTCATCGCCGTTACGTATGCAAACAGCACCAAAGTGTGTGTAAGGATGGCCATGGGCTGCACCTCCCGAATACACTAGCATTCCTCCAACTAATAAATGACCAACCATTCCCATTAACGCAACATCGGCACCACCGCCTAGGTAGTTTTCGGTAGCAAAAACAGCGCCTATTTTTCCCTCAAACCGCTTTAACGATGCGGTGTCCATCCACGTCTTCATTTGATGCGAAAATGTTCCGGCATAGGTAGGACAACCAAAAATAATCGCTACAGATTGATTCAGAAAATCCTCATCGATATCGGTTATCGACATTGGCTTTACTTCAATACCATCAATGCTTGATGCTCCTTTGGCTATAAACTCGGCAATAGCTTTTGTATTTCCCGACTCAGAATGGTAAACAATGCTGATTTTCATGGCTGCTAATTTAGTATGGATTAAAGATTGTCGATGTTAAATGGTTTAAGAGGTTAAAAAAATTGGTTATGTAATAGCCCCTAAATCCCCTAAAGGGGACTTTCTCTACATTGCCAAAAGTCCCCTTTAGGGGATTTAGGGGCAACATGCAGGATAATCACTATAGCACTACAGATAAAAATAACGCACATGTAAGTTTTAAACTTTTTAAACATTCAAACCACGTTCAAACTATTTGAAGAGCTTACCTATATGCTTACGTTGAAATATCAAAAGATAAATAATGGCAACGCTTATAGAGGCATCGGCTAAATTAAAGATAGGGCGGAAGAAAACAAAATCTTCGCCTCCCCATATTGGTACCCACTCGGGTAGCGTACAACTAATAATGGGAAAGTAAAACATGTCAACCACGCTGCCATGTAAGAATGGAGCATAACCGTCGCAAGAGAATTGCGACACGCCGGAGTAACCGATGGTAGCATTCATTTCCGGCGAATATACTGTTCCGCTATCAAAAATTAATCCGTAGAAGCAGCTGTCAAAAATATTACCTGCCGCGCCGGCTATCAGCATACCTATACCAACCAAAACGCCCATGGGCATTTTACGCTTGATAAGACGTTTCAAAAATATTGCTAACACAACAATAAAAGCAATTCTGAATACGCTTAGTATTAGCTTACCCCAAGTACCGCCAATGCTCCAGCCAAAAGCAAATCCGGTGTTTTCGGTAAATGCTATTTGAAACCAGTCGCCAAATACATGTGTGCTTTCTCCAAGATACATGTGAGTTTTTATCCATAGCTTAATAGCCTGGTCGAGTACTAAAATGAGGATGATGATGAGGGTAATTTTTTTACCTGTAGATAAGCGCATGCGGTATTTTTTGATTATTGAACGCTACAAAAATATAAAAAACAAAGAGACATCCTATAGGTATGCCTCTTTGTTCTGTTTTTTAGTTGAGCTAGCAACTTATTAACGGCTTTGGCCCTCTTTAGCTTCAATGCTAAGCGTTGCATGCGGTACAGCCATAAGCCTTTCTTTTGGTATCAGCTTGCCGGTTTCGCGGCAAATACCATAGCTTTTGTTCTCAATACGAATAAGAGCGGCCTCAAGATGCTTAATAAACTTTTGCTGACGTAATGCCAGCTTGCCCGACTCTTCTTTTGATAAGGTTGATGCTCCTTCCTCAAGCACTTTAAAGGTAGGAGATGTATCTTCGGTATCGTTACTTTCGCTGTGAGTAATGGCTGCCTTTAGTATCTCATAATCTTTACGTGCTTTTTCCAGCTTTTGCAGGATGAGTTCCTTGAACTCGGCCAACTCCTCGTCAGAGTATCTGGTCTTTTCCTTTTCTTCTTTCTTCTTTGCGGCCATAATCTAGTTCCTTAAAAATTGATAATTATGCGAAGTTATACTTTTTCTGATAATGTGCAAGGTTTATTCGATATTAAAGCGCATAACGCTGATAGTCTTGATTTTGTTTGTAAATAATTAATAGAGAAGAACCTGAAATGGCTAATGTGCTATGAGTGAGGAGAAGAGTTGATCGGTAAGATACCATTTATAAGCTTTATTTAAAGGGAAATGTTAAAAATAGAAGTATGTCATTAGTTGCTGTCTGTTTTGATAGCGAATAAGCTTCTGTTGAGTATGTACAAACGATAGAGCTGATACGCACCTGCTTTCAGCTGTTCTTCTGTTATGTTTGCAGATTTCATAGCCATTTTTCTCCATTCATCATCTGTCAGTACATTAGGGGATATGAATTGCGATGTATAGGAGGCATAGGGTTAGATGTGTAGTAGATGGTTTTCTTTTCTTGCCCTGTTTTATGGTAAACAAAATCTAGCTGTTCTATTGTCATGGCTGTTTGTGCTTGTAGTGTGTTTATACATACGTAAAGCAAAGTAAGTATTATAGTAATCTTTCTCATCGTATGAATTCATATATCAGGTTGGTTACTAGCATTCCCGATTCGTCTTTCCATTTTATCCAGCATTCGCCGGTTTCAAACCCATAGTAGTAGTGTATATGCATCCACTCGTTTTCAATGGCAAGTATTTTACCTCTCTTGCATTCTTCTTTGATAGACATTTCTTTACCATTTGGCTTCTCGTAAGCAGTCAAACCATTAAAGTTAACCTGTAAAGCAGGCTTAACAATGTCTTCCCAAGAAGCAAAATGCATACATGAGTCATTACGTTTAATATAGCAGGTTTCTCGTGTGCTGTTATTCAGCTCTATTTTCAACCACTCGTTGTCATAGTTGCCAATCAACTTGAATGACAGACCATGAATAGGTTGGGGTTTCATATGTGTTCTTGTCCATATATTATTGGTTGTTAGTACATCGTTGTTCCGTTGCATTTGTCTTGCCGATTCTTCTGCATGCTTCAGCTTGTAGGGAGCAAAACGTTCTCCCAAGTTCGATTCAATTACGTAGATTGTGTAGCCATAAATCTCTTTCTGTTCAAACTTTAAAACGTCAAAAGGAATACCATCCGGATATAAGTATAATGGAATAGCATTAATCTCAAAATCTATGCTGATTATACCACAGTAGCTGTCTTGTGCATGGCTTGTTTGTCCAGTAGAGGCTTGGCTAAGGCTCATAATAGTGAGAATTGTTAGGATGTATTTCATTTAATATCGTTTTATTTATTAGATGCAATTACAAATGTTTTTCCATAAAACGGGATTAAAAAAGAAGAGCAAGGAAAAACTCCCTGCTCTTCTTCGTATTCTATAAGTATAGAGCTATACCTTTTCTACGCTAATCTTAGCTGTTAGCTCATCATCCAAATCCAGCTCTGTTCCGTTAGGAGTGGGAGCAAGTGTGATGTTTGTAGCCAATGTTTGCGAAGCGATGTAGTCTTTAAAGTCGTTGATAGCAGCGCTAACTTCGTCGTTGGCTTCTACCTGCACCTTAACCTTATCGGTAACATCAAAACCTGTATCCTTGCGGATATTCTGAATGCGGTTTACCAGCTCGCGCGCAATACCCTCACGGCGTAAGCCCTCTGTAATGGTAATATCTAGAGCAACGGTTAAACGACCTTCTGTTGCAACTAACCATCCCGGTATATCTTCCGAGGTTATTTCTACATCTTCCAGACCTATTGTTATATCTCCCGAAGCAAGCTTTAGCTCATACTTTTCTTCACGCTCCAGCCGTGCAATATCCTGCTGACTAAAATCGTTTATGGCAGCGGCAATTTCTTTCATCTGCTTGCTATACTTAGGACCTAAGGCTTTGAAGTTGGCTTTTATTTTCTTAACCAGTACACCTTCCGTATCGGTTAAGAACTCCAACTCTTTTACGTTAACCTCATTCAATAGTAATGATTTTACGGCTTCTAGCGATTTACCCATTGCAGGGTCTAGCACAGGTATCATTATTTTTGTTAACGGTTGACGCACTTTGATATTAACCTTACGGCGCAACGCCAATACCATTGATGATGCTTGCTGCGCAAGTGCCATCTGGTCTTCCAGCTGCTTATCGATTAGTTTTTCATCATAAACGGGGAAGTCTGCCAAGTGCACCGACTCCGCTTTATTACGCTTACTAATTGCGTTTAGGTCTGTAAATAACCTGTCGCTAAAGAATGGTGCAATTGGGGCAGCAAGTATAGCAACCGTTTCAAGGCAGGTATAAAGCGTTTGGTAAGCAGCCAGCTTATCTTTTGTCATTTCGCCACCCCAGAAACGTTTACGGTTTAAGCGCACGTACCAGTTGCTTAGGTTGTCGCCAACAAAGTCTTGTATTAAACGTCCGGCGCGGGTTGGCTCATAGTCGGCATAAGCGGCATCTACCTCTTTTATCAGCGTATTTAGTAGCGAGATTATCCACCTATCGATTTCTGGGCGCTCTGCTATCGGAACTTCAGACTCGCTATTGGTAAAGCTGTCAACGTTTGCATATAGTGCAAAGAACGAGTAGGTATTGTATAGTGTGCCGAAGAATTTACGCTTTACTTCGTCAACACCATTCATGTCAAACTTAAGGTTATCCCAAGGCTGAGCGTTGGTAACCATGTACCAGCGAAGCGGGTCTGAACCATGTGTTTCTATTGCCTCAAATGGATCTACACCATTGCCTAAACGCTTAGACATTTTGTTGCCGTTCTTATCAAGAACAAGTCCGTTAGATACAACAGCCTTAAATGCAACGCTGTTGAATACCATGGTAGCAATAGCATGTAGCGTGAAGAACCAACCACGGGTTTGGTCAACGCCTTCAGCGATAAAATCGGCAGGAAATAATCCCTGAAGTGAAGCTGTATCAAACGGGTAGTGAATCTGAGCGTAAGGCATAGCACCGCTATCAAACCAAACATCAATGAGGTCCAGCTCACGTTTCATCGGTTTTCCGCTATCAGAAACCAGTATAACCTTATCTATAAACGGACGGTGTAGGTCTATGCTCTCTACTGCGTAGTTAGCTTTCGACTTATCGCCAACCTTAAACTTTTTGTAAGGGTTATCGGTCTCAGTCATTACACCTGCCGCGATAGCCTTTTCTATTTCATTGCACAGCTCATCAACAGAACCGATGCATTTTTCTTCCGTACCGTCTTCTGTACGCCATATAGGAAGCGGAGTTCCCCAGTAACGAGAGCGTGAAAGATTCCAGTCTTGCAGGTTTTCTAACCACTTACCAAAACGTCCGGTACCGGTGCTTTCAGGCTTCCAGTAGATAGTCTTGTTCAGTTCCATCATTTCTTCACGACAAGCAGTTGTCCTGATAAACCAGCTATCAAGCGGATAATAAAGCACAGGCTTGTCGGTACGCCAGCAATGCGGATAGTTGTGCGTATGTTTCTCAATCTTAAATGCACGATTTTGCCCCTTCAGCATTACACAGATATCAACGTCTAGCGTTTCTCCTTGTGTATCGGAAGGGTCGTACTCGTTCTTAACATAGCGTCCGGCAAACGGTTCATATAAATTTGTGTTTACACGTTCTTTCACAAAATCAGAGTCAAGGTCGCTTAAAAGGTAGAACTTACCTCTTAAGTCCACCATTGGGCGCTGATTTCCGTCCTTGTCAATCAGGAGCATTGGCGGTATGCCGTTTGCTTTTCCAACACGGTCGTCATCTGCACCAAAGGTAGGTGCAATGTGTACAATACCTGTACCATCCTCAGTGGTAACAAAATCGCCGGTTATAACGCGGAATGCACCTTCTCCGGGGTTAATCCATGGTATCAGCTGCTCGTAATGAATACCGGCCAGTTCTCGTCCTGTAGTTTCTCCTATTATCTTAAACGGAACCAGCTTATCACCTTGCTTATAATCTTCCAATGCAATTTCTGCTGCTTTAGGATTAAAGTGGCTGCTCACCAAATCCTTTGCTAACACGTAAGTACAAGGAATTCCGGTATATGGGTTATACGATTGTATAGCAACATAGCTGATGTTAGGACCAACGCAAAGTGCGGTATTTGAAGGAAGTGTCCAAGGTGTGGTTGTCCATGCCATGAAGAATACACCACCCCAATTGTTGCCAAAGTCTGAGGTAACAGCATTTCTGCCAAACGCACGGTTCAGCAAGTCAACATTATCAAACCCTTTTAGTGGAATGGAAAACTGGGCAACGCAAGTGGTGTCTTTTACATCACGGTAGGCCCCAGGCTGGTTTAGTTCATGTGTGCTTAATCCCGTACCTGCTGCAGGAGAGTATGGTTGTATGGTATATCCTTTGTATAAAAGCCCTTTCTTGTATAGCTCTTTTAGTAACCACCAAAGCGATTCGATGTAAGCATTTTCATAGGTTATATATGGGTCGTCCATATCAACCCAGTAGCCCATTTGGTTGGTTAAATCTTCCCACTCTTTGGTGTACTTCATCACCTCGCGGCGGCATTCGGCGTTGTATTCCTCAACCGATATCTTTTTCCCGATGTCTTCTTTTGTAATACCAAGGCTCTTTTCAACGCTAAGCTCAACGGGCAACCCGTGAGTATCCCATCCGGCTTTGCGTTTTACCAAGAATCCTTTCATGGTCTTATACCGACAGAAAATATCCTTAATGGCGCGCGCCATTACGTGATGTATGCCCGGCATACCGTTTGCCGATGGTGGTCCTTCGTAAAATACGAATGATGGATAGCCCTCACGTATCTCGGTACTTTTCTTAAACGTGTTGCTCTCGTTCCAACGCTTGAGAACTTCTTTGTTTACTTCTGAAAGGTTAAGACCTTTGTACTCTTTGAATTTCATCGTAAATAAATGGTAATTTGCTTATACATATGCTTTTACAAGTGCAAGTAAAAGCGAAAAAGATGGTAAATATACAGTAAATGATGCGATTAAGCAAAAGATAATGAGATAATGTGATAATGTGCTGATGTGAAAATGAAAAAATGGTATAGTGTATTGCGATATGAGATATGCGAGGACTAACCCCCTCCCTTTGGGAGGGTTGGGGTGGGCTTTATATTTTTCTAATCATCATCATGCCGTCTCGCAATGGTAAGAGAACGTTTTCAACCCGCTCGTCGTTCTGAACGAATTGATTAAACTCCAGCAACTCTTTTGTGAATAAATCGTTACGCTTCACAGGCTCTATAATTTTGCCATCCCATAAAACGTTGTCGGCAAGAATAAATCCACCGGTTTTTACCTTATCAAAAACGGTGTGATAGTATGAAAGATACTCGCGCTTATCGCCGTCAATAAAAGCAATATCAAAGGTTTGAGGTAAGGTAGGGATAATAGCATTCGCATCACCTATGTGTAGGTGAATTTGTGATGCTTGCTTGGATTTAGCTATGTATTTTTCAGCTATTTCGGCAACTTCGTCGTTTCGCTCAATAGTATGCAGTTCGCCGTTTTCAGCAAGTCCTTTCGCTAAGCAAAGAGATGAATAGCCTGTAAATGTCCCGATTTCTAAAATATACTTGGGACGTATCATATAGCTTAGCATTTCCAAAACCTTTCCCTGTATATGTCCTGATACCATGCGGGGTTGCATGGCTTTTAAGTGAGAAATCCTGACTAACTCTTGCAACAAATCATCTTCGGGCGAGGTGTGTTCGCATATATACTTATCAAGATTTTTATTTATTTCCAGCATAGCTATACGAGCGTTAGGGTTGATAGCGATTTAGGGTCGAACAGCTCATTCGCAATAGCTATAAGTATTTCAGGCGTTACGGCATCTATTTTTGCCAGCACCTCTTCTGTGGTATCAATACGGTTAAGGCTTAGCAGGCTTTTGCCCATACCCAGCATCAGCTGTTCGGGGCTTTCGTTGGCAATGGTAAGCTGACCTATTATTTGTTTTTTTGCACGATAAAGCTGTAGTGTAGTCAGCTTATCGGTTTGCAACTTTTTCAGCTCGGTCATAACAGCGTTTATGCTATTATCCAATGTTGTTTTAGAGGTGCCAAAATATATGCTGAATAATCCCGTATCTTGATAGGGAGTGTAGCTGGCTTCTACATTGTAAACCAAGCCGTACTTTTCTCTTAAGCTGGTGTTGAGCCGCGAGTTTGAAAGCGGTCCCCCAAGCATATTAATAAGTAACGTAAGAGCAGTTGAACGCTCGTCTGATAGCTTATAGGAACGGTTACCAATAATACAATGCGCTTGATGCGTGTTCTTGTTTATAACTTTATTGAAAGGCTTATAAGCGGGTGGCGCTGTCCTGTCTTGCCTTTTAGGATGTAATGAATACGAAGAAAAATAACGCTCTGCCAAATCAACAACTCGCTTAAACGACATTTTTCCTACCGACGAAATAACCATCTGCTCGGTAGAGTAGCTATGCGATATAAAGCTATATAAATGCTTTGCCTCAAAATGCTTAAGGCTTTTCTTGTCTCCTAAAATATTTCGCCCTAAAGGACAATCAGGGAAAATGTACTCCTCAAAATCGTCAAATATAGCTTCGGCTGGAGAATCTTTGTAAGAGTTTATCTCGTCAAAAATTACATCTTTTTCTTTCTGAAGCTCAGCTTCAGGAAAAACGGAGTTGAACGTAACATCGGCAATAAGCTCTAGCGCTTTCGCAAAATCTCCGGCTAGAGTGGCAGCATGTATAACGGTTTCTTCCTTTCCGGTAAATGCGTTCAGCTCTCCGCCAACGCTTTCTAGTCGGTTATTTATATGGTAAGCCTTACGTTTTTTGGTTCCTTTAAACAAAAGGTGCTCAAGAAAATGGGCAAGCCCATGCTCGTCGCTCAGCTCATCGCGGGTTCCGGTACCTATGGTTAGACCGCAATATGCGGTGGCCAGTGGTGCTTGAAAATGAGCAATGCGTATTCCGTTTGCAAGCTGGGCTGTCTCTATTTTTTTCTTCATGGATGCAAAGGTAGAAATTTGTTATTAGTTAAGAACTAAAATTGCGACTGCTTGTAAATATCAGAAAAAGAGAGCGGAAGAAAAACGAAGAGAACGATAATTCAGAAAAAAGCAAGCTGATTGTTGCTCGGAACAAAAAAGCTGTTATCTTTGCACCCTCAAACAATGGTGCCATAGCTCAGTTGGTAGAGCAAAGGACTGAAAATCCTTGTGTCCCCGGTTCGATTCCTGGTGGCACCACAACCAAAAATTTGAAAGTAAGAGAATTGCTAAAGCAGTTCTCTTTTTTTATGCCTATTTCTGAGATGGTTTTAGGGTGGTTTTCATGGGCTCATGTAAACCTAGTTGGAATTTTGCGATATGATATATTCAATAGATAAGATTACCATTTATATAACCCCAGAAATCCTATTGAACAATTTTTTCCTGTTTCTGTTATTTTAAGGAGTGGTATAATGTAATTCTAATTAAAATAACATATTATGTTGAAAAAATACAGATTTCTATCAATTATAGGAGTGTCTTTGGTCGCGCTTCTTCTGTCTTATTCCTGTAACTCCGGAGCCCAAAAAAGTCAGGATAGTTCTACCGTAGCTGCGGCTGAACTATCGGATCCGCTACCTTCGTGGAATGATGGTGCAAATAAAAAAGCTATTATCGATTTTGTAAAAGCGGTTACTACTGAGGGGAGTCAATCGTACGTAAAACCGGAAGACCGGATTGCTACTTTCGATAACGATGGTACATTATGGGCGGAACAGCCGGTTGTTCAGGTTATGTTTATATTCCAGTGCATTAAAAAAATGGTGGAAAAAGATCCTTCTTTAAAGGTAAAACAACCTTATAAAGCAGTTGTTGAGAATGACACGGAATACCTAAACAAATTGGGAGCAACAGATTTGCTTAAGCTCTTTATTGTTACTCAAACCGGAATGACCCAAACCGAATATCAGAAAGAGGTAGCAGACTTTTTTGCCAGCTTTAAAACACCTTCGGGTAAAACCATGTCGCAGCTACGTTACCAGCCTCAGCTGGAGCTGTTGGATTATTTAAGAGCAAATGATTTCAAAATCTTTATCTGCTCCGGTGGTTCTGTCGAATTTATGCGCGTAATTTCTCAGGAATATTATGGTATTCCGCCAGAGCGAGTTATTGGAACGGAGTTCAAATATACCTTTAATGATAGCATCAACGATATTCAGCGCATGCCCGAGTTTAAAACATTTAACGACCAGCAGGAAAAGCCTGTTAACATACAATATCAGATTGGGAAACGCCCTATTTTGGCTTGTGGAAACGAAGGCGGCATGGGAGATATCTATATGCTTCGATTTTCGCAGGGAAACACGCACCCGTCTTTACAGCTAATCATCAACCACGATGATGCTGATCGGGAGTTTTTCTATCAGGAGAAAGATAATACATCTTTGGATTGGGCAAAGAAATACGGCTGGAGCATAATCAGTATGAAGAATGATTGGAAAAAAGTATTTGCCGATAAGTAAGCAAATGTTTTTAAGACGCTTAGCTCTTTTGAATTAAACCAATTTTTCATTATTCAGCTGCTATCATCATAGCTTTTTAGCCAACAACCACCTCTTTTGGGGTGGTTGTTTATTTATCGGTTGTAAGAATAGGAGTGGCAAAAGAATATCAACGACTTTTTTGTCGAACAAATAAAGGGCTTGATTGTTAAAATGCACATAAGAGTTGTTGCTATCGTTAATTATGAGTTGCACTACTATATAAAATAAACCACCCAATAATAAAAACAGAATAAGCTATGGAAGTAAAAGTAATTTTTGAGGAAGAGCTTGAAAAAGAGCTGTTGATTTCTGTTCCATGGGAGATGATACAGGTTGACTATGATGATCTGCTGAAGCCGTATTCAAAGCTGCAGGTCAAAGGGTTTCGTTCAGGAAAAAGCCCGATAGGTCTTATCGAGTCTCATTTTGCTCAACAGATAAAGAATGATTTACTGACAATTGCATCAACACGTTTGTGTCGCAAAGCGTTAAAAGAAAAAAATATGATATCGGGGACTCCGATTGAGGTATCAGACAGCCTTTTGCAAAAGAATGAATATCTAGAGTTCAAAGCATCTTTCATTGAAATGCCTGTGTTCGAGTTGCCCGACTATACCAATCTCAACCTTCAGTCTGACAATAAAAATGATATGCTGGATGAAATATCACGCAAACTTCTTGACGATACCAACATAGCTCTTCATCCTAGCTTTATTGAAAATGAGCTGGAATACTCCGAAGGCGATATTAACGATGAGATAGAAAAAGGCAACGCTGAAGCCCGAGTAAAGCTTATGATGATACTGAAAAAGATTGCTTTGAAAGATCAAATAGAAGTTGATGAAAAAGATATTGAAGACAGGATTAAGGTAGTAGCAGCAGAAAATGATGTTACGCCGGAAGAACTTAAGAAATACCTTATAGAAAATAAAGGTCTTTCGAGGTTTGCAGATTCCCTACTTGCCGAAATGGTATTTGATTATATAATAGAAATACAAAACTAAAAACCATATAATAATCACAAAAAATAAAGGATTTATAATACCCACTTTTAAACAATAAAAAAATGAAATTAAATGACAAACTAAAAGCTTGTGGTAAAGTTGCTGCCATAGGGTTTGTTCTTGCTACAGGTACAGTAGTTGCTTCGCAAGCGCAAACAAAAAACAACGAAAATCAGAAGCCGAATATTCTGGTAATCTTCGGTGATGATATCGGTATTACCAACATCTCAGCATACAGCGGCGGTTTAATGGGTTACGAAACACCCAACATCGATCGACTAGCTAAGGAGGGAATCAAGTTCCAGCACTACTACGGAGAACAATCTTGTACTGCTGGTCGTGCCGCATTCTTAACAGGACAGCATGGTATCCGTTCGGGTCTTACTAAGGTAGGTTTTCCGGGAGCACCAATGGGAATGAGCCAGGAAGATCCATCTATCGGAGGTTTGCTTAAAAACCTTGGTTACGCTACAGGTCAATTTGGTAAAAACCACGTAGGAGACCGTAACGAAACACTTCCTACAGTAAATGGATTCGATGAGTTCTTTGGAAATCTTTATCACCTTAATGCTGAAGAAGAACCCGAATTACCTGATTACCCAAAAGATCCTGAATATTTGAAGAAATTTGGACCTAGAGGTGTACTACGCACATACGCAACCAATGTTGACGACCCAACTGTTGACCCACGTTTCGGTAAAGTAGGTAAACAAAAAATTGAAGATACCGGTGCGTTGACAAAGAAAAGAATGGAAACAATTGATGATGAAACATCTGCTGCTGCTATTGATTTTATAAAACGTCAGGTTAGTGCAGATAAACCATTCTTCTGCTGGTTCAACTCAACCCGTATGCACCTTCGCACGCACGTCCGTGATTCTCACCGCGGTCAATACCAATACGGCGACAGCGAATATATTGATGGTATGATTGAGCATGATATTACTATCGGCTCAATACTAAAGGCTCTTGACGATTTGGGCATTGCAGATAACACCATAGTTGTTTACACTTCAGACAATGGTCCGCACATGAACACATGGCCTGATGGCGCTATGACATGGTTCCGCTCTGAAAAAAATACCAACTGGGAAGGAGCTTTCCGTGTTCCTTGCTTTGTGCGTTGGCCGGGTCATATAGCAGCTGGTACCGTAACAAACGAGCTGATGTCTCACAACGACTGGATTCCGACACTTGTCGCTATTGCCGGCGAACCTCAGATTATTGATAAGCTGAAACAAGGTTATACAGCCAACGGCAAATCATATAAAGTGCATCTTGATGGTTTCGATCAATCTAAATTCCTTACTTCGGTAACAGGTTCAGCAACGAAGAGCAACGGTGTAAAAAGTGCCCGCGATAACTTCTTCTATTCTGACGATGATGGTTTGTTGGTAGGATACCGTAAGGGACATATGAAATATGTATATGCTGAACAACGTTTAGCCGGAACTATGGGTTTATGGGCAGAACCTTTTACAGAGCTTCGTCTGCAAAAGACTTTCAACCTGATGCAAGACCCCTTCGAACGTGCCGATATAACCTCAAATACTTATTGGGACTGGAGTTTGAATCAGGTAGGTGCCGTTTATGGAACAATGGATGATGTATTTAAATTTATTGCAACATTCGACGAGTTCCCGCCCCGTTCATTCCCTCCAAGCTTTGTTCCTACAAACGTAATGAAGCAGGAGATGACTAAAATCAAGGCAAAAAAGGCACTTGATAATTATGAAAAAAAGATGATGCCAGCGGAGCCAGGAACAAATTCAAGTACGAACTCTTCTAAAACAAAATAGTAGAAGCAGTACTGCGTTAAGTATAGAAGGTTGGCTCAAAAATCTTTCTTTATCATTCAGGGTGACACCCCTGTTGAAGGGAAGTTTTTGAGCCGACTTTTTTTAAATTGAAAAGTCTATAACTTATAGCTAAATTGCAGCGATATTTAAGTTCAAACAACCTTTAAGTATATTCAATCACACCATTACCACCCATGCAAGAACAAAATCAACATTACTATAGGGGTAAGCCCATGATCCGTATGCATGCTATGATTAAAGCAACCGGACCGGTATGCAACCTTAACTGCGACTACTGCTACTATTTAAGCAAAGCCGATTTGTTAGAAACCAATAGTAATTGGCGAATTTCAGATGAAACGCTAGGAAACTTCATCAAGCAGTATATCCAGCAACAAAACGCGCGACAGGTGGTGTTTTCGTGGCAAGGTGGAGAGCCGTCATTGTTAGGACTTGATTTCTTCCGTAAAGTGGTAGAGCTGGAGAAGAAGTATGCTCCATCTCATGTTAGGGTTGAGAATGATCTTCAAACAAACGGTACATTACTTAACGATGAGTGGTGTGAGTTTTTGAGAGACAACTCTTTTTTGGTTGGGCTTAGCATTGATGGTCCACGTCATCTTCACGATGCGCACAGAAAATATAGCAATAACAAAGGCTCGTTTGATAAGGTGCTGGAGTCTGCAAAGCTACTGAATAAACATGGAGTACGTTTTGCTACGCTAACCGTTGTAAATGATGAGAATGCCAAGCACCCATTAGAGGTTTACCGGTTTCTTCGCGATGAGGTTAAAAGTAAGCAAATGCAGTTTATACCCATTGTAGAACCTCGTGACTTTACCACAACAGCTCCTCAGTTTTGGAAGCTGCATAATATTGTTGATGAGAATTCTCTAAGAATAAGGCCGTCACATCCCGATTCTATTGTTGAATCGTGGTGCGTGGAGCCGGAAGAATACGGCGACTTCCTGATAAAGATATTCGATGAATGGTATCAACATGATTTTGGGAAGATATATGTTCCCTTCTTTGATAGCGCTGTAGAGCAGTGGATGGGCAGACCGTCACCCTTGTGTATTTTCTCTCCTGTATGCGGTAAAGGGCTTGCAATGGAACACAATGGTGATGTTTATACATGCGACCACTATGTCTATCCGGAGTACAAGTTAGGAAATATCAACGAGCAACCGTTGATAGATATGGCACTTTCGCAAAGACAGGAGAAATTTGGGTATGGAAAAGATCACTTCTTACCCGGTAAATGCCGAAGCTGTCGCTATCTTTTTGCCTGTTCGGGAGAATGCCCTAAAAACCGTCTATTGAAAACGAGTACAGGCGAATTAGGGTTGAGCTATTTGTGCAAGGGACTATATAAATATTTTAGCCATATAGATCCGCATATCAGGCGTATTGTCAACATTCTTGGGCATGAAGTAGCCGATGATGTTCCACCGCTTTAAATATTAATAGTATCACGAAGCAAGTATCACGTATCACGATTGGGATATAAGCTATGCCATTTTTCATTATCATATTTGCAAATTGCCTTTCTCTACAAGTTCTATGTATCTATGTGATTCATCTTTTTTCGTGATACGTAATACTTGCGTCATGATACCACTGTTTACATCGAACTCAGGTTAAGTAGCAGCTTGAGCTATGATAATAGTAAGAGGAGTTATACCATATAGCTATATGGCTGTAATCTGATGTGTTATGAAAGCGTTGTAGATATAAAATGCTTAAAACGATAGACTTATTCCAATCAACCTTTTATTGTTTTAATCACTTTACATGGGCTTCCCATAGCAACAGAGTTTGCAGGGACAGATTTTGTTACAATACTTCCGGCTCCAATAGTTGTGTTGTTTCCAATAGTTACGCCCGGAAGTATGATTGAACCTCCGCCTATCCATACGTTGCTGCCTATGGTTATTGGAGCGGAAAATGTTCTCCAGAAAGGGAATTCGCTATTGTAAACGTAGGCTAAACGTTTTCTGGGGCTAACAGGATGTGTTACTGCATATAGCTGCACATTAGGGCCAATGCCGGAGTTATCACCAATGGTAATTTTATTACAGTCTAAGAATACACAGTTCATATTAATCTCAACATTGTTACCAATGTGGATATTCTCGCCATAGTCGACGTAAAACGGTGCGGTAATCCATATATTCTCGCCTTTAGATCCTAGCAGCTGACTTAAAATTTTATCTAACAAATCTTTATTGCTGCTGTTCGCCTGATTATATTCTTTCATCAACCTTTTCGCAAGATGCCAGCGTTCTAAAAGAGCTTCATCTCCCGGATTGTATATTTCACCGGAAAGCATCTTTTCTTTTTCTGTTCGCAACATTGTGACAATGTTTTTATGGTGGTTTATGTAGTATTCAAATATAAATAAAAATAGAACAAGTAGGTAAAGTAATTTCATTATAGCGTAAATTTGTAACCAAATTTAGAAGATGAAATTAAGAGCAATTTTAGCCTGTTTGCTATGGGGATCTGCGTTTGCAGGAGCCAAGATAGGCTTTCAATACGCCGATCCGATATACTTATCGGGCATGCGGTTTACGCTGGCGGGGCTAATGCTCATACCTGTGCTGATGGTACAAAAGGTCAACTTTCGTGCGGAGCTTAAGCATTGGCGCTTTATGCTGCTCTTTGCCTTTGTGCAGACTTTCTTGCAGTACGGTCTTTTCTTTATGGGGTTGGATAAAGTACCGGCACCCACAGCGGCAATAATTATAGGAGCCGGACCGTTATTCGTTGCTATTATGGCGCATCTAACGCTTGCCGACGATAAGATGACGTTGCGAAAGATTATAGCAATAGCGCTTGGCTTGGCTGGCGTTGTTTTTATTAGTTTTGCCAAAGGCAAATTCACTTCAGATAATCCGTCATTCTATGCTGGCGTTGGTTTGTTAGTTTTGAGTAATATTATTGGCAGCTACACCAACATAATGGTTGTAAAAAGAAAATCAGATAATATTTCGCCTGTAGCACTTACTGCTTTTGCCAATTTTTTTGGTGGATTGATGCTACTTGTAGCTG
>JAVBOE010000067.1:0-30567 GCA_031550925.1 Bacteroidales bacterium | reverse complement strand
TATCTGATGATATTTTTAAAATTACATCGTGCAGCTCTTGTAAAAAAGGAATGTCTTCGGATCTCTCATTCAAGTGGAAATACTGGATTGTAAGATCAAAAGCATCTAAAAGAGATACATCTGATAACGATTTTATGAATTGTAAGTCATCATTAGAGAAGTTTGAACTTAAGACTTGATGCGGGTTAGAACTTACAGTTGAAGGATTCTGCCGTTTTGCGAGCTCAAGATGTGCATATACTTCGCTAATTCGATCCGAAGGGTTAAGAGCCAACCTAAAAATACTTATTATAAGCTTTACAATGGTCGCATTTGCAATAAAAAGCGAGTCTTGAGAAACAACATCATAGCAATGCGTATTATCTTTTGATAGCTGTTTGTAGCTGAGCAACGTATCTGCTACCTGCTGACCTTCTATACCGCGCCGAACAAGAATGGCTATATCGCTTGGCTTATATCCTCTATCTTGTAAATCGGCAATTAGCAAAGGCAATTCTTCAAGAACAATTTCTGTCGATTTTTTTTCTTCCGTTTCCTCTATCAGCTTTAAGCTGACATAGCCTTTATCTGTTGCTGTTTTTGGAGAAAACTGCTGCCTTGCTGTACTGTATGCTGTTTCTACCATGCTTTGCAGCAACTCCCTTTTTTCAGATGGAATGCTTACAGAGTTCAGCTCATCGTTGATATTGGCTTGTAGCGTTTTTGCTAGGCGCGAAAACAGCTCGTTGTTGTATTGAATAACTACACCGTCGCTGCGCCAGTTAGAGTCTAGCTCCAGCTCATTTATACCCCAAGCAGAAAAGTCATGGTTCAGCTGATAACCTAATATTCTCCAATCACCATTTCTCCATCGATAGATGGACTGCTTAACATCGCCAACTACCATATTTTTGTAGCCTTCAGCTAGGCTGTTATCCAGTAAAGGACGGAAGTTGCGCCATTGCCCAACAGATGTATCCTGAAACTCATCTATCATAAAGTGGTTATACTGAACGCCTGCTTTTTCGTAAATAAAAGGCGTTTCACTTTCACCAATCAGCTGACTTAATAGATATCCGGAGCTGCTTATGGGGAGTATATTTTCTTCGTTTGCTATTTGTTGAACGTTGCGGGAGATATCCGAAAGCAAGCCAAGAAGCATAAAGTTTTTATACAATACATTTGCTGTATTATAAAGTATGCCTTTCTCATCCCACAACGACAATGCCTCATTCAGCAAATTGTTAAGCTCAAAAAATGCCGAATTTATCTCCGAACTTTTATCCGAATTTTTTGAATACCATTCTTCCGGCGTACCAAGCGCCGAGTATGCACGTTTAGTGGGCTCATAATCTTTACCCGCTTTCAGCTTAGCAAAATAACCGATTACACCTTTTTCTTTATTCTTGAAATCACTTACAGATAGCCCGTACAATTCAATATAGCTAATAGCCCTTGTCCCGATAGCTTTCATGCTACCTTCGAAGTCTTTTATCAGCTGAAGTATGTCGCGTAGGTATTTTTCAAGAATGGTTTTATCTGCCAGCTTCTCACGAAATGAAGGAGAAAAATACAGGTACGATTCTTTAAATATCTCTTGTCCGATAGAACGTAGTCGTGGTAATACATCCCACGATTTTCCGTTGTCTATATTATCTTCGGTTAGCCGTACAATCCAGCTACGAAGTGCTTTGTCATTTCCAGCATCATCCAAAACTTTTACTACAGCGTCTTCTAGTAGTCGGTTTGTATCGAGCTCTACGGTGTAACCCGGGCGTAGTCCGGCTTCTCTGACGAATGCCTGTAAGATTTGCTGAAAAAAACGATCGATTGTTACAACAGAGAAGTGAGAGTAATCGTGAAGTATTGCGGTGCGTACATCTAATGCTTTTTGCTGAACGGTTGCAATGCTGCATTTCATTCTTTTTGCCAGCTCGTTAGTTAAATCCTGTTGAGAACCGTTGGCTATATTGTGCAGTAGCGATAAGATTCTGCTTTTCATCTCTTCCGTAGCTTTGTTGGTAAAAGTTACGGCAAGGATGCTCCTAAAACCTCGTTGGATATTAGGTTTAGCAAGAGCTAGTCGCAGGTATTCTGAGGCAAGCATATATGTTTTGCCCGATCCTGCCGATGCTTTGTAGACCGTTAATTCCATGAAAATGGTTTGAAAATTTAAAAAATATAAGCGATTTAAAAATTCAAAAACCTTGAATTACTTATATATTTTTGAATTACTTGAATTCTCTATTTTTTGCTGTACGCAGTACTTATTTGTACACCCTCTTTAACGTTTCGCTGCTCTCAAGCCCTTTTCTGAAGATGATTTTTTCTACAAAAGACCGAATGAATCCCCAGCCATAGCCTACTACTTGTATGCACGATGCAATGACAGCCAATAAGGCTGTTTTTAGCGATTTGGTTTTGGTAAAAGAATCTATAAAGAGTAGCAGAACATATAGCCCTATAGGTAGTAAAAACCAAGGGCTGCAAACGATAGATAGGACGACTAAAGCAACTCCTCCTAGTAGAAAAAGAGGGGGTAGCGTATGTACAGCTTTAAGCGATCCTTTATGAATAAGCGCAAGGTTTATGCGTGCTGTACCAAAGATATATACCTGTTTAAAAAACTTCTTAATGCTTACCCTACGCTTATGGTAAACGTAAACATCTCTGTACAAAACAATCCGAAAGTTTGCTTTCTGAATGCGTAGAGCAAGGTCTATGTCCTCGCCAAACATATCGTTGAAACCTCCTACTGTTTCATATACTTTACGCGAAAAACCCATGTTGAAAGTTCGAGGCTTGAACTTTTCCAGCTGCTGTTTTCCTCCACGAATCCCACCGGTAGTGAGAAACGCAGTCATTGCATAGTTGATAGCCTTTTGCGTGGTAGAAAATGACTTGTGTGCAGCATCAGGCCCTCCAAAGCAATCGCTGTAGTTATCGATTAAATTTTCTTCTAACCGTTGAAAATACTGAGGTGTAATAATGCAGTCAGAGTCGAAAAATATGAAGTAACTACCTTTTGCCTCTTTCATACCATAGTTGCGTGTATCGCTTCTACCGGTATTAGGCTTGGTAAAGTAGCGAATGTTGAGCTTGTCGCTATATTGCTTAACAATATCTTCGCATGGCTTGGTAGAGCCGTCTTCTACAATAAGCATTTCAAATTTAGCAGAGCCCTCCTGTGCAACGAGGCTTGCCAACAGCTCATCTACCTCGTCGGGACGATTATAAACGGGAACTATTATGCTAAAAAAGAAATCCATATAGTAGAAACAAGTGTTTTAGAATGGAAGATCGTCCACTTCTTCAGCTGCTCCAAAGTCAGCATAGCTGTCGGTTGACGGAGGTATTGGCATCCCGGTATTTTGAGCTGGTGCTGCTTGTTGCGAATTATTTTCGCGCTCAATACGCCATGCTCTAACATCGGTGTACCATCTTCCGTTATACTCTCTCGATTCAATATTTACGCTTACTTTAAGTGTATCGCCAACTTGTATGCCCTCTATGTCTTTTACTTTATCGCCCCATGCAGATACACAAACCTTTTTAGGGTATTGCTCTGTCGTTTCAATAATAAATTCTTGCTTTACCCATTCTCCTCTCGATCCGGTGCCTTTTTGAGGAGCAAGCAGCTGCTGTAATTTTCCTACTATTTCAAGTGCCATATTCTTGTAATATTTATAAGAAAAGGCTGGGAAGCATGCAATACAAAACCTCCCAGCGATTTATTGGTTAATTAGAATTATTGTTCTGAAATTTCAATCTTTTCAATTTCGTCACCCTGACGGATTTGGTCAATAACATCAAGGCCTTCAATAACCTTACCAAATACCGTATGTACGCCGTCTAAATGGGCTGTATTCTCGCGGCAGTGGCAGATGAAGAACTGAGAACCACCTGTATCTCTTCCGGCATGTGCCATAGAGAGAACTCCACGATCATGATATTGGTTATTGCCCTTAGTTTCGCACTTAATGGTATAGCCTGGTCCACCTGAGCCAATACCCAGTGGGCAACCTCCTTGAATAACAAAGTTTGGTATTACTCGGTGAAAAACTAACCCATCATAGAAACCCGATTCTGCAAGCTTAATAAAGTTTGCTACAGTGCCCGGTGCATCTTCCTCAAAGAAGTTTACCGTCATTGTTCCTTTTGCTGTTACTATTTTTGCTATTTTGCTCATCTTAGCTATTATCTTGTTTAATTACTCGTATTAGTTCAATTTCGAATATTAATGTAGAGCCGCCTTCAATTATGCTTCCTTGTCTTGATGCGTCTCCATATGCCAAGTCGGATGGAATGTATAGAATAATTTTTCCACCTTCTTTAGCGTGTTGTAGTCCTTCTGTCCATCCTTTTATTACGCTTTTAAGTGGGAATGTGATTGTTTCTCCACGGTCGTATGATGAATCAAAAACTTTGCCATCAACAAGTGTACCTTTATAGTGAACTTCTACTTCGTCATTTTCAGTTGGGCTTATTCCTGTTCCAACTCTTTCTACTTTATATTGCAAACCGCTAGGCGATACAACCACTCCGGGCTTGTTTTTATTAGTATTTAAAAACGCTTCTCCTTCTTTTCTGTTTTTATCGGCTTTTTCTGTTTGTTGCCTTAAAAAAAAATTTTGCAAGTACATTTCACTCTCTTCAATGGTCATTCCCCCATTGCCTTCTAAAGCATCAACTATTGCTTTAGATAAAGATGCGCCATCAAGCTTTACGGGAAATGATTTGAGC
This sequence comes from Bacteroidales bacterium, assembly GCA_031550925.1. GTDB lineage: Bacteria > Bacteroidota > Bacteroidia > Bacteroidales > UBA932 > JAIRNF01. The sequence goes on along the minus strand of JAVBOE010000067.1, from coordinate 25,845 downwards.
GAATGCCCAATGTTACTGCCAAGCGCATAGCTTACCGAATCTATTGCTGTAGGCGTGATTTGAGCATTAGCAGATGATACCCATAATATGGCTGCGATTGAAATTAAAAAAAGTTTTTTCATACAATATATTTTTACAAAAATAGCAAAAAGGAAGCTATTTAAAATAGCTCCCTTTAATGATTTTAGTTTTGGGGTAATACTTTTATCAGCTCAATTTCAAATACAAGTGCCATGTACGGCTCAATAGGTCCACCTGGTCTGGGAGTGGCTCCATAGGCCAGCTCTTGTGGAATGTAAAAAATAACCTTCGAGCCCTCGCTAATATGTTGCAATCCTTCAGTCCAGCCTTTTATTACACCATTTAAAGGAAATGTTGCAGTTTCTCCTCTGCCGTATGATGAGTCAAATTCTGTACCATCAATTAAGGTGCCTTTATAGTGAACCTCAACAACATCTGTTGCCTTAGGTTTTGGTCCTGTTCCCTGTTTTACGATTTTATACTGTAATCCGCTAGGTAAAGTGATAACACCTGCTTTGACCTTATTATCTGCTAAATATTTTTCTCCCGCTGCTTTATTTTTTTCTTCAAATTGCTTTAAATCTCCAGAATTTGATGATTGCATCATTTGACGTTGCATTTCTTTTTGCTGAAACTCCTGCATAAACGCAATGGCTTCTTGCCCTGTCATTTTTGTTTTGTTGTTTTTTACATCTTTTATTGCTTGACCAACTATATCCAAGTTAAACTGAGGATTCTTGCCAAGCTGATTTCCAAGATCTACCCCGATAGCATAGCTTATTGAGTCTAGATCGTTGTTCAGAGTTACGTTGTTTTGTCCATCTTCACTTGAAACAGTGGTAACTTGATTGCTGCTACCGCCGCACGAGGAAAAAAGAAGACCTAAAAATATTGCCGAAATAAAAAGTTGATGTTTCATAGCTGTATGTTTTTTGTTATTATTCTTTGCACATTTCTTGTTCTATGTTTTTTTTATTTGTTGTTGCTCTTAAAATTAGTACTCCTGTAATTCCTGCAATTAATGAGGTAATAAGAATAGCCAGCTTAGCTGTACTTATCATACTTTCGTCTGTAAATGCCAGATTAGCAATAAATATAGACATTGTAAAACCAATACCGGCCATAAAACCAACACCAATAAGCTGGTTCCATTTTGCACCTCGGGGTAGGTGGGCTATTTTACATTTTACCGATAGCCAGCTGAAAAGCGCGATACCAATGGGCTTGCCAATAAATAGCCCTAAAAATACACCAATAGATATACTACCGGATAAGCCCGATATTGCTTCGGCATCAATCTTAACACCTGCGTTTACTAATGCAAATAGGGGCATAATGATATACATAACCCATGGATGTAAAGAGTACTCGTATTGCTGTAGCGGAGATATGGCTTGGTTTATTTCATATTGTATGTTATGAACCAGCTCTTTTTGGTGCTCATCTGCAATAATCTTATTTGTATTGCTTTTGCTTTGGGCAATTTTAATTTCGTTAAGTACACGTTTACTTCGCTGTATAAACTTTATGGGGCTATGCTTTGCAGAAATTGGTATAACAATAGCCAGTAAAACTCCGGCAATAGTGGCGTGTAGCCCTGATTCGAGAACGGCTAACCAAAGCGCGATACCTGCAATGATATATACAATGGTGGCGCGTATTCTTAATCTGTTGAATATGTATATAAGCAGCATGATACACCCTGCAACAGCTATCATTTCAATATGAAGAGTGTGTACCGGATAGAATATGGCAATTACAAGTATAGCGCCCAAATCATCGACAATTGCTAATGCCGTAAGAAATATTTTAAGCGACATCGGAACCCGCCGACCAAGTAGCGATATTATACCTATAGCAAATGCTATATCTGTAGCCATTGGTATTCCCCATCCGTTTCCTTCTTGTCCGGATACAGACGAATTGCAGAAAGAATATAGGAGAGCAGGAACGATCATCCCGCCTATTGCTGCCATTATGGGTAGGCTTGCTTGTTTAAACGACGACAGCTCACCAACAACTATTTCTCGTTTTATTTCTAACCCTACGGTGAAAAAGAAAAGAACCATCAACCCATCGTTAATCCAATGGGCAAGGGTCATAGATAGGTTGAAGTAGCTTCCGAGATTGATGGAGAGTTCGGCATTAAAGAAATCGTGAATGCAGCCTAGGGCCGGAACATTGGCAATAACGAGTGAGAATATAGTAAAGATAAGCAGAAGAATACCGCCAATTGCTTCGAGAGCAAAAAAACGATTAAACATACTTCTTATGATGATAGGACTTCTTGCAACTCTTCTTCTACTTAGTATGGTTACTTTCTTCATTGGTATTAGGTAGGGTGATATAGGTTTAGGTTTTATATTAAACTGTTGTTGGCTATATGGCTGTAACAACAAAGCTTGTAGAGTAATCTGGCACCAACGTTGGCATCCCAATCGTTATTCTCATTTGATGCCACCTCGTTAAGGTCGAAGCCAACAATACGCTTACCGGACTTTGCCAGGGTTTTTAGTAAGCATGTTGCTTGCTGAAAGCTTAGGCCTCCCGGTACCGGAGTACCTGTATTTGGACATAAATCAGGACTTAATCCGTCAATATCAAAGCTTATATATACATTACTGGGTAGCTCGGCTACAATATCGTTGCATAGCTGTTGCCAATTTTTTCCGTTAAACATGGCTTCGTTTAACGCTTCGTCGTTAAACATAACAATGCGCTCATGCTGTGTTGCCAAGTTCATTTCGTCTTGACTTAAATCACGAATTCCTACTTGTACAAGCCGTTTGAGGTTATCTATTTCGTGAATGGCGTTGTACATAATAGAAGCATGCGAGTAAGTAAACCCTTCATATGCCTTGCGTAAATCGGCATGTGCATCAATATGCAGAATGCCAAAGCTGTCGTACCTACCGGCTATTGCTTTCATCAACCCGAGAGGAACGCTGTGGTCGCCGCCTACAACGCCCACCAGCTTACCCTTATCGAGGTATTCTAAAGAGTGAAAATGCACCCAGTTGTTCAACTCATTGGATGCTTCGTTAATACGATCGATACGTTTAAGGATGGCTTTTTCTTCGGGGTTGCCTCCTTCTTCCAAATGGTGTATTACATATTCGGCATCGCTTCTCAGCTCAATGCTACGGCTATATATACCTTCGTTCAAAGGATGAGTACCTATTCTTATTTGCCAGGCGTTTTCAATATTGAAATCAAACAAATCAACCTGGGTCGATGCTTCCAGAATTGCTTGTGGTCCACGACTTGCGCCTGTCCGATATGATGTAGTTACATCCCAAGGCACAGGTATAAGAATAATATCAGATTCTTCGGTGGTGTATGGTAAGGCAAAATAGCGACCGTTAGGTTGGCCTATACCGTTGGGATCAAAGTTGTTCATAATTACAAATATATAAAACTGCTGTGTTTTTTACTGTTTTTTTACATCTACCATATATACTTCAAATATGATAGGAGAGTACGCTGGTATGATATTTATGGCTTTATCTCCATAACCATGTCTAGACGTGAATACGATCCAAGCTGTCTCGCCTTTATGCATTTGTAGTAGGCCCTTTTCTAATCCGTCTATAAAATGTCCTGCTCCGGCAATGTCTTCACGTATCTTAAGCTCTGTAGTTGTGGTTAGCCCAATTGTTGTTGCTACTGCGGCAATATTGGTGTCGAATATGTTCGCATTAGTTATTCCGCTACTGGTAAGAACGGCTCCTGTGTAGTAAAATGATATCATATCGCCGGGGCTGATGCTTTGTGTCTCATCTCCTTTTACCCGCACTATTCGGTATATGTCATCGTTGATAGTTTTTTCATACTCATCACCATCTATCGATGCCCAAAAAGTATCAATAGTCTTTTCTTGAGCGGCAACATAATCTGCCTCTTTATCTTTTGCACAAGCTGTAGCTATAACAAGAACAGCAAAAAATATTATTTTAGAGTATCTCATAGCTTATGTTTTAACCTTCTACTTTCAGTATGTTTATATTCATCACAATGGTTGCGCGGGGTGGCACCTTGTCGTTATCGCCCAAAAGCCCAAAAGCCATGTTGGGCGGAAATATGAACAACGCATGCGCACCTTCTTTTAACATAGGTAAAGCAACATGCAACCCTGTTATTTCGGGAGACCTAGCTATTACAATAGCCTTAGGCTCTTCCGGTGTATAAGTGTAGCAAGGTGTTCCGTCAATTAAATTTAGCGTGCCGGTAATAAAAACCGTACTATTTTGTGAGATTGCATTACCAGTACCCTTACTGAAAATATGGTAGTAGAAACCGCTTTCAGATAGCGTAAGCTCCAGCTTATTACGCCTGCCATAACCTTCGATAACGGCTTTATCTTTTTCGCTTAAATAGCGGTTTACGCCTGTAATCGTCTCTTTACTTGGTCTTGAAGGCAATGCATACCTGTCGTCTTGCGGCTTATTATTATTTCCGCACGATAGCAGTATAGCACATCCCGCTATAGCAATCAGCTTATTGATGTAGCGCTTGCTCATATTCGGGTAAAATAGACTCCAATATTTGTACCGCCTCAGGTAGAGAGCAGAACAGCTTGCCACCTGCGGCATTTTTATGTCCTCCTCCATTGAAATGTTTAACAGATAGTTCGTTAGCAGAAAAATCACCTCTTGTTCGGATAGACACTTTAATATGATTCATTGTCTCGACAAGAAAAACAGATAACACGATGTCTTTGATAGATAAAGGATAGTTTACAAATCCCTCGGTATCGCCCGGACAAAAGCAGAAGCTATTCAGCTCTTCGCGCGACAGATAAATATATGCAGTCCGATATTGAGGATGAACAACCATTTTTTCGTTTAGGCTATATCCCAATAATCGCATTCTGTCGGCAGAGAAGTTGTCATATACTAAAGCGCTGATCTGGTCTTTATCAATACCGCATTCAAGTAAATCTGCTACAATTCTGAATAGCTCGGGATTTGAGGAACTGTGGGCAAAAGAACCTGTATCTGTCATTATTCCACAGTATAAAGCCTCTGCGGCAGCCTTGGGGATAATAGTAGTTCCATTAATAGTAGCCGATATTCTATATACCAGTTCGGAGGTAGAGCTGGCAGGTATGTTTGAGAAGATTAAGTTAAACTCCTCTTCTTTAGGATTAAGGTGATGGTCTATAAGTACACGAGTGGCTTTAGATTGAGCAATGCACTTGCCAAGCTCTTCTATTCTTGCCAGGTTATTAAAATCGAGGCAGAAAATAACATCGGCCTCATCAACAAGCTTCTTTACTTTCTCAGCATCCTGCCTATATATTGAAATAGTAGATGCCCCTTCCATCCATTTTAGGAAGTCGGGAAAATGGTTGGGCATAACTACGTTTACCTGAGAAACGTGTTGTTTAAGTAGGCATGCCAAGCCTAAAGATGATCCGATAGCATCGCCGTCGGGATTTATGTGACTTACAATAAGTGCGCGTTTTGCTTGTTTAAGAACTTGTTGTAGCTTATCGTATAAATGTTGGTCAAACAGCTGTGTCATTTGTAAATGGCTAAACCACAAAGATAACAAGTAAAAGCGAATTTAAAGGTTAATTAACGTGAGAAAAGCAATAAAATAGGGCTGTTATACGTCATATGTAAATGTGTGGAATGTTTTTACTCGTTTTTTGAGTATTGTTGTATTTTTGCACGATATTTGCTATAAGTTTAAAATAACATAACAATAATAAAAAATTACCTTATGAAACGTTTACTATTTTTAATACTACTGTGCACTCCATTACTATTTACTTCTTGTATAGAAGATAATTACTATGGATCTGTGGATACATACTATCTAGACGTAAGACAGACAGATTGGAAAGGAGTGGGTACTTATGGGCAGCAGGGATATATTTTGGAAGCAGCATTTGATGTTGGTTTTATTACACAGGATATTATTAACTCCGGAGCTGTACTTGTTTATTTGGTTGATGATCAGCTTGGCGATATGCAGCTTCCTTATGTATTAACAAGAACAGTAGGTGGGGTTAAAGTTATTGAGGTGCTAAGCTATCAGATCTGGGCTGGTGGAATTGCATTTATGATTGATGATTCTGATTATAGGGCAGATCCTTATACAGGGACTACAACGTTCAAAATAGTAGTTATACGCTAAAACTATTTAACCCTGTTAGGGTTTTGGCCTATAAAGTCTTTCCAGCTGGTGTAGGCTTTGCTATCGGATAGCGGTTTATTTGTCTGGTAAAAATGGCAAAGCGCAACGGCCAAAGCATCGGTAGCATCAAACTTTTTTGGTTGTTCTGTTAAGCCTACAAGCTGAGATAACATAGCCGCCACCTGTTCTTTGGAGGCGGCTCCTTTTCCTGTAATAGACATTTTTATTTTACGTGGAGCATACTCATAAATGGGTATGTTATGAGTTAAGGCTGCGGCCATTGCTACGCCTTGCGCTCTTCCCAACTTCAGCATCGACTGTACATTTTTTCCATAAAACGGAGCCTCTATAGCCAGCTCATTCGGACGGTACTCATTTATTAGCTGGGTAATTCGTTCGAATATACGGTGTAGTCTGGTGTAGTGATCGCCCAGCTTGTGCAGCTCAATAATGCCAAGAATAAGTACTTGAGGTTTGTTGTTGGTAATTTTAATAATACCGTATCCCGAGACGGTAGTTCCCGGGTCGATACCTATTATTATTCGTTCTTTTGCTTTCACTGTTCGGGTTTAAAAACGGCGTTTACCTTGGCTTTTATCCAGAAGTAGTTAGCTAAACATATCACCACTAAGATTACAATTCCGATAATGAAATATGGCACATTAGACGATGCTCCAATTCCCAGCATCTCTAGCTTGCTAAGATATATGCCTCTTACTATAAACGTTATAGCAAGCGCCAAAATAAAAACAGAAACGGTAATAAATAGCGCAAGCCTTTGGTATGGCGCTGCTATAGATTGTTGGCTGTAGCCTATTAGCATTAAGTTCTCTAGCTTACTCTTGTTTTTATGGATAAGCAGGCTCATGCTCAACATCAATAAGCCAATAGCAAGCAGGCTGATTATAACGCCTATCGAAAGTATAACTACGGTAATAACTCTAACAAAGTATGCGCCCTTGCCGGCATCCAGCTTATCGTCGTTAAACTCGTAGCCTTTATCGGCAATGTATTGAGCAATGGCAGGATCTGTTGGATTCTTAACCTCGACCAGTAAGCGCGATACGCCGTTATTGTTTCCCTTGCCATAGTTCTCGTTTGCCCAAGTGATGAAGGATAGTGGAACAAGTATAGTGTTGATTTTATTAGAGAAGCCTACTATGCGTGCTTTAGAGCGTGTAGCGTTAGGCCAATCTCCAATCCCTACAACCATAGTAATGTTCTCTATCATATTCTCGGATATCTGAGGATATCCTTTGCTTTGTGCAAACCCAAAGTTGTAGAGGTGTAAGTATGTTCGGGGTATTATGATGGGGATAAAATCGCTGCCTTCTTCCCAGCCCCAGTCTTTTGCTGTAACATCAAGAAACTCGTCGGGAATGGCTTCAAAGAAAAGGTCAGTCGAAAATCCCATCATACCGCCGGAGCCATCAGTGCGAAGATCTACACTGAATGTAGAAGGGATGAAGAAACCCACTTTGCTAACAAAGGGCTGTTTCTTTAAATCTTCTATTTCCGACTCTTTAAACTCTGTTGATGATGTACCAATGGTTTTAAGCAACGACACTTCTTTGCTGATAACCAAAAAATCTTTTTTCAGAAAGCTTTCGTTAGAGCTGAAAACCGGATTGGCATCAAGAAAAAATTGCAGACCCAATAGTACAATACTTAATCCTAACAGGCTAGAGAGGGCGTAGCCTACCAGCTGACTAACGCTTAGGTTTTCTTTTAAAAGTTTTCGTACTAGCCTCATAGGTATAGCTTATTTGCAGTTGACAGGTTGTAGTCGTTACCAAGCGTACAAAGCATTAGCCCTGCTTGCTGCTTCTCTACTTCTTGCAGAATTAGCGATAGGGCAATCTGCGTATTTTGCTCATCAAGGTGGCTAAAAGGCTCATCTAGCATAAGAAAATCGAATGGTTGACAAAGAGCGCGTATAATGGCTACCCGTTGCTGCTGTCCGAACGACAGCTTAGCCAGCACCTTGTCTTTCTTTTCGGCGATACCAAGCTGTTCAAAGAGTTGAGCGATTTCTCCATCGGTTTTATGGTTGGTAAGCTTATTTTTGAGCATAATGTTTTCCCACGCTGTCAGCTCGGGAAAGAGACGAAATCCCTGAAAAACTACACTCAAATGTTCGCATCTTATTTTTTGCTTCTCAGAGCTGTGCATGTTGGCAATGTCATTGCCGTCAACTGTTAACGTACCCGAGTAATCGTTGCGCCGTCCGTATATATAATCGAAAAGCGAAGACTTGCCGGTGCCCGATTCTGCTGCAATTATGTATGCCTCGCCTTTAGAAAAGCTAACCACCTTACTCCAGATGGCAGATTGCGACAAGTCGGTCTCTGCAAATACATTTGGAATAAGGTAGTTAAGAGTAATCGTATTCATGTGGTTAAGACTTAGAATCCCATCATGAAATATTTAACAGCATAGCTGTCAATTGCTTTAAATATAACCTTTAGGCTGTTTTCTTTCTTGTCTTTAAGAATAAGGTTCAGCTCGCCGCTATTTGTTTCGGTTTGCATGATATTGATGCTAGAGAATGGCTCCATAAAGTTGGAGAAGATGCCATATTCCATTCTACCCATCGATTGCTGTAGTATGGTAGTAGCCATTGCAGGATAGCTGCTGATATCTGCATTTAGAGAGTAAAGAATAGGACTGGCTTTCATATAATCAACAATGCTCGATGAGCTTAAGTTTTCTTTATAGCCTTGTGCATAGAAGTTATCAATGCCTTCTTTAGTGTTGGTAATGTACATCACATCGCCTTTTTGTCCGGCATAAATGGTCATAACCTGAGGGATATCGTAGCTGTAGTAGCTGTCAATTTTGTTAAGCTTAATTTCTGTAGGAAGCAATCCTAGCAAATGGTTAAACGATTCTTCTCCGTTAATGGTAACGGCAACACCAAACTGAGGCATAGGATTCATCCCTTCCTGAAAACCGAAGATGTCGGCAATAATATCTCCCTTAAAGCAATTAACGATTTTGGCAACATTCTCGTTATCTACTATTGATAGTAGGTTCGACATGTATTCGTGATCGCCAAAAGGATTATAGTTGTAATTGTATTCATCATCTTCATCATCTTCAGCTTGTCCTTCCAGGCTTTTTGTCAGCTCGGCTAGCTTATCAACAACAACTTTGTAGTATTCTTGAACGTTGAAAGATGCTTTCATTGCTAAAAAGTAGTTCTCAGGGAAATAGCGAAGCAGCGACTCATCAAAGTCAGCCTTTAGAATCGGATACTCTTTCTGGAACTTTTCCACTAGAGATACTGGCCATACAGATACGCTAAGCGCTGCCTTTTCATTTGTAAAGTTTAGTGCGAAATCCATGCTGCCATTTTCCCACTCTTCGCCATATAGCTTGCTTAGCGTAGAGAGTTCTTGGTCACCATCATTCATTTCCATAATCTTTTTAAACGACATCCAAATGGTGAAATCTTTTTGAGTGTTGTAGCTTGCCATAAAATCGGCATTGCTAACAATGCTATTGCTTTCATCTATACGGAGAAAGCTTTCAAAGCCGGGATAATCTTCTTCATCAGATTCACTTATGGTAAGCAATACAGCCTTCGATTTATCCCAAACTAAAATACTACCGTAGTTTAGCCTATAAGCGTTATAACCATCACCTTTTACTAATTCGTATTCATCTTCCTTAGTAACTTCATGGTATTTAGATATCCACTTAGCAACCTTATCAGAGTTATCTACACCACAGGAAAAGACAACCAGCTCGTCATATTTACCTAGATGTTGATAGTACATGAATACTTGGTCGAGGTTAAGACCGGAAACGCGTGTATCTTTTAAAAATTCATCCATAAACTTAGTTGCCTCAGGTTCATACCTGCTAAGCTCTTGATGCATTTTTTTATACAGCTCAAAGTCTTTGTAGCTATCAAGTCCACCTTTTTTAACCAACTCTTTGGCGTTAATAGTCATTACAGCCATGCTATTAGCAGGGATTATCTTTAGGTGGTCGGGAATTCCCCCTTCTTCCTTTTTACAGGATGCAAAAATTAGCATGCAGCTAAGTGCTACTAACGCTAGAATGTTACGAATTTTCATTGTGTGAGAGTTTTTATTGTTGTATATGTTTAGCTTATTATATCAAATCCGGTGTAGGGTTGCAGTATCTTTGGAATACGGATACCTTCTTCTGTTTGGTTATTCTCTATCAGCGCGGCAACTATACGGGGTAACGCCAACGAACTGCCGTTTAGCGTATGTGCCAGCTGTGTTTTCTTGTTCTCATCCTTATAGCGTAGCTTCAACCTATTGGCTTGAAACGATTCGAAGTTAGATACCGAGCTAACTTCCAGCCAACGGTCTTGTGCAGCCGAGTAAACTTCAAAGTCGTAGGTTAGGGCAGAGGTAAAGCTCATATCTCCACCGCAAAGCTTAAGAATGCGGTAGGGTAGCTCCAGCTTCTTTACAATGCCTTCTACATGAGCAACCATCTCCTCTAATGTATTGTAAGAAGTTTCTGGATTTACAATCTGCACAACCTCTACCTTATCAAACTGGTGAAGGCGGTTTAGCCCGCGAACATCTTTACCATACGAGCCTGCCTCTCTACGGAAGCAAGGGGTATAGGCTGTCAGCTTAACCGGAAAATCGGTTGCGTTTAGTATAACATCTCTATATATGTTGGTAACCGGAACCTCTGCGGTAGGTATAAGGTAAAAGTTATCCAGCTGTACATGGTACATCTGCCCCTCTTTATCGGGCAGCTGACCAGTACCAAAGCCCGATGCTTCGTTTACCATCAACGGTGGCTGAACTTCGGTATAGCCCGCAGCGGTATTTTCGTCTAAGAAGAACGATATCAATGCACGCTGCAGCTTAGCGCCTTTGCCTTTATATACGGGGAAGCCTGCACCTGTAAGCTTAACACCTAGCTCAAAGTCCACGATATCATACTTGGCTAGCAAATCCCAATGCGGAACGGCATTCTTAAGCACAGGTTTGCTACCACCTTCGCGAACGGTTATGTTATCGGCAGCCGTCTTTCCTTCGGGCACCGACTCGTGCGGAATGTTAGGCAGCAGAACAATGGTGCTGTTCAGCTTTTCTTCAACCTCAACTTGTTCTATCTCCAGCTGTCGCGAGCTTTCTTTAAAGTGAGCAACTTTTTGCTTTGCTTCTTCAGCCTCATCTTTTTTGCCATCTTTCAGCAGCGAGCCAATTAGCTTAGCGGTGGTGTTTTGTTCGGCAAGGTTGGCATCCAGACGCTGCTGTATGTCCTTTCTTCTATCGTCGAGTGCAATAATATCTTTTATGATACCCTCTGCCTGAACGCCTTTTACAGCCAAGCGAGTAATAACATGCTCTGTGTTTTCGCGAATTTGTTTAATGGTAAGCATCCTATGCTAGAATTTAAAAATTAAAATTAAAGCCCCCTCCTTTATCCTCCCCCGAAGGGTGAGGAAAGACTCCCTCCCTTTGGGAGGGTTGGGGTGGGCTCTTAAACTTACAAAATTAAAAATTCCCTTAAACATACCGAAGTATATTTAAGGGAATCTCTATTTTTCGTAAAATCTTTGCTTAGTTTAACGGAGTAATCGAAACGAAAGATTTGTTGTTGGCTTTTTTTCTGAATGTAACGGTTCCGTCAATAAGAGCAAAAAGCGTGTGGTCTTTACCCATGCCTACATTTTCGCCAGGGTTGTGTACCGTACCTCTTTGACGAACAATAATGTTGCCGGCTTTAGCAGCCTGACCGCCAAAAAGCTTTACTCCAAGACGTTTGCTATGAGACTCTCTACCGTTCTTAGAACTACCGACTCCTTTTTTGTGTGCCATGCTATTTAAATTTTAATCGTTATGCAATACTTTCTACCTGAATTTGAGTAAGGTACTGGCGGTGTCCGTTTTTAACGGCATAGCCTTTTCTACGTTTTTTCTTGAAAACGATAACCTTTTCGCCCTTTAGGTGCTTTAGTATCTTAACGTTAACCTTGGCATCTTGTACAGTAGGTGTGCCAATTTGAACCTTTCCGTCATTATCAACTAGCAGTACTTTATCGAAGCTTAGAGAGGCGCCTTCTTCGCCCTCTAGACGGTGTACGAAAAGCTTCTGATCTTTCTCAACCTTAAACTGTTGACCTGCTATTTCTACAATCGCGTACATCAAAACGGTTAGTGTATTAGTTTGTTTAGTTTATATCGAAAACGGCTTACACCAAATTCGGAGTGCAAAAGTAGAATAATTTACGATAACCACAAAGTATTTAATGCTTTAAAATTTATCAACATGGATAAATTGTTGATATATAATGTGATGAATGCTAATCATTACTATTATAATGTTACTCCTTCAAATGTATCTTTATGGAAATAGTTCTGTTAGGTGTGCGATGTGCCTATGGATTCCTCTGTTAGCTTAACACTTATTGATATAACTATTTAATAATAAATATATTATATATTAAAATAGGTGTTAAGTTGGTTAACGCCTTAATAGTACTAAGTAATATTATTTTTTTGCTGTTAAGTAGTGTTTATATGTATGTAGTTGATATAAAGCATATTATATCATAAAGTGTTAAGCTGTTAAGTAGTTAACAGACTTAACAAGGTTAACAGCTTGTCGATGTATGCTTCATTACTAATGATTTTTGCATATTCTTCCACTCAAATAGCTGTATATTTTTTATATCGTTCATAATTGATATATGCTACTATTCCTATGATTCACAAATAACAATTTACGCTTTACGATTCACCAAAAAATACTAATTTTGACCATTGAACCATCAAATAAACCCTCAAAACATATAACGCTATGGCAAGGCTCAACCGTTATTTCATTGTCGCAATTACGCTTATTGCTTTTGTGTCTCTTAACTCGTGCGTTTCTACCAAAAAATATGAGGAGCTGCAATCAGAATATCGTGCAGTCAAAGCTTCTAAAGCAAAGCTGGAAGATAAGATGGCGGAGCTGCAGTTTCAGCAAACCCAGCTAGAGAAAGCAAAGCAGGAACTGGAAGACGAAAAAGCAAAGCTTTCTCTTCAGCGTAAGGACTTGGAGGAAAGGTTGAATGAGCTGACTAGCCTTTCGCAAAAAAATCAGTCGGAATACCAGAAAGAGCTTGGCTCTCTGTTGCAACAGGTACAAAACGAAAAGGATAACTTGCTGAAAAAGGAAGAAGAGCTGCGCGACCGTACTGCCAAGCTAAATAAGCTGCAAACCGATTTCAACGCAAGTAAAGATCGCTTGCTGGAATTGGAACAGATGCTGGCTGCTAAAGAAGCGGCTACCAACGAGCTTAGGCGTAAAGTGGCAGATGCTTTGCTGGGCTTCGAAGGTAAGGGGTTAACGGTTACCAAAAAGAACGGAAAAGTTTATGTATCGTTAGATGAGAAGCTGCTGTTTAAATCGGGTAGCTATGCTATAGAATCGGCAGGTGCGCAGGCTTTAAGAGAGCTGGCAAAGGTTCTTGAGGCTAACTCTGATATCAACATAATGGTCGAAGGTCATACCGATAATGTGCCGTTGCGCGGTTCGGGCGAAATAAAAGATAACTGGGATTTGAGCGTAAAGCGTGCCACAACCGTTGTGCGTACACTGCTGCAAGGCTCTAACATTAATCCGGATAGAATTATAGCGGCAGGTCGTAGCGAGTATGTGCCGATAGATACATCAGATTCATCGGAAGGAAGACAGAAGAACCGTAGAACGGAGATTATTCTGTCGCCAAAGCTGGATGAGCTGCTGGAAATACTTGGTGATAATTAATAATTTATAATTAACAATTAATAATTGTATTGATGAAATTTATTGCAGAAATCAACGTAATGCCCTTAAAGGCACTGTTAGATCCTCAAGGTAAAGCGGTAACTATGACGCTTAACAACAACGGCTACAACGATATTCAGAACGTTCGTATAGGCAAGCATATTACGCTTGAAGTTGAGGCTGAGTCGAAAGAAAAAGCAATGGAGCGTGTAAATGAAGCATGTGCTAAGATGCTACATAATCCTATAATGGAAGGTTACGATTACGAGCTGTACGAACAGAAGTAGAAAAGAGAGCAAGGAATAATTATAAATTATTAGTTATTAATGATTAAAAATTGATCATTAATAATTATTATTTGTTCTATAATCCTGCCACCAAACCTAAAAGCAGTATAAACCAAAAAACTTAAATAATATGAGTGATATCAAAAAACAGCTTATAGATGCTGAAGCCCTTCATAAGTCGGCTATAGTAGTTGATTTTCATAACGATTTTTTGGAAGAAAAGCGTGCTAAGCCCGAAGGTATGCTTGGTGGTAACAACCTGTTTCAAACCGATATTCCACGCCTAAAGAAGGGTGGAGTAGATGTCCAGTTTATGGTTGTGTGGACAAAGCCCGATATCGAAAGTCCGTACGTTCTTGGCAGGCAAATGGTAGAAACGCTTAACGAAGAGCTGGCTGCTAATACTAAGGATATAGAGCTGGCTAAGAGCTATGCCGATATCGAGGCCATTTTGGCAAAGAAAAAGATTGCCATTGTCCTAGCTGTTGAAGGTGGCTATATTATCGAAAACAGCTTAGAGAAGCTGGAGTGGTTCTACAACCAAGGTGCTCGTTACCTTACGTTGACATGGAATACCGGCTGCGATTGGATTGGCGGTGCAAATGAAGAGAATAAGGGCTTAACCTCATTTGGTAAAGAGGTGTTGAATAAGCTGAACGAGCTGGGTATGATTATAGACCTTTCGCACGTTAACGCACAATCTGTCGATGATGTACTGGGTGCAACCAAAGCAACGGTTGTTGCAACACATTCGGGTGCGTATGCTATTAACCCGCACCAGCGTAACCTTAGCGATGCGCATATTAAAGAAATTGTTGCACGTGGCGGTGTTGTAGGTTCGGTGTTCTATCCTATTTTTCTTAACGGTACAGAAAAAGCAACCATAGCCGATGTGATGAAACACATTAACCATATCCGTAAGATAACAGGCGGCGTTGATGGTATTGCTATAGGCTCTGACTTTGACGGCATTGATATTAGACCGGAAGGTTTGCAAGATCCATCAGATTTCCCTAATCTCACCAAAGCACTTGTGGCTGAAGGCTATACTGCAGAAGAGATTGAAAAGATTTTGGGTAAGAATATTCTGCGTGTGTTTAAGAAAATATGTGGATAGGGTAGCCCACCCAACCCTCCCAAAGGGAGGGCTCTACGATACTGAAAAGAAGAAGCCCTGGCATATTGTATGCTAGGGCTTCTTCTTATCCGTTAGTCCAACTTTAGCTTGCTTCGGTATTTGCTTTTTGTTTAGCGTCGTATTTTTTCATAGCCCATTCGCATAGCTTTAGCGATACATAAATAAATACAGGCCACATAAGAAGGGTTACTATTTCGTATAACATAATATTCGGTATTTGTAGTTATTATTTTAGATAAAGGAATAATCATCAATTATAGTTATTAATGATTATATCCATAAGACAATCAATATTTACCATCATTAATAATTAACCATTAATAATTGTTACTTGTTCTTGTGTCTTACTAGTAGCTATGGGTGTCGCCTTTAACCTCTTCAATGGTAATCTTCTTCTTGTTCATTGCACGCCAAGCATAAATAATGTATCCCAATACAACCGGTACAAGTATTGATACCCCTGCCATTACAGAAAGCGTAAACTTACTGGAAGAACTGTTGAAGATAGTTAGCGAGCTTTGTAAATCTGCTGTTGAAGGGTAGTATGATGTGTTATGGTATCCTACATTTAACAGCAATCCTACAACAGTAAGAACAGTACCTAGTCCGGCAAACCAAATTCCTTTAGTCCATTTGGGTTTGAATATGGTTTTAAGCACACCGAACAGAACCAGCACAACGCCAATAAGGAATGTTGCTGCAACTATTGGCATAGCCAAGAAGTTGTTGAGATATTTATACTCTTCCATTGATACATTGCCCGAGCGAGGATCGGCAGCAAAGCCGTCTTTTAGCAAAATGCTGATTACAAAGTATAGGAAGAATACTAAGAACGGTATGGTATTATACAGTACCTGCTTTTGCGAGCGGCGTACCACTTCTTCATGATTAACGCTGTTCATAAAGTATAGCGCACCCAGTATGCGTGCAAGGAAAAATACCGCTAGTCCTAACGCAACATTTATGGGATTAAGAACGGCTTCCAGCCCATACCAAGAGCTACCCCAGTACGATATGGCTGTTTCTCCCCCAATGTTGGTTATATTCATTCGATCTACATAGAAATCGGAGCCGGTAAAGAATGTGGCAACTGCGGTACCAAGTAGAATTGTGCCAAATAATCCGTTTAGCAAAAGAAATGTTTCGTAGGTTTTTTGACCTAGAAAGTTTCCTGCTTTAGTTCTGAATTCATACGATACGGCTTGTATAATGAAAAAGAAAAGTATAGCCAACCACACCCAGTATGCACCCCCAAAAGAGGTTGAGTAAAATAAGGGGAATGATGCAAAGAACGCGCCGCCAAATGTTACAAGCGTTGTAAAGGTAAACTCCCATTTACGTCCCAAAACGTTTACTACCATCGTTCGTTCGTCTTGTGTTTTTGCTACGGTGCGCATTAGTGTTTGTCCACCTTGCACAAAGAGTAAGAATACAAGAAGACCGCCCAGTAATGCAATAATAAACCACCAGTAGTATTGTAGAAATATATATGTTGTATCCATATTAGTATGTGTTATCTGATTATGATTAATTATTAGCTGTAAATTATTAATGATTAGGGTTTACCATAATTAATAATTGACTATTAATAATTGTCTTTATTCAACTCCTTCAGGGCCTTTCTTTATCTGCCTAAACATGATGCCTAGCTCGGCAATTAGTAAGACAGTAAACAGGCTGAAGAACAGAATAAAGGTGGTTTGTACAGCACCTGCATCTATGCGAGAAACGGCAGATACAGTGGGCATAAGGTCTTGTATAACCCAGGGTTGACGACCAACTTCCGCAACAATCCATCCGGCTTGAGATGCCAAATATACTAACGGTATGGTAAATACCATCAGCCATAGTAGCCAGCGTTTATTGTGCAGCTTATCTTTGTATAGTAACCATAGTACAACAATAAATAGTAGCACAAAGTAGCAACCTAGTATTACCATTACGTGAAAGCTGTAGAACGTAAGAGGTACATTGGGTATAATCTTTGATGCATCATCGAGATGGGCATAACCGAAGTATTGGAAGTTATCTTCGATAGCTTTAAGTGCTTCTGCCTGAGCAGCAGCATCGCCGTTATCTTTGGCGGCTTTGTAGTCAATCATTGCTTGATTAGCTATTTGCCCACGTTCTCTTTTTTCAGCAAATGATAAGGCTATCTGCTTATTTCCATCTTCATCAACGTATTCGTAACCGCCATTTATTAGGTCGTTAACACCGGGTACAAAAGAATCGAAGCTTCTGTTGCTTAAGAAAGATAAAAGCCTAGGAATTTCAATTTTGAAAATATAAGGGTCCTTATCATCGTTATATTCCTTGCCGGGCGTAAGAACTCCAATAGCAACTAATCCGGCTTTATCTTTACCATCGTAAAGCCCTTCCATTGCAGCCAGCTTCATGGGTTGCTTTTGGGCTACCTGATAGGCAGAACCATCACCGGTCCAAAGTAAAGCAGCACTTCCGAATAATCCGAATACAGCACCTATCAGAATGCTCTTTTTAGCAAAAACAATGTTACGTTTTTTCAGTAAGAACCATGCGCTGATACCCATTACAACAATAGCTGCCAAAACATACCCCGATGTTACAGTATGGAAAAATTTATTAATGGCAACGGGAGAGAAGAGCACCTCCCAGAAGTTTACCATCTCGTTACGCATTGTGTCGGGGTTAAAAGCCATACCGGCAGGATACTGCATCCAACCGTTGGCTACCAATATCCATAGGGCAGAAAGGTTTGCTCCTATGGCAGTAAGCCAGGTGGAAACGAGGTGTGTTTTCTTACCTACTTTGTTCCAGCCAAAGAACATAATGGCGATAAACGTACTCTCCATAAAGAAGGCAAGAATACCCTCAATGGCAAGCGGAGCGCCAAAGATGTCGCCAACAAAATATGAGTAGTTAGACCAGTTGGTTCCGAATTCAAACTCAAGAATGATACCGGTTGCAACACCGATAGCAAAGTTGATTCCGAAAACTTTCATCCAAAACTTAGTGGTTTTTTTCCAAAACTCATCACCTGTTTTCACGTACATGGTCTCCATAATGGCGAGCATAAACGTTATCCCAAGTGTAAGCGGTACAAAAAACCAATGGAAAATGGCCGTTAGGGCAAATTGCCAACGCGACCATTCCACTACTGAGGCGAGTAGCATACTTGTCATAGAATTACTGTTTAGGTGTTGTGGTTAATTGTTCAAATACGTAGTTACTTTTCTCTTCTGCCGTATCAAACTTACTCAGGTGGCTTGGGAAGAAAAAAGGTTTGAGAATGGCAAACATGATAAAAAGCTTTATCAAAATAATTGTCCATAAAGCTTTACCTACCGTCATACTTTTAAATCCGGTATAGTAGAACTGAAATACTCTTTTGGCTAGATTCATAATTGCTATTGCTTATAGGTGGTTGATAAGTAAGAATTATGATTGATTTTTATTTGTCCCAAAGCCAAAGATAATAAAAAAGTTAATATGTGTTATTCTAAATCGGAATTATTTTACCTGATTATGATATTTTTGCTTAAATACTTGATAAGCATTAGTATTTGATGATTATGTAGCCTTTCTTAACATCGCTGCTATTTTGCGCACTTAAAATATAGTAGTATGTACCGGGTAATACTTTTTCCCCTTTTTGTGTACCCATATTGGCTATACTATTCCAGCTATTTTGGAAGCTGGTTGACTCATAGCATAGCTGCCCCGATCTATCAAGTACTCTAAATGTGTAGGCATCATTTTGCAAGCCCGGTATGTACAGATAATCGTTAATTCCATCACCATTGGGGCTGAAACCTTCTGGTACAACCAATTCTTGTTTTATGGTAACAGTTGCATCGTCTGTATATGCGCCTTGTTTGGTTGTTGCTACAATTTTAATGCTTGTCAGCTCATTAGATCTTCCGGCTTTAACAACAGTGGCAACTCCGGCGTTATTAATAGTAACATAGCTAGGGTCTGAGCTTTGCCAAATAACCTCTTTATTTGTAGCATCGCTTGGAGAAACGTTGGCGCTAAATGTGTAATTCTGACCAACAGCTAAAGTTATACTTTGAGGAGTAATGGTTACGCCACTTACAGTAGGGGTAACCGTTACAATACATTTATCAGTAATATTGCCATCAACAGTGGCTGCTGTAATTGTTGCCGTACCCTTTTCTATTGCGGTAATAAGTCCCCAGCTGTCCACTCTAACAATACTGCTATTGCTGCTGGTCCATCTTATAGTTGGATTTGCAGCATTAGCCGGAACTATAGTGGCTTGTAGCTGGTATGTATCACCTTTAGAGATGCTGAGTGTTTCAACTGATAAATGCAGCCCTTCGATAGATATTGCGCTAACCTTAACGATACAGGTTGCCGAGTATGTTCCGTCGTAAGAGGTTGCTGTAATTTGCGATGTACCTGCTTTAAGTCCGGTAAGCCTTCCTCTGATATCAACAGAAACAATATCGGTGCTATTTCCACTCCATTTTATACGTTGATCGGTTGCATTACTTGGTAGCATTAAACCGCTGGGGGTATAAACTTCGCCTATTTCCAGCTCTATAACATCCGGCAGCTTGATTCCGGTAGCTGCTACAAAAGGTTGTAGAGCCTTGCCTGCATTAAGTAAGCCAGACCCCATGTATTGAGCGTAGTCTGGTTCGACATCGTATAGCAGAGTTGTTGTTGCTTCTAACCTAACTCTTAAAGAATCGGGTGTATAGCCACTGTGCCCATATTTAGATAAAGCTAATGCGGCAACGCCGGAAACGTGTGGGCATGCAAAAGACGTTCCCTGATTATAACCGTATCCATTATCTATTTTAGTGCTGTAAATTGTGGGCATTCCGTTAAGAGCGTTGCCACCTGGGGCAGCTATGTCCACCCAGCTTCCATAGTTTGAGTATGATGGCTTTGCTCCATTAATACCAACAGCAGCAACAGCTATAACATTACTCGCTGCAGCCGGGTACCATGGTGAGTTATCTCCAGCATTTCCGGCAGAAAAGATTGCAAGACCTCCCACCATGGGGGTATTGGGAAGAGGTTTCCCGTCTTTATCCCTGCCTGCCTGCTCTGTAAAATAGGTTATGGCATCCATATCTGATTGGTTCCAGGTTTCGGGAACAGAATAGCCCCAGCTGCTTTGGGCGATAACAGCTCCATTATCCGCAGCATAAACATAAGCAGGTCCGGCAGATGAAGATGCTGCACCTCTAAATGTTTGAGCAGACATAATTCTTACACCGTTTCCACTTCCATTCCCTCCGGCTATACTGGAAACACCAATGCCATTATTGTTAACAGCTGCAATAATTCCGGCAACTAAAGTTCCATGATCACCGGGAACAATATCACCCGACTTGGTTACAAAGTTAAAGCCGTGTACATCATCTATATAGCCATTATTATCGTTATCAAGACCATTTCCGGATATCTCGTCTGAGTTTCTCCACATATTGGCGGCTAAATCGGCATGATCAAAGTCAACCCCATCATCTATCACACAAACAATAACATTTGGATTTCCGGTAGTGATTTTCCATGCTTCTTTAAGGTTTATATCTACACCTTTAACAGCACCTAATAAAGTACCATCATTTTCGTAGCTCCATTGCTTACCAAAGTCGGGGTCATTATATGGAGATGTTGCCGTAGCTCGTTGAATTGGGCTAACAATAGTTTCTTTCTGGGCAATACGATATACAGGTTCTGCGGCTAAAACGCCGTTTACAGAGCAATATGCTGCGGCAACGGCTATGGGGTCGGCAGCTTCATCAATAAAAAGATCGTACCATAAGTGCAGCCCATATTGTTTATGTTTGTCTTCAAAGTCTCCGGCATGAGGAAATACACGGAGGTAGCTAGATACGTTATATTGTTGGTTCAATGCATCTAGGCGTGCTATTCCTGTTCTTTGAGGCATTGATTGTCTTGTGGCACCTGATCGACTTGCAGGAGATGGTAGTATATCCTCCGATTCCATTTTAACACGAATCATTCCGTTATAAACGTGCAATCCTGCACTTTGCCCTTTAGCGGATACACTTAAAACCAAATAAATAGAGTAAAAAGTTAAAAATGTTATTAATCGCTTTATATAGTATTGCTTGCTATTCATTAAGTAAAAGTTTGTATTGTATTACTTAATAGATAACATAATAGCTAAAGAATTGTTTTATGATTTGTTGGCAAAATCCGTACCAAGTTCGGGATAGATTTACAAAAAAAGAGTTAGAAATGAGGTCAAATTTTCTAACTCTACTATTTAATGCTTAATATGTTAAATATCTAGCTAATTACCTTAAGCTTCTTTCTTATTTATTAGGAATACTTTCTAATAAGTTGCACAGAAACAACCAGAACTTTTGAGTAGATTCTATGTTAAGACGCTCGTCGGGTGAATGAACACCTCTGAGTGTAGGACCAAAAGAAATCATGTCTAATGTTGGATATTTTTCTAAGAAAAGACCGCATTCTAGTCCGGCATGTATAGCTTTCACAGCCGGAGCCGTTTTAAAGGTATCGCTATAGACTTTTTCTGCAAGCTTTAATATCTCCGAGTCCTTATTAGGAGCCCATCCTGGGTATCCATCTCCACTTTTAACGTTAGCATTGGCAAGGCTAAACACGCTGGTTACCATGTTTACAGCATCTCGCTTAGCTGTATCCATAGAGCTGCGTTGACTTGTACTAATAATGATCTGATTGTTCTGTATAAACTTAACAGATGCAAGATTGGTAGATGTTTCTACCAGACCCTCTATTTCTTGGCTCATTGCCAATACTCCGTGAGGACATGCGTATAGAGCATTAAACAGATCGAATTCGCAAGTCTCATCTATTACGCATTCCGGCAGCTCACAATCTTCAATAGATACTTTTAGCAAAGGCTCTGTTGCTCTATATTCATTTTTGATAATTGTATCGTATGATTCTAAATCTTTTATCAGCTCGTTTTTATCTTCTTTAAGAATTGCAACAACTGCGGTAGCTTCTCTGGCAATGGCATTTCTTAAGTTTCCGCCATCAAAGCTACCAAGGCGAAGATCATATTTAGTTCGGGCGCGCCATAAGAAACGGTTCAGTATTTTATTGGCATTTCCAAGACCTTTATTTATATCATCGCCAGAGTGTCCGCCTTTAAGACCTCTTACTTTTATTTTTAGCGCAACATAATCTGATGGTACAGGCTCTTTCTTATACGGAAGTAGAGCTGTGGTATCTATTCCGCCAGCGCATCCGATAAATATTTCGCCTTCATCCTCAGAGTCTAGGTTAAGCAAAATATTACCCGATAAAAAGCCCGGTTGTAGCTCTGCTGCACCTGTTAAGCCTGTTTCTTCGTCAACCGTAAAAAGACATTCAATAACTCCATGCTTAACATTTTTATCGGCAAGTAAAGCCAGCTGAGCAGCCATGCCTATGCCACAATCTGCACCTAAGGTTGTGCCTTTGGCTTTTACCCATTCTCCATCTACATAAGCTTGGATAGCATCTGTGTCGAAATCGAATGTAACATCGTCATTCTTTTCGCAAACCATATCCATGTTGCTTTGCAACACAACGGTTTTTTTGGCTTCCATCCCTGCCGTAGCAGGCTTTAATATCAGGATGTTCCCCGCTTTATCTTTTTTAGCTTCAAGCCCTTGCTCTTTTGCGAAGTCGAGTAGGTATGCAATAATCTTCTCTTCTTTTTTCGAAGCTCTTGGTATTTTACATATTTCTGCAAAATAGGTAAATACACTTTCGGGTTTTAAATCTTGTATGTTCATTTCTACAAATGTTATACTACAAAAATAGGGATTACTTAGGGATATAAGGCGAGCTCTCCTCTCTGTTTAAAAACATTATAGGTGAGTATTAATTGACAGGATAGCATATCTTTGGGGGTAAATAAATGCCAAAAGCTAGTCGGATGTTTAAACTAACCGTATATTTGTTTGTTAAACATATCATTTGATTTTTAGCTGAATATTTTTTTTGCCAAAATACATGTTCTTACATTACATAAGGTATATGTTATAATTTAGCTGATATAAGAATATAGGTTAATAAAACTTTTTATGCATATCTGTTGTTAAATTATAAGACTAATACTGGATTTTGTTAAAGCGTCTGATTTTATACATGATCGATAATAAACACATATCAGCAAGGATTATATATACGATATTTTTAGTATTGTTTACTAATATTTCATTATTCGCCCAGCCGCGTTTTGGCAACGAGCAAGGAGCGCTTACCTTTCGAAATAAAGAAATGATGATAAACCCGGCTTATACCGGTTCTGTTGACGAAACCTACAGACGTTTGTCGCTTAGTGCTGGTTGGCAATGGGTAGGTATGGAAGGGGCACCCAAAACTCAGGATCTACAATTTCAGACCGGTTTACCCAAAGTTGGAGGTATAGGTGCATGGCTGTATCATGAAAGCTATGGAGTAACTGATATCATTCAGCTTGCAGCGACAT
This sequence comes from Bacteroidales bacterium, assembly GCA_031550925.1. Classification (GTDB taxonomy): domain Bacteria; phylum Bacteroidota; class Bacteroidia; order Bacteroidales; family UBA932; genus JAIRNF01. Next base: position 2,042 of record JAVBOE010000067.1, on the reverse strand, counting down.
ATGGCTATAGCTTTCGGCTATCAAATGGGCATAACCTTTCTTTAGGCCTCAGCTTAAGTGCTTTAACGGTAAACGAAGATCTAGTAACAGGAATAGACGATCCGAATGATCCGATGTTTGCTCAAGCTAGCTCAAGATCTTGGGGATTTAATTCAGGCTTTGGGGCAATGCTGTATAACGATGAGTACTATGTCGGATTTTCTGTACCTCAGCTATTAGCCAATAATTGGGAGGAAGGCGTAAGCGAAGCTAAGCTGAAGAATACATTTAAATTCGATCAGCTGCGTTTCTACCTTGTTGGGGGGTACGTATTTAAGTTGTCGGATGATTTTAACCTTATACCTAATGCCTTACTTCAATACTGTAAAAATACATCCTTTGGGTATGAGTTGATGGTTAGAGGCGACTATAAAAGGCGTGTATCGGCTGGTGTTGGCTATGGATATGATAAAGCGCTTAAAGCTGAAGCGGGTGTATTTATTAGCAAAGAGGTTAGCTTAAGCTATCGTTATGAGCAAAGCTTTGGCGAAGAATATAAGTACATATCTGGATCGCATTTGATAACTCTTTCTGTTGTCTGGAATCGAGATAAAAAAGATACGCGATTATACTAAGAAAGAAAAATATATATAAGATAGGGTATAGGTTTTAAAACCCATACCCTATCTTATTTTACAAGCGTTATATGCTACTTAACCGTTCTATATTTAGCTTAGTTTTTCTGGAAAGGATAGTTGTCAACCCCCAATTTTTTGTAGGTATCGCGTAGCGAAGTTTCGTTGTCGGAGATTAGTAGTAGTATATCTCCCTTTTCCAGTTCCGTGTTTCCTTTTGGTACAAAGTAGCGTCCCTCGCGCTTTACCATAACAACCAGCGTATTCTCAGGTATAGGTGTATCCATTAGCTTTTTTCCATTGCTTAAGAATCCTTCCGTTACAGCTAGTTCAGTCATGGCAGATTTTATTTCTTCAGAAAATTCAATGTCAAATTCTGACAGCTGTTTATCATGTGTGCTATCGTCTGAAAGGCCTAACAGTCGGGCAACATAAGGTATAGAGGTACCCTGCACTAAGAGGGATATGATAGTTATAAAGAATACAATATTAAACATGGGTCTGGCATGATCCAGTCCTTCAGTTAACGGATAGGTTGCAAAAATAACAGGTACAGCGCCACGTAGACCCACCCAAGAAGTATATATTTTCGCTTTTTTACTCATTTTCTTGAATGGCAATAAGGATGTCCATACTGCAAGTGGCCTCGACACAATAATCATAAATATACCTATCAATAAGCTAATTCCTGCAATGGGTAGCAGCTCCGAGGGATTTACAAGAAGCCCCAATGTTAAGAACATCACAATTTGAGCAAGCCATGCAAACCCATCAAAAATATTCTTTGTTGTACGTTTATGAATGAATCGGGAGTTACCAACAACCAGCCCGCCAATATATACAGCAAGGTATCCGTTTGCTTTTACAAGGTCGGTAAAAGAGTAAATAAAAAACATTAGCGCCATTAACAGCACAGGGTATAGAGAGTTGTTGTCGAGGTTAATTTTGTTGATAATGCGAATGGCCATTTTAGCAATAATGTAGCCGACTATAGCACCAACAATCAGCTGATAGAAAAACATCCCAACAATTTGCCACGCACTTGTCATCTCCATTTTAACCAGCTGAATACATACTATGGTAAGCATGTATGCCATAGGGTCGTTACTACCGCTTTCCAGTTCAAGCAGAGGACGCATATTTTCTTTTAAAGAGAGCCCTTTAGACCGCAAAATAGCAAAAACCGATGCCGAGTCGGTAGAAGACATTACTGATGCCAGCAATAGCGATTCGGCAAAAGAAAATGTAAAGCTGGTAAATATATCGTTTGTAAGCCAGTAAATAAATGCGCCTGTAATAAGTGCCGTTAAGAGCACTCCAACAGTAGCTAGAGCAACTCCTTGTCGGGCAACGGGTTTAATCTCTTCATATTTTGTATCCATACCACCGGAAAACAGAATGATGATGAGTGCAACCATCCCAATAAAC
>JAVBOE010000108.1:0-9955 GCA_031550925.1 Bacteroidales bacterium | reverse complement strand
TTTCCTTTTTGCTCTAAACTCTTCTACTAACCAAATTTAAACAGTCTCTCACAAGGTTACATGTTCTTTACTGACTAAGTGTATGGTATTTAACAATTAATAGCTGATAGTTGAGCCTCAGGTTTAAAATCTCTTATATTACCCTAATATTATCTGTATATTAAACGGAATAAAAACGTGAAAACCTCTTTGGTTTTTAAAGTTTTCATTATACCTTTGCGTTGTCAAAAAATTAACAACGATGACACAGAAAGAACGTATAATACAAGAAGCCAGCGATTTATTTTTTCAGAAAGGTGTGCGTAATGTTACGATGAACGACATAGCCGAGCATCTTGGTATGTCTAAACGGACAATATACGAGCATATTACAGATAAGGACGAGCTGCTAACGTTATGTATAGAAAATTTTGAAAAAAAAACTCACGACGAGCTGCTAAAAGTCGCAGAAGAGTCGAATGCCGACTTAATAGATATTCTTAGATATTTTGTCGATTTCGCTATGTCATCTATGTCGAACAATGTAGGGCGCTTTTTTAATGAAGTAAAGAAGTATCACCCTAAAGTTCATATGGAAATTGTGGAGACTCATAAAAAAACAAGAATAGAACATTTAACCCTATTTCTTGTTGAGGGCATTAAAGAAGGCTTGTTTCTTCCCATGCATAGCACTGAAATAGTTGCCCTTATAATTCTAGATTTTTTTGACATAGTTGATAAAAGCGAAGATCTGGAAAAGCTTATCACCCCCGAATCGCTTAGAAAGCTGGTTGTAACTTTTTTTAGGGGAATAGCAACACCCAAAGGTATAGAGCGCATAGACGAGGCTTTTGGTGTTAAGTATAATGAAGAGAACTAAAAATATAAATAACCATAAATAGAGAATAGCAATTCTTATGAAACGAATGCAAAAAACAATTACAGTACTACTGGCTGTGCTTTGTACAGGTGGATTGAGCCTAAAAGCACAAAATGCAGCTACTACACAGGCCGATACCCTTTATGTTACGCTCAATAAAGCATTGGAGATTGCATTGAGCGAAAACCCTACTATTAAAATTGCCGATCAAGAAATTAAGCGGATGAACTATGCCAAATCGGAGGCATACGGAAACCTGTCGCCTACAGTTGCTTTTACCGGTAGCTTCTCTCGTAACCTTATGGATAATACGTTCATTATATCAAAGGAGGATGGACTCTTGTTTACTATACCAGCATCAAATACTATTAATGGAGGATTTTCGGTTAATGTTCCGCTATTTTCTATGGGTATTTATAAAAACATACAGCTGGCCGAGATAAACATTAAATCGGCGCTGGAAGCGTCCCGAGGTTCAAAAATTGCATTAAAAAACGAGATTGAAAAGGCATACTACGGTATCTTAATGGCGCATAGCGCATATAATGTAACAGATGCAAGTCTAAAGAATGCCGAAGGAAGCTACAACAATATTAAGCTGAAATATGAGGAAGGTAGGGTTGCTGAGTTTGATATGCTGCGTGCCGAAGTGCAGGTAAGCAACATCCGTCCATCATTTTTGCAGGCAAAAAACAGCTTACAGCTAGCCTATTTACAGCTGAAAATGCTTATGGGTATTCCGGTTGATGTACCGCTGAAGGTGGAAGGTCAGATTAACGATTATGAAAACGACTATAAGAGCCACAACCAAGATGTGTTGAACTACTCGTTGGCTAACAATAGCGATTTGAAAATGCTGACCTTTCAAGAGCAAGCGTTACAAAAGCAGCTGCAGCTGCAAAAAACAGCTCGCATGCCATACCTAGGAGCATCGTTCTCTTATATGTTTAATACACAAGATCCTTCGTTTAATATTCTCCACTATACCTGGTTTGATACACCAACGGTTGGGCTAACTCTTAATGTTCCTATTTTTAGTGGATTAGTTAATAGAAATAAGGAGAAACAGATAAGCAGCGGCATTACTCAGCTGCAGCTACAACGACAATACCAGGAAACGGGCTTGAATGTGAACGTCCGCAATGCTATCATTACTATGGAAAATGCTATAGAATTGATTGAGGCTAGCATAAACAGCATACGTCAAGCGCAAAAAGCATACGATATATCCAAAACACGCTATGATAGTGGTATGAGTACTTTGGTGGAGCTGAACGATGCTGAAGTTGCGCTTACTCAATCAAAGCTTAACCATAGCCAGGCTATATACAGCTATTTGCTGGCTAAATCAGATTATATCAAATTGCTGGGTAACGATTTCTAGCCTTAACAAAATAGTCAAGACAATAATAAAAAGATAAAATAAAACACATGAAAACAGTATCAATCGTAAAGTATTCTATCCTGTTAGCACTGGCCATAGTTGTTGGATGTAAGGGAAAAACTACTACAGAAGAGGTTGAGGTAAAAAAGCCTCTGGTAAAAGTGCAGAAAATAGAAGTAAAACCTATTGATCAGGTTTATGAATATACCGGAACTGTGGATGCATTTAAGCTGAACAATATCAGTCCGTCTATGCCACTTCGTATTGAAAAAATAAATGTTGAAGTTGGCGATAAAGTTGCAGTCGGACAGGTGTTGGCAACGATGGATAATACGCAGCAAAAAACAGCACAGGTTCAGCTTGATGTGTTAAGGCAAGATTTAAAACGTCTTGAGAACTTGCTGAAGGCAGGAGCTATCTCTCAGCAGGAGTATGAAAACCTTAAGGCACAGGTTGATATAGCTACTACATCGGTAAAAAATTTATCGGATAATATTAAGCTTACCAGCCCTATTAACGGTATAGTTTCTGCTCGTAACTACGACGATGGCGATATGTTTGGCGTGCAGCCTGTGGTAACCATTATGCAGATGCAGCCTGTAAAGATTATGATCAGCATACAAGAGATATTCTTCCCGAAAGTGAAGGAGGGCATGAAAGTTAACGTTAAGCTTGATACCTACCCCGACCGCGTATTTGAGGGAACAGTATATTTAGTACATCCTACGGTTGATGACAAAACACGCACATTTGATGTGGAAGTTAAGCTCCCGAATGCCGACATGGCTGTTCGTCCCGGAATGTTTGCCCGCGTAGAGGTTAAGTTCGACCAGATTGAGCGTGCCGTTCTTCCCGACCTATCAATTCAAAAGCAGGAAGGTTCGAATGAACGATATGTATTTATTGTAGAAGATGGCGTGGCTTATCGTAGAGTGGTAGTGCTTGGACGCCGTATGGAAGCTGAGTTTGAGGTTATCTCGGGAGTAGATAAAGGTGAAGAAGTTGTTGTAGCAGGGCGTACAACTTTGCGAGATAAGACGGAAGTAGAAGTTCAGAAATAAATAAAGTAAATAGTGCTGAAAGAGTGTATTGTAAACACTTGTGCATATTATTATAAAAGAAACTATTACAAATGAAAATATACGAAACCTCCGTTAGGAGACCGCTATCTGTTATTATCATCTTTATTGGAGTGATAATACTCGGCCTGTTCTCTTTACGTAATTTGGCTATCGACCTGTATCCCGAGATGGATATACCTGCAGTCAGCGTGTTTACAACATACACCGGAGCAAGTGCTGCCGATATTGAAACGAATATTACCAAGATTCTTGAGGATCGCCTTAATACAGTTAATAACCTTAAAAAGCTTACATCAAAATCGTACGATAACTTTTCGCTTATTACGGTAGAGTTTGAGTGGGGTATTAATATGGATGAGGCGGCAAACGATGTGCGAGATGCTATTGGCATGGTAGAGCAATACTTGCCCGATGATGCCGATAAGCCTGTTATATTTAAGTTCAACTCAAGTATGATGCCGGTACTGTTTTTATCAGCTACAGCAGACGAAAGTTACGCTGCAATTAATAAAATACTTGACGATAAGCTTATTAATCCCCTAAATAGAATTGACGGTGTTGGTTCTATAAGCATCAGCGGGGCACCTGTAAGAGAAGTACAGGTAAACCTCGATCCTGTAAAAATGGAGGCCTATAAGCTTACCATCGAGCAAATAGGGGCGGTAATCGGAGCGGAAAACTTAAATGTGCCTGGAGGTATGTTTGATGTGGGTTCTGAATCGTTTACCCTTCGTATCGAAGGAGAGTTTGATGATAGCGATGAGCTTAAAGATATTGTTGTAAGCAATGCCGGAGGGCGTACCGTCTTACTATCGGATGTTGCGACCCTTAAAGATACGCTGCAGAAAGAAACGATTACAGAGCGTGTTAACGGGAAGCGAGGTGTACGCATCATTGTACAAAAACAATCGGGTGCAAATACTGTAGCGGTTGCCCAAAATGTTTTGGCCGAGATAGAACGATTAAAGGGTAGCTTACCACCCGATATCCAGATAGCAACAATTACAGATACATCAGAGTATATAGAAGATAGTATCAGCAGTTTGAGCGAAACAGTAATGTATGCGTTCATCTTTGTTGTGCTGGTAGTACTATTCTTTTTGGGTAGGTGGAGAGCAACATTTATTATCTGTTTAACGATCCCGGTGTCGTTAATCGCGGCCTTTATATATCTGTTTGCTACGGGCGGGTCTATAAACGTTATCTCGCTTAGCTCGCTCTCTATTGCTATCGGTATGGTGGTTGATGATGCTATTGTTGTACTCGAAAATATCACCAAACACATTGAGCGAGGCAGCTCTGCCCGCGAGGCATCTATATATGGTACTAACGAGGTTTGGTTGGCTGTTATTGCAACAACTCTTACGGTAGTTGCCGTATTCTTACCATTAACTATGGTTGGAGGTATGGCCGGTATTATGTTCCAACCGTTTGGATGGATTGTATCTATTGTAGTTGTAGTTTCTACAGTTGCTGCTATTACGCTTACGCCTACGCTTTCGGCATTGATGTTGAAGTATGATAAAGCGCATACATACAAAGGGATGGGTGTTATTTTTAAACCTATTGATAAATTCTTAGATAAGCTTGATGTTGGGTATGCCAAGCTGCTTAGCTGGGCTGTACACCATCGTACAGGTGTAATTATTGGGTGTATCCTTATTTTTGTAGCAAGTATTTTCCTTATTTCTCAGGTTCCAACAGAATTTATGCCGGAGTCGGATGATAACCAATTCAGTGCTACAGTAGAGCTGCCACAAGGTACAGGGCTTGAAACTACAAAGGTTATTGCTTATCAGATAGAAGAAATGATTAGAAGCTATCCTGAGGTAGAAGTTCTATCAACCAGTGCAGGTGCTGCCGATGGTAGCAATATAATGGCAGCCTTTGGTAAGTCGGGAACGAATGTGATAAACTATACAGTAGGTATGACAAAATCGACTACTCGTGATAGAAGCGTTTTTGAAATCTCAGATTTATTGCGTAAGCAGATAGGCAGCATTCCCGAGGTAGAAAAATATACCGTAACCCCGGGAGCTAGTACCGGAGGATCCTTTGGTAGCAATACCCTTGATGTGCAGATATTCGGGTACGATTTTGATGTAACCTCTACTTATGCAAAAAGACTTGCCGATAGTATCAAGGAAAATGTTAAAGGAGCGATTGATACACGGTTGAGCCGAGACCCTATGCAGCTTCAGTATCGTGTAAACTTCGATAGAAGAAAGCTGGCTTACTATGGGTTAAATATGAGTACTGCTGCATATACTGTTCGTAATAGGATTAACGGATTAACGGCAAGTATATATCGCGAAGATGGTGATGAGTATGATGTTGTTGTTCGTTATGGCGAAGAATTTCGCCAGTCGGTACAAGCTATAGAGGACATCCTGATATATAATACTCTGGGACAATCAGTGCGTGTACGTGATGTTGGCGAGGTTGTAGAATACTTTACTCCTCCTACCATTGAGCGCGAGAATCGTCAACGTATAATTACTATTCAATCCGGCATATATGGGGCAGCGTTAAGTGATGTTGTTGCAGGCATACAGGCAGAGATTGCAAAGTTGGAAACGCCACAAGGTGTATATATCGCTATTGGTGGTGCTTATAAAGATCAACAAGAATCTTTTGGAGATATGGGAACGTTGCTGCTGCTAATTGTTGTTTTGGTTTACATTGTTATGTGTACCCAGTTCGAGTCGTTGCGTATGCCGTTCATCATCATGCTATCGTTACCATTCGCATTCTCGGGGGTATTTCTTGCTTTGTGGATGACTAATACATCGTTAAGCCTTATCGCTCTTATTGGTGCTGTAATGCTTGTTGGTATTGTTGTTAAGACAGGTATTGTGATGGTTGACTTTACTAATTTACTTCGCGAGCGTGGTATGGCTGTAAGCCAAGCTGTAATTGCAGCAGGTAAGTCTCGTTTACGTCCGGTACTTATGACGGCATTAACAACAATCTTAGGTATGCTTCCTTTAGCAATTGGTTCGGGCGAAGGATCTGCTATTTGGAAACCAATGGGTATCGCCGTTATTGGAGGTTTAACCTTCTCAACAGTTATTACCTTAATCATTATTCCTGTGGTTTATACGCTATTTGGTACAAACTATATGAAAAAGGAGCGTAAGCGTATAGCCAAGCTTCATGCAGATTTGAGAGAAATTGAAAAATAACAAAACGATAACCTTAGAAGAGGTTGTTTAAAAATAATTGATGCTATGTCGAGTAAAATGAAGCATTTATTTAAAGCCCCTATCCCCTAAAGGGGAATAGTCTGAGACAAAAAAGTCCCCTTTAGGGGATTTAGGGGCAAATCGCATTGTTGCTGCTAGCATAATAGATGCTTCTCTCGAAATAGTATGTAATATTTAGACATCCACACATAAATAAAATAAATAATGAAAGCAATTTTTATATCATATAATCAGGCATTAACGGAGCGTGTAATGTTTATTTTTGATAAGTGCCTTGTGAGAGGATATACTAAATGGGATACCGTTCATGGTCGCGGCAGCGTAGATGGTGATCCGCACTTGGGAAGCCATGCTTGGCCGGAGCTGAATTCTGCAATACTTGCCATTGTTGAGGATGAAAAAGTTGAAGCTGTTGTTAGCAGCTTTCGCAGGCTGAATGAAAAAGCTCCCGAGCAAGGTATCCGTGTTTTTACCTGGAATGTTGAAAGCGCTGTTTAATTTTGCACATCATTTCGAACGGAGCGAGAAATGACGGAGAAGTTGAGACAATATTTGAATTATTAAGCAAGTATGATGAATAATATATTATCTGCAAGTATCGGTATAGAAAATTTTAGGGATATAGGTGGTTACAATGCCGATGATAAAACGGTAAAGCAAAATAAAATATACCGTTCGGCAAAGCTGGATGGCGTTACAGAGGAAGGTAGAATACTGCTGGATAGCCTTAAAATAAAGACTATTATAGATTTTAGAGATGATGAAGAGGTTGCGAGTAGTCCTACTTCATATGATAGAGTTGATTTATCTAAAATAAGGATTCCGATTTTAGGAGGAGATGTTAAGCAGTATATTCCTCAGCTAATGTCGGGGCAGCTCAAAACATCGGATGCAAAAGCGTTGATGTGCCAAGTATATCGCTCGTTTGTAACAGGCTACAGTAAGCAGTATGCACAGTTTTTAAACGTATTGCTTGATGAAACAAATTACCCGATACTCTTCCACTGCACGGCAGGCAAAGATCGTACAGGATATGCCGCTGCTCTTTTAATGTCGCTTTTAGGTGTTCAATGGAACGATGTTCGGGATAGCTATATGCTGACAAACGATTACTTGAAAGACTTTATCGGCAAGTTGGAAGTTCGTGTGCCAGAATCCGCAAGAGAACTATTTGATGTACTGATGAAAGCCGATGAGCAATATCTTGATACCGCATTTAAGGTTATTGGTAAAGATCACGAAGGGGTATGCAGCTATGCCCATACAGTTTTAAATTTTGATGAGGAAAAGCAAGAAAAATTAAAATCAATGCTATTGGAGTAAGAGGCATGGTATATCAGTAGGCGGACTTAGCTACCGGTATGCCACGTTATTGTTCCGTTTTCGTGCTGAAGAAGTTTACCGTTATCCAGTAACCAACGGATAACTTTTATTGTTTTATCGGGTTGTTGAGGTAAGCTATCAACCAGCAATTCCAGCTTAAGCGCTTGCTCGTGCAGTGCTTTTTTTATATCATCGAGAATAAGGTTGAACTCGTAAGTACTGAGCCCAATTTCGTTACGTTCTTTACATACATCGCATATACCGCAGCGGTAGCTGTCTGCCTCGCCAAAGTACGAAAGTAGAAACTGGCTGCGGCATTTACTGGTGGACGAAGCATACTCTAACATATGTTCGGTCCTTTCTTCCTGTCGTTGTTTTCTACTAGCGTAGTTCTCTGCCGATATACGGAGGTTTGAATCATCAAGCCGTTCTTCATTAAAAAAGAGTATCGGCGTTTTCTTTCTAGGAATGTAAGATATGATATGTAACCGCGATAAGGTTTTTAGGTTGTTGTAAACGTTGTCGAGACTTATGTTTGCTGCTTTTGCCAGCGTTTCTTCGTTTATTCTTACATACTCGGAGAATAAACCGCTGTATGCTCTAAGCAGCAGCTTAATAAAAGCATCGAGCTCGGCGTGGTTAACCTGAAACTTATACAGCTCATCACGACCAATGGTAAACATTACTCTCGATGGGTTGTCCAGCTCATCGGTCAGCTCCAAATACCCTTCTCGTTGTAGTATCTGTAGGGCGCTATATGCCGTTAGTGTATGTACTTTATATGCAATAGAAAAGTTGGTAAGGTTAAAATCGTAGGCCGTGTTTTTCCCTGCACCGTAAGGGATGTTTAAGAACGTACATGCCGCCTGATATACTTTTCGTATTGTTTCGATGGGAGGGAACTCTACCCTTATTCGTTGCCCGGCCTTTGTTCTATCGGCATCGTTGTATAGCAGTACGGCGTATGCTCGCTGCTCATCTCTTCCGGCACGTCCCGCTTCCTGAAAGTATGCTTCAATAGAGTCGGGAACATCAATGTGAACGACAAAACGTACATCAGGCTTGTCAATCCCCATCCCGAAGGCGTTGGTAGCAACTATTATTCTGGTTTTTCCCGATTTCCACTCATCCTGCTTTTGCGAGCGTACACTTGGCGATAGTCCGGCGTGATAGAAATCGGCGCTTTGTCCCGATCTCTGAAGCAGCTCGCAAACCTCCTTTGTTTGCTTGCGGCTCCTTACATACACAATACCCGACCCCGGTGTTTTTTCTGCAACCTTTAGAAGATATTTTGGCTTGTCGTCTGTTTTACGAACGATATAAGCAAGGTTCTTACGCTCGAACGAAGTTTTAAGCAGGTTCTTTTTCCTAAACCTCAGTTTATCCATAATATCATCGGCAACAAGCGGGGTTGCGGTTGCCGTTAACGCGATTACGGGAGCGTATAGAACAAGATCGCGTAGCTCAACAATCTTCAAGTAAGACGGGCGAAAGTCATACCCCCACTGTGATATGCAGTGTGCTTCATCCACAACGATGAAGCTAACGTTCATTTTTTGTACTCGCTGGCGGAAGATTTCAGTACCAATTCGCTCGGGCGATAGGTATAGAAATTTATAGTCGCCATATATGCAGTTATCCAGCGCAATGCTTATTTCTCGGGCATCCATTCCCGAATGAATCGACAAAGCCTTTATCTTCTTTGCTTTCAGTGCTTCAACCTGATCTTTCATCAAAGCAATAAGCGGAGTGATAACAAGGCATATACCTTCTTTTGCCAAAGCAGGTACCTGAAATGTGATAGACTTTCCTCCACCTGTGGGCATAAGGGCTAGCGTATCATTCCCCTCGTAAACAGAGTGAATGATATCCTCCTGTAAGGGGCGAAAGTTCTGATGCCCCCAAACCTTTTGCAGTATTTGATGAAATGTATCCAAATCGGATGTCTTTACTTCAAAGATATAACATCAATTCGAATTTGAAAAACCGAGATGCATTAGCTTATACTAACATGCGTTCGATCTAAGAGACTGTTTAAAAATATTAATGTCAGTTTCTGGGGGAAAATCCCTCGCCTTCAGGCGAAGACTTTAGTATCTTT
>JAVBOE010000020.1:0-15610 GCA_031550925.1 Bacteroidales bacterium | reverse complement strand
ATTACACGCCTGTTGAGCCTTTCTATTATCCTGATACTCATCGTTTTATTCTCATATTTATTCTTTTTTGAACAGAAGTCCCGGTTTAGTATTTATATTGTTCCGTTAGCAATTATCCCGATATATATCAGCACATTCTTCACTGTTCGTCCGGCAGTAGTTACCTATTGGGTAGTACTGATGCTGTTTGCTTTTTATGTACCCGACAGCTATGAATTTATTTTCTTGAACTTTGTAGCAGGCGTGGCATCTGTTATCAGCTTTAGGACGATGTACAGGAGGGGGCGTTTATTTGTGGCTATGGGTATGGTGCTGGCCGCATATGTTGTATCGTACCTAGCAATTCATTTTGTACAGGAAGGATCTTTCAGCAATTTCAGCTGGCGGTTCTTACTTAACTTCGGATTAAATATATTATTCTTACTCACCGCATATCAGCTGGTATATATATTAGAGAAGTTGTTCGGTTTTTTATCAAACGTTACGCTGATGGAGCTGAGCGATACCAACCGCAAGCTATTACGTACTCTGGCAGAGAGTGCCCCCGGAACATTTCAGCACTCAATGCAAGTCGCTAACTTAGCTGAAGAGGTAATTCGTGAAATCGGTGGAAATCCGCTGCTTGTTCGTTGTGGTGCGCTTTATCACGATATAGGTAAGCTGGAGAATCCGGCATATTTTATCGAGAATCAGACAACAGGTTTTAATCCACATGAGTTACTGGAACCGGAACAAAGCGCTGCTATTATTATTGGACATGTGGAATATGGAGTACAGATGGCAAAAAAATATAATCTGCCAAATGCCATAATCGATTTTATACGTACACATCACGCTACGTCTAAAACGTTTTATTTTTACAGCAAGTACAGAGAAAAACATCCTGAAGCTATTGATTTTTCTATGTTCCAGTATCCGGGACCAAATCCGATGAGCAAAGAAACGGCTGTGGTAATGATGGCCGATAGCGTAGAGGCGGCATCGCGCACGTTGTCTCCCATAAATATTGAGACGATTAACAATTTGGTCGAAAAAATTGTGAATAACCAAAGAGAGAATGGCTTTTTTAATAATGTTAACATGACGTTTAAGGATATTACAGAAGCAAAGCGAATTCTGAAAAAGAAGTTAGGCAATATTTACCATGCCCGCATTGAATATCCTGAGGAGAAAAAATAGCCTGCTATTTATATTTGATTATCCTTTTCTATTTGCTAAATTTGTGCAATAAGATTTAGCACGTTAAAGATAATGGTGGAAGTTGAAAATGGCTCCAGCCTTGATATAGAACAAATACCAATACTACCATACAACCAATTCTACGCAGAGGTGGATATGTTGATGGAGTCCGTTGGTATCCATTGCGTTACATACTACGCTGTACCTTCCGAGGATGACCTTACTTTTTACTGCTGTTTAGCCGATGACGAAGAGCATAAGCTGTTTGTTTTAGGGCATAGGCAAAAAAGGGTAGGGGCTAGCCTGCCATCGTTAACAAGCAAGCATTACGCTTTTCATTGTTTTGAGCGGGAGATACACGAAAATTGGGGTGTAAGCTTCCCAGATCACCCTTGGTTAAAACCTATCCGCTATCCCGCAAATAGGTACAATCATCAAAATGTAATAGAGAACTACCCTTTTTATTCTATCAGTAGTGATGAGCTGCACGAGGTGGGCGTTGGTCCAATCCATGCGGGAGTTATAGAACCGGGGCATTTTCGTTTTATCTGTAATGGAGAAAAAGTACTGCACCTCGAAATAATGCTTGGCTACCAGCATAGAGGCATTGAAGAGCTAATGCTGACAAAAAGCACGATTTTACAACGTTCTATACTAGCAGAAAGTATTGCCGGAGATACCGCTGTGGGGCATTCGTTGGCTTTTGCCGTGTGTATGGAGTCGTTAGCAGGTGTTGCTGTTCCGGACAGGTTGCAGCTGGAGCGCATTATTGCTTTAGAGCTGGAGCGCATCGCTATCCACATAGGCGACACAGGAGCGTTATGTACGGATATTGCCTATCAGCTAGGTCAGGTTGTATCTGAAGCGTTGCGTACCATTGTTATTAATACCACACAGCTGTGGTGTGGTAATCGATTTGGTAAAGGTTTTATTCGTCCGGCAGGATCAAACTACCCTCTTACTGGCGAGGTTGCGCAACAGGTTTTGAACAATATAGAAGATGTAGAGCAACGTTTCAAGCAGCTTACAACCCGTATATATACGCTGCCCAGCGTTCTAGCCCGATTTGAAGAAATCGGCATACTTACACCGAAGCAGGCACATATGACAGGTATTGTAGGGCTTGCTGCAAAAGCATCAAATAATAAGCGGGATATTCGCTATAGTCACCCGTTTCAATACTATAAGCACTTAGATTTTTTGCCTGTAGCGATGGAAACAGGCGATATGCTGTCGCGTGCGCTAATGCGTAGGTATGAGGTGGAGCAATCAATTGAGATGGTTAAGCTGCTACTAGAAAAGCACCAGCTATTGATTAACGAAGAAATTCCTAAGCCCAACTATAGCTTAAAGTTACAAGCAAATAAGTTTACAATTTCTTTAGTTGAAGGGTGGCGTGGAGAGATATGTCACACGGCTATTACTAACGAGAAAGGAGAGTTGATTCACTATAAAGTAAAAGACCCGTCGCTGCATAACTGGATGGGGTTGGCGCTTGCAGTGAGAAATCAGGAAATATCAGATTTTCCAATATGCAACAAGAGTTTCAACTTATCTTATTGCGGACATGACTTGTAGAGTATGCTAAAAGAGCTGAAAATATTATTCCAACACGGCAAGCAGTACGTTTCTAACCTAGAAGATGTACAGCTTACACCTCTTTTTCGCGGACGACCGCAAATAGACGGTTCTATTACTGCATCGGAGGCAAAAGAGCTGATGGAGCTATGCCCCACGGCGGCGATAAATGCGCAACCATTTTCTATTAACCTTGCGAAATGTGTTTTTTGCAAGGAGTGTCAGCTTCACTCTCCCAATAAAATCAACTTTACCAACGATTTTAAGATAGCAACTAACGATATAAACCGGTTGATTATAAAGGCCGGTGATACGGATGCTATTGTCTTAGATCCTTCTTTAGTACGTAAAAAAATAAAATCATACTTTGGTAGGGCGCTTAAGCTGCGCCAGGTGTCGGCTGGCGGAGATAATTCGGCTGAAATGGAGCTGAATGCAGCAGGTAACGTAAACTTCGACATGGGGCGCTATGGGATTGAGTTTGTTGCTTCTCCTCGTCATGCTGATGGAATTGTTATAACAGGACCTATCTCGGAAAATATGGCCGAACCGTTGGAGATTTGTTACAACGCAACACCGGAACCTAAGATATTAATTCTGGCAGGAACAGATGCAATAAGCGGAGGTATTTTTGCCGATAGCAAGGCTGTTAACCGTAGCTTTTTATCAAAGTACCATGTGGATTTATATGTGCTGGGTAATCCGCCGCATCCGTTAACTTTTATCAACGGAATTTTATCTTTAACAGGAAGACTAAAAGTTACTCACAGATAAAAACATAGCTTAGTATGAGAATAATTTTTCCTTTAAGCATTTTAGCCGCATTATTGCTGGGAGCATGTGGTGGCGGTACATCAAGCCAAAATACAACAACATCAAACGTAAGCGAAAAGATGGTACAACAAGCGCTAGATTCTTTAAAATCTAAATACTCTGATATAGATATTAATAGGGCTGCCAAAGGTGTAAATCAGGTTGCTGCACTATGGCAGAGTACCGATGGCAGCGATCAGGATTTTATACGGTTTTGCATAGATAATTATGTAAACAATAAGCAGGAGAGAGAAGAGCTATTTACAACGCTTTCCAATGCTTTCGAGAGTATATTTGGCAGCTTTAATAAAATAAGCGTAGATCTTAAGCTGCCAATGCATCTGGATGGTGCTAAGATGCTACCTGTAGATCAGCTATTAGGAGCATACGATGTATCGGCGCATCTTACCGATGATATGTTTGCTAATAAGGTCGCATTTGTTACCATGCTTAACTTTCCGGCATATAACCTAAAAGAAAAAACGGAAAACGCACCGCAATGGTCTCGCTTAGATTGGGCTTATGCGCGTATGGGCGATTTGTTTATATCGCGTGTTCCGGCAGAGCTACAGCAAAAAGCGGCTGAGGTAACCACTAATGCCGATGTTTATATCTCTGATTATAACATAATGATGGGGCACTTGCTGAACAACGATAGCAAGAAGCTTTTCCCCGAAAATATGAAGCTGATTAGCCATTGGAATTTACGCGATGAGCTGAAATCAAACTATGCGAATAAGGGGGTTGGTCTTGAAAAGCAGCAGATGATTTACGAAGTAATGAAGCGAATTGTAACGCAAGAAATCCCTGAAATCGTAATTAATAATCCGGCTATTGATTGGAATCCATTAACCAATAAGGTGTATGAGCAGGGCAAGGAAATAAGTGCTTTGCCGGAGCCAAATGTTCGTTATCAATACTTGCTTAATAATTTCTTGGCATATAAGGCGCAAGATCCATACTATAAGCAATATCCCACCTACATTCAAAGAGCGTTTGATAAAAATATGGAGTTCTCTAAAGAAGATGTAGAGCGCATATTTGTTGAGTTTGTTTCTTCTCCGCAAGTTAAAGATGTTGCTGCGTTAATCGAAAAAAATTTAGGTCGCAAGCTTCAACCTTTTGATATTTGGTATGATGGATTTAAACCACGCAGCAATATTTCGGAAGAGGAGTTGAATGCAATAACACGCAAGCTGTACCCCAATCGTGAGGCACTGCAGGCAGGCTTGCCTGTAATCCTTCGTAAGTTGGGTTTTAATCAGGCAGAAGCCGACCGTATATGTTCTAAGATACAGGTGGACGCATCGAGAGGCGCAGGCCATGCATGGGGTGCTGCTATGAAGGGAGATAAAGCCCGTTTACGTAGCAGAATCGGAGCGGACGGTTTAGACTATAAAGGGTACAATATCGGAGTTCATGAATTCGGACATAACGTAGAACAGACAATCAGCCTATACGATGTTGATTACTACATGCTAAATGGTGTTCCTAACACTGCATTTACCGAGGCGTTAGCCTTTGTTTTCCAAAAGCGTGACCTGGATCTTTTAGGCATGTCGAACGCCGATCCTAAGCGCGATTATCTTCAAGTTCTGGATAACTTCTGGGGTTGTTACGAAATTATGGGTGTATCGTTAGTTGATATGAAGGTCTGGGAGTGGATGTATGCTAATCCCAATGCAACCGTCGAACAGCTTAAGGAAAACGTAATCCGTATCGCTCAGGAAATTTGGAACGCTTACTACGCACCGATACTTGGAGAAGAGAATTCTCCTATTCTTGGTATATACTCTCATATGATTGACTATCCATTATATTTGGCTAACTACCCAATGGGACATCTTATAGAGTTTCAGCTGGAAGGCTATTTGAAAGGAAAGTCATTTGCGGATGAGATATCCAGAATATACCGCTTAGGTACGCTTATTCCACAAGAATGGATGAAGCAGGCGGTGGGTAGCGAGGTATCATCAAAGCCAATGATAGAGGCGGCAGCAGAAGCCGTAAAGCATTTATAAACCAATAACCTAAATTATTGTCCTATGAAAAAAAGTTTTTTATGTGTGGCAGCAATAGTATCAATATTACTGCTATATGGAGCGTGCAACAGCACTAAAAATGTTGTAGGCTATAACCCAACAAAGAAGAGCTACCATAAGTCGCCAAATATAAGCGACAGAATGGCATCTTATGTACTCCTACATCATACAGGATGTAACTATGACACTGCATATATGCTTTTGGCAACAAAATATGGAAAGGTCAGCTCGCATTATTTAATTGATAGAGACGGAACGATTTTACAGCTGGTTGATGAAAAGAAACGAGGTCATCATGCAGGAGCCTCATCATGGTTCTCTATGAGTGATTTGAATAGCGCTACTATTGGAATAGAGATTGTAAATACCGGCTTTGAGCCATTTCCAGAAGTGCAAATTGATTCTGTTATGAAGGTGCTTGACTACCTTAAGGGTCGATATAAATTCCCTGCTCGTAACTTTATTGGACACATGGATATTGCACCGGGGCGTAAGGTTGATCCGAATAAATATTTTCCATGGAAACGGCTTGCAGAAGCCGGTTACGGCCTTTGGTATGATGAAGAAGCAGCAAGGCAAATGAGCCAAGACGCAACGGTTGTTGCCGGTTTAAGAGATCCCATGGTAAACTTTATGCTGATAGGTTATGGTGTAAAAAAGCCGAATATAACGATAGAGGCATTTAAGCTGCATTTTACAGAGGCCAATGGTTCTGGAGAGTTGAGCGATTACGACAAATGCGTGCTACAACTCTTAGCTGATAAAATTATCGAAGAAGCTCAACAACAATAGGCAGATAGCCCCCAACCTCCAAAGGGGGCTTAAAAGCGGTTTAAAAAGTTTAATCAATACACGCAATTATCAAGTTGGGCAAATATATAGCTAGCATACTGTTTTTTCTGTTTTCTGTGCAAAGTATATGTTATGCGTAAAAGGATAGTATTTACATCAAACCATTTGAGCAAAGCTTAACCGTACGCACGTTTATCTCTCAAATGTTTTCGATACTTACTTACGAGGATGAATCAAGCAATAAAGTTGCGTATATACCAAAAGTCCGCTTAATATAGGGCTGGGGTTCACTTATAAGAAAATAGGTTTTAACGCCTCTTATGGTATAAACCTGTCGGATAATAAAAGCAAAGGAAAGACGGAGGCTTTAGAGCTGCAATACCATTACTATGGGCGCAAAGTTGTGTTCGATCTGTTTTTCATAGCTACAGCAGATTTTACATAGAAAATAACGGTAAGAGTAAGGTTTACGTTCATCGCCCTGATATGAAGCTGCTGCAGCTGGGCTTCTTTGGTCAGTATGTTTTTAATGGGGATAAGTTTTCATAAAGCAACGGACTTGATGTTTACCCGTCAGTTTTTCCTCGATTTGCAGCGGGGTACAATGCCAAAAAAAGGGGGATAAATGTGCAGGCTTATACAAGCATACTATATACAACGCTGACTGAAGAGAGCAAAATGTCTCTCTCTACAGGAAACGGACAGTTAACATTTATTAAATGATTTTAATGATAAGTTGCTTATTATAAGTATGTTGAAGTATCTATATCGGAATAAAAATACCTGTTAAGAAACATGTCTTTTTCTTTTTTCGATTTTATAAGTTTTTTGTCAAAAAAAAATTTCCATCTTCGCCCTACCTAAAACCTAACCCTCTTGTTATGACTAAGAAAAAGCGAGCCGTACCGCACACCTACGTAATAATCTTCGCCATCATTGTGTTTTGCGCCATACTTACATGGGTTGTTCCCGGAGGAGAGTATGTAGAGAAAACCGTGGTTGTTGATGGCGTAGAGCAGACAATGCTAGAGTTTCAGTATATCGACAACCAACCGCAAACCTGGCAGATATTTACATCATTTATTAAAGGTTTTGTTAAGCAGTCCCGAATAATAGTGTTTATTTTGGTTATTGGCGGAGCGTTTTGGATTGTAAATTCAACCAAAGCTATTGATGCCGGTATCCTTTCCTTTCTTCGTCGCACCAAGCGTTTAGAGGGTAATCGGTTTTTATGCAAGGTTGGTGTAAATAACATCATTATAGTTTCTATTATGATCTTGTTTAGCGTATTTGGCGCGGTATTCGGGATGAGCGAAGAAACTATTGCCTTTGTGGCTATTATAATACCCCTTGCTATTTCTATGGGGTACGACTCTATTGTTGGGGTATGTATGGTATATGTTGCTGCTCACGTTGGGTTTGCAGGTGCTATACTTAACCCTTTTACCATTGGTATTGCGCAAGGAATGGCCGGATTACCTTTATTCTCAGGTATCGAATATAGAATTTTCTGCTGGCTGATTATAAATGCTGTCGCCATTTTCATAGTACTTAGGTATGCGAAAAAGATAAAGAAAGATCCTACCAAATCTATAATGTATGAGGAGGACAGTTACTGGCGCGAAAAGACTTCCAGTGAGATGGAATCTATTAAATACAGCAAACCTAAATCGGCTATTGTAAGCTATATCCTAACACTAGTAACGCTGGTAATCTTTTCGTGCTATTATTCAGAGTCAACTTTGACTGTAGGCGATACATCAACGGTTGTACCATTTCTTATACCAATAATTACGTTAACCTTTGCTATAGTTGGATTTTTGTCGCTTCGAAAATCAGTGCACTTTTTTGTACTTACACTTTTTGCATTTACTATTGTATTTTTGGTGGTAGGAGTAATGGGCTACGAGTGGTATTTAGATGAACTTTGTGCTCTTTTCTTGGGGTTGGGAATTCTTAGCGGCATTGCCGTTGCTATGTCTGTAAATAATATTGCGAAACAGTTTATAGAAGGTGCTAAAGATATTATGTCGGCAGCGCTGGTAGTAGGTTTAGCCGGAGGTATTATTGTTATTTTAGAGGACGGAAAGATCATAAATACCATTTTATACAGCTTGTCGCAAGCAATGGGCGAAGCCGGAAAGGTTGCGTCTATTGGAGTTATGTACTGTATTCAAACGCTGATAAACATTATTATTCCATCGGGAAGTGCAAAGGCTGCATTAACAATGCCTATTATGGCACCATTCTCCGACCTTATCGGAGTTTCTCGTCAGGCAACGGTTATGGCCTTCCAGTTTGGCGATGGATTTACTAATATGATAACGCCTACATCCGGAGTACTTATTGCAGTGCTGGGTATTGCCCGTATTCAGTATGGTAAATGGTTACGTTGGGTATGGCCGCTTATACTTATCTTGATTATTTTAGGCTTTTTACTGTTGATTCCTACAGTTACTGTAGAACTTAATGGATTTTAAAGCCTGTGCTATAAATACAGAATAGCAGACTACAGGTAGATTTTTATAATTTTTTCATACTGTAATTAGCTTAAATCGAACATATACTTTAGAAAAAAATGCCTACGTTTATAGTGTCCTAAAGTAAAAAGATGGGTAAGCTTAGCTTTCGATATAGATTTTTAAAAGAAACTTTAAGCAGTGGACTGGTCGGCTAGGAGAGTGGTATGCTCTCAGATCTACTCATCTTATTTTTGTATGTCGAATTCTAATCTTTCATTTTTATGAACTCTCAACACATTATAGATTTATTTCTTGACCTTGCTAGGATAGACGCAGTATCCGGCAATGAAAAGCCTGTTGCGCAGTATATTATTAGTTTTCTTCAGAAGTTAGGTTTGTCGCCATATGAAGATCAATCTGCAGCAGCTACCGGATGTAATACAGGTAATGTTATATGTCAGGTTAATGGTGGCGGTAGTTTCGTTCTTCTTTCCCACATGGATACGGCCCGCTCTACTAAAGGTCTTAAACCTGTTTTTCTAGAAGATAGAATTACATCAGACGGAACAACAGTACTTGGCGTGGACGATAGGCTAGGGATGTCTGCCATTCTGTATGCTGTAAAAACAGCAATAGAGCAGAATATACCAATGCGCCCGTTTACATTGGCTTTCACAACTTGCGAAGAAACAACGTTGTTTGGCTCTCAGAATTTGCAGCTGGATAAAGCAATAACCTCAGGCTTTGTATTCGACTCATATTTACCAACAGGGTATTTTGTCAACCAATCAAGCGGTGCCGTTACGGTTAACGTTAAGATTAACGGAAAGGCTTCGCATTCGGGTATTTCGCCGGAAAAAGGGGTAAATGCCATACAGATTGCAGTTGAAGCGTTAGCTAGCTTTCCTTTTGGTCGTATTAATCCCGAAACAACAGCTAATATCGGTATAATAAGCGGTGGAGTTGCAACAAATGTTGTTCCCGATTATGTTGAAATGCAAGGCGAAATCCGTTCAACAAAGCCGGAGATCGTTGAAGAGCAAGCAGCAAAAGTTAAGCAGGCATTTATGGATGCAGCCAAAAAATACGGCGGCTCTGTTGAGTGCGAAATAATATGGGATTTTAAGCCCTATCAGATAACATCCAATGACGAACCTTACAAACGAATAACCGAAGTGTTTAAAGCACTGCAGCTAGAACCTAAAGCTAGCATGTCGTGGGGTGGCAGCGATGCAAATTCGCTAAACGCAAAAGGCATAACTACAATTAACCTTGGGACAGGAGCCCAAAATCCACACTCGAACGAAGAGTTTGTATTGCTAAAAGACATTGAAAACTCTGCAAAAATTGCGTTAGAACTCATCAAAGTTTAAATTCTTTTACCCAAAAACCTTGTACACCAGATTATTTGTCTGGTGCTTATTGCTGCTAGTAAAATACAAAACACCTAATACCAAATTATGAAACGTAAAATCCTTTTCTACTTAATGCTACCTTTTCTTTGTATGCTGGTATCCTGTGGTTCTTCGGATACTCAGAATAAAGAAGAAAGTGTACTGCCTCATAATGGTCATTTGTTCATTATTGGAGGCGGAGACCGCCCGGAATATATGATGCAAAAGTATATAGAGCTGGCCGGCGGTCACGATGCTAAAATTATTGTTGTACCCTTTGCCAGTGGCGATGCATACGAAACGGCCCTTTATCTGGTTGACCAGTTCAAAGGTTTTGGATGCACCAATGTTGACTATGTATTCTTTGCACAAGGCGAAGCCGACTTACCCGAAAATATTGGTAAGCTGGATGGCGCGACAGGTATTTATTTTGCCGGAGGCGACCAAAACGCACTTACCAAAATTCTGCTAGGAACTAAGTTCCTAGAGAAAATTAAAGAGATCCACCATAACGGGGGCGTTGTAGGTGGAACGAGCGCCGGTGCTGCTGTAATGAGTAAGATTATGCTTACCGGCGAAGAAGTAGTTAACCCCGATGCTAAAGATGGACCTGCATTTCCGTGTATTCTTAAAGGAAATGTAGAAGTTGCCGAAGGCTTTGGCTTTATTGATAACGCTATCGTAGATCAGCATTTTATTCAACGTAAAAGGCAAAATCGCCTTATTACGCTTGTTGTAGAAAATAGCCTGCCCGGTATAGGTATTGATGAGTCCACTGCAATTATAGTAAAAGCAGATAACAGCTTTGAGGTTATTGGCGATAGAACGGTAATGGTATTCGAGCCGCAGGGATGTATGCCTATTCGTACAGATAAGAACGGAAATCTTGCAGCCGATAATATTACCTTGAGGATACTGCTATCGGGGGATACATACAAAATTAAACCGACTAATAATCCGAATTAGAATAGATAATCCGGATTCAAGCAAAGAGGAGAAAGCATGTTACATGCTCTCTCCTCTTTTTATTCGTTAGCTAACTCATCAATCGCGATAATCTACAACCTTAAAGTTTCTAAGCATGATATAGTACACATCCGAGCAGTTTCCGTGTACAATGGCTATATATACTGTTTTTCCATTGTATGAAGAAGGGATGTCAATAGATACATCCTGAAATGCTTTGTCGGCATAGTCTTCAGTCAGCTCCGTGTAATCTTGTAAAACTGTTGCAGACATATAGTTGGCCTCTGTAATCTTACTTTCTGAGATAACAACTTTATACTCTTCTTCATAGTAAGTATCATCTCCCGAAGCTAGCTGGAAAATAATCTTAGCTACTCCAACATCACTAGGTATAGGTATTGCAGGACTTACAAGATAGTTCTCCGGCGTAAGTGCACCTCCTCTATATGAATCAGATGTCATGGAAGGAGTGTCTTCATAAAACTCCCATGTGTATCCGTCTCCGTCAATATCAAGCTCTCTCCAACCTCTGTTAAACGGAGCGTCTTCAAAGTTTTCGGCATATATCTCGGTCTCGGTATAATCCGGCATTACTACCTCAACATCCTTGCTGTAGAATACACCAACTGTGTTAACGGCATAGGCACGTACATAGTAGGTGGTACTTTTTTGAAGCGAAAGGGTAGCAGCAATACTCTGTAACGACGCACTTACAGAAACGGCCTCTACATTATCTGCTATTGTTGGCGAAGGATTTACACCATAGCAGAATCCGTATGATGTAATAGAAACGCCTCCATCAGAAACAATGGTAGATTCAACATCTGCCCCATTTATGGTAATATTAGATACCGCAACAGATGAAAGCTCCGGTAGCGATATAGAAGCAGGGCTTTCTGTAGAACCTATTCTTATATCAGTAAGGATCAAAGCATATATGTCTTCCGAATCGTAGTGTACCCAAGCCACATAAATATCTTTACCGGAAAACTCTGATATATCAACGCTGCGGTTAACTAAAGTTTCACCAGCTTCGGCTTTCAATGTTTCTTCAAATACTTTCTTACCATTAGTTGTGCAATTTTCAGGGGTAAATTTCTCTTCAGATACTACAACTTTGTACGTTTCTTCAAAGTAGCTATCGTCTATCGACCCTATGTTCCATTCAAGCTTAGCGTTTGTACCGGAAACTGTTATCTTAGGAGATACTAGAAAGTTGTATGGCGTTAAACCCTCGTCTTCACCACTATCATAAGAGTCTGACCTGGCTCCCTTAAATGTTGATGAATATTGACGCCAATCCTTACCATCTCCATCATGGTCTATGAGCGTCCAATTTTTGGGAGGAAAATCACTTCCGCTTCTGAATCTCTCAACAAAAGGAAGCGTCATAGATAGCTGCCCGTCTGTAGTAAAGCTTCTCAGCTCTCCGTAGCTAACGCCATCGCTCGTTTCAACATATACTCTGGCATAGTAGGTAGTACCGGATTTAAGGGGGGTAATTGTAAGCGTAAAATCTCCTGCTCCGGAAGAACCACTTAACTTATCGTCGGTAACAGTAGGATTGGGAGATGTACTCCAGCAAATACCTTTATCTACTACATTAAGAGTTGTAGTAATGTTACCTCCTAATATCGCGCTTATTTCGGTAACACTAGTGGCAGCCGTACTTAATATATCCTGACTTGCAGTAGTTTTCTCGTCTTTGTCGCAGCCGACAATGGCTATGAGAAACAAAAAGAGAAAAGGAATATATCTAATATTATTCATAGCATTATCGGTTTTTAGTAAGTGTAAATAGACAGATTTCTTAATAAAATGAAGTATTGATTGGTGCAGTTACCATGTAGTATTGCGATATAAACGCTTTTACCCTTATAGGCTGCTAAATCAACTAACACATCTGTAAACTTCTTGCTTGTGTTTGCTTCGGTAAGTTCAGTCCAATCCTGCACAACATCGGCATTGCGACAGTTAGCGCTGGTAATAGGATTTTCAGATGCTAATACTCTATACTGTTCTTTATAGTCGCCACTTGCTCCGGAAGCAACCTGGAAGCTTAGAGCAACATTATTAGCATCTGCAGGTATTGTTACCTGTGGGCTTACAAGATAGTTCTCAGGCAATAAAGCTGTGCTGCTCCGATAAGAATCTGATGTTATAGAAGGAGGGTTTGTATAGTACTCCCAAGTATAGCCATCACCATCCTTATCAATCTCTGTCCATCCTCTACCAAAAGGATCTGTTGCAAAGTTTTCTTCTAACAGAATAATTTTATCAACAGCGGTTTGGATTCTAAGCAATCCGGTAGGTACATTGGCTCTTAGCCCATCGCTATCTTCAAGAACCATAAAAGTAGAGGCTCCGGTTTTTGTCAAAAATTCAATCGGAGCAGTTCCAAACTGGGTGCCGGCTTTAATGGTAAAAGTGCCTCTTCCGTATGATTGGTTGTAGGTAACTCCCGAAAGTCCATCAAACGTATAATCTACACCATATTTGGCTGTTGCCGGAATAACATTATAATCGCTGGGCTTTGCTCCATCCGGTAGCTCGGCGACATACTTGTCAAGGCTAATCATATAAAATATCTGATCGGCTATGCGGAAGTTTACAGTAAGATCGCTACCCACGGCGAGACCAATAAGCTGCACACCTATATTTTCTGTACCAATATCTTCGGCTCCTTTATAGATGCCTGAAGGGGAAGCGGTTTGCCCATATTTATCGGGGCAAAACTCTACATATAGCGGACCCGAATACTTTCTGTCTTCTTCTTCGCAAGAAAAAAGAGTAAACAGGGCGCTGAAAGCCAGTAGTAATGTATATATTCTTTTCATAGTAATACGTTCTTTAAATTTTAATACCCCGGATTATTAACCAACTTTTTGTTTACATCCATTTCTGTTTGAGGAATACCGGCAACAACCTTAAAATCGGTATATGGAAAGGTTGTACTTGGGGCTTCCTTAGTTATATCCAAGCCTTTTCTCTTAAGGTCGTAGAAACGATGTCCTTCAAAGCAAAGCTCCAAGCGGCGTTCTTTATCAAGAGCAGTCATAAGAGTTGCGTTATTTGCAGGCGTATCTCCCAATCCGCGTTTTTGTCTGATACTATTAATATCACTTCTTGCCAAATTGTAGTTGGGTGATGATAGGCTTAGGTTGGCTTCGGCTCTTATTAAGTAAAGCTCTGCAATACGGATAATCGGAATGTTATCCTGACCAAATGTGCCTTGCCAGCTATTAAATTTTGTAGTCCACCATACTTTATTGCTGCCAAAGTATGCTTTTCTCATCATATTAAGGCGTTTATCGCCGCTTTCAAATTGCGTCCTCAGGTTTTCGGCAATAATTAGCTCTCCTTCACCTGATCCTTTTCCGTTTCCATAGCCATCAGCATCTCTGTATCCATCATCAACGGTTGCATAAAGCGCATGTAGGGAGCTTGATCCTAAAGCTTCTGGAGTAGCATATCGTAGTTCAAAGATAGATTCGGCGCTACTGGTATATATATCTTTGTAGTCGCCATCATGTAGGTTTATCTTACCGCTTTTTATTACCCAATCTGCAGCACTGAAAGCATCGTCCCATTTAGACTGATATAGGTAGGCTCTTGCAAGAAGCGATTTTGCAGCATAGCTGCTGGCTCTTTGCGGAAAGTTTGAACCATCGTTTCCGTCAAGAAGAGCAAAAGCATCTCCAAGATCTTTTTCTATCTGTGTCCAAATAGTATATATGTCGGCTCTTTCGGGATATGCACCAGGACCCATGCTAACAAAAGGCTCCGTAATATGGGGAACACCAAGATCGAAATTGCCAACCAAATGATTCGGCTCGCGGGCATACGATCTTAAAAGATCGAAATAGAATAGTCCTCTTAGAAAAAGAGCTTCACCTTTAATTCGGTCTCTTGTTTTAATATCTTCTCCCTCTACGGATATATTATCAACTGCCGCTATAATATCGTTAGTGATAGCAATTATAGAGTAAGCTTCAGTCCATATATTCATACCGGCCCCCATTCTGTTACGGTACTCATCTCTATACATATATCCTCCTTGTGCCATACCACAGTTGTCGGCAAGTATTTCGGGAGCGCATATCATTGTTCTACCATACAGAGATGTTCCCTGCATTATATCGTAGGCTCCAAGTAAAAGACCTTCGTTACCCGAAAGGGTTGTTAGAATTTTGTCTCCGGGTAATGAGTCTTTTGGACTTGTATCAAGCCAACTCTCGCAAGAGTTGATAAGTAATACTGAAAGTACTATTGATATATATTTTATAAGTTTCATGATCTTAATTTTTTAAAAGTCCAGTTTCAAACCTACGCTATATGTTCTTGACTGCGGATAAACCATTCTGTCATAACCTGTAAATTCAGG
>JAVBOE010000130.1:0-26582 GCA_031550925.1 Bacteroidales bacterium | reverse complement strand
ATAGTAGCTGTCGTTTTTAATTTCTAGTCCTGAATAATCTCTCCACTTATCGGGGTAACCGATTTTTACTCGGAAAGTACCAAGCTTTTCTTGTGCTTTGGCTTTCGTTTCTTCGCCCATCCACTCAAGCGCGTTGATTCTTTGGCTTAATGCATCCTGTAAGTTTTTCACAAGAGCAACCATGCGTTCTTTCGACTCGGCAGGGAAATATTTCTTTACGTACATTTGTCCTACAGCCTCGCCCAGAGAACCGTTGGTTGTGCTTACCACTCTTTTCCAGCGAGGTTGCATTTCTTCTATACCTGACAAAGCCTTGCCATAGAATGCAAAATTTTCTTCAGCTACTTCATCGCTTAAGTATTCAGCCGCTTGGTTAATTACGTTCCATGCCAGGTATGCCTTTAAATCTTCGAGAGGAGTACTTTTAATGATGGCGCTAACTTCTTTCATAAACTCGGGCTGACCAACGTTCAGCTCTTTCAGCTCAGGAAGCCCCATCGCTGTGAAGTATGCCCTAAAATCAATAGTAGGAGCAAGGGTTTGCAGCTCTTCAACCGTTTTTTTGTTGAAAATATTGTACGGATTACGCATATCAACTCGACTCATAGAAGCCTTTGCTAGACGGGTTTCGATCTTCATAACATCATTTGCCAGCTGTTCTGCTGTTTTTTGCGATTTAAGAATAGCAGGAGCATCAGCATGTTTAAACATGTTGGTAACAAAAATAAGGTACTTTGCCCTTAAATCTTTTGCGTGGTCGCTATCTTCTAAGTAGTAATCGCGGTCTCCCATCCCTATGCCGTCTTGGTAAATCCATGCAATTTTCATGGTACTATTGCTGAAATCGGCTGCACTAAATAATCCGAAAAATGGATGAGTAGCCGATAGGTGCAAGTCTGCCAGCTTTGCTTGCAGCTGTTTGCTATCGGTAATTCCGGCAATGCTTTGCAGCTCAGCTTTTACAGGCTCAAAACCGTCGGCATTCAGCTTCGTGCTATCCATGCCTATATTGTAAAGCGCGCCTATTTTTTGTGCAACAGAACCTTGTTCATTCTGTTGTTTAGCCAGTTC
The DNA here is from genome assembly GCA_031550925.1 of Bacteroidales bacterium. Taxonomy (GTDB): domain Bacteria; phylum Bacteroidota; class Bacteroidia; order Bacteroidales; family UBA932; genus JAIRNF01. The sequence continues at coordinate 25,511 of JAVBOE010000130.1, read as the reverse complement.
TTCAATCAGCTCGCGAACTTGTTTCTGGTTATCTTCTGCCAGCTTGTCAAAAGTGCCATAGCGGGCATGTTCGGCCGGAATCGGGTGGTTCTTAGCCCATCCGCCGGTGGCGTAATCGTAGAAATCGTTTTTTGGATCTACAGATGTGTCTAAATTTGATTTGTCAATTCCCGATCCAAGTTTCGGGGAACCGGAGTTGTTACAGCTACTCATAGCCATAGCACATAATAGTGATACATAGATTAACTTTTTCATTTGTCATATTATTAAAACGGAAAAACTTATGAATTGTTGTTGATTGCTGAATTATCCTGCGAAGTTAGAAAAGATACGGGCAAATTATACTAAATATTATCAGTCTAATAGCGTAAAACATATTTTGATTAAGGATTTATGTTTTTTTAGATTATTTTTGAACTTCCGTAAATCGAATAACAATAACTAATTTGAATGAAAGCAATTTTAGGTGTAGGTAATGCACTGGTTGATATACTGGCAACGTTACCATCTGATGAACTGTTGGATAAGTATAATTTGCCAAAAGGTAGCATGCAGCACGTAGATGAAGCTACCAGCAATAGCATTTATAACGATTTGATGACCATAGGTTGTCAGCGGGTAGCCGGAGGATCATCGGCGAATACTATTAATGGACTGGCAAGGCTTGGTGTTAAAACTAAGTTTATAGGTAAAGTTGGGGCAGATAAGCTGGGAGAAGATTTTCGGAACGACCAGCAAAGCAATGGAATTGATTCAAATTTACTTATTGGAGAAGTTTCTTCGGGCAGGGCGCTGGTATTAATATCAGATGATGCAGAGCGAACATTCGCAACTTATTTGGGAGCTGCCATAGAGCTGGATTCTCAAGATTTACACGCTGCTATGTACGAGGGATACAAGTACCTGCATCTAGAGGGATACCTTGTGCAGAATCACCGCTTGGTTGAAAAAGCGGTAGAGCTTGCTAAGCTGAACAATATGATTGTTTCTCTTGATATGGCTAGCTATAACGTAGTTGACGAGAACAAAGAGTTTCTCGGTCGAATGCTTGAACACTATGTTGATATTGTATTCGCAAACGAGGATGAAGCGAAGTCTTTTACAGGACTGGAGCCGGATGGGGCTGTTAAACGTTTTGCGGAGCTGTGCGATGTTGCTGTTGTAAAAATAGGAAAAGAAGGTTCGTTGGTTAAGCGTAAGCACGAGTTTCATCGTATAAGTTCAATTTGTGCAAACGCAGTTGATGCAACAGGTGCAGGAGATTTATACGCATCCGGATTTTTGTATGGATTAGCAAATGAACTACCGTTAGCTAAATGTGGAACGATAGGCTCGCTTTGTGCCGGAAAGGTTGTAGAGGTTATCGGTCCGAAAATGAACGATAATGTATGGAAAGAAATTAGAAGAGAAATTGAAAAAATAGAACAAGGATAATTTGCCAATTTGCTAATATGTAAATTGGTAAATTATCCTTGCTCTCTAATCTATAGAACAAGTTATGACAACACCTCCAATAAAGAAAGAAAAAACACGTTTTTCCAGAGCCTTTTGGGTGGCGAATGTTGCCGAAGCCTTAGAACGCGCCGCATTTTACGGCGTTTTTGTTGTGCTAACCATGTACCTCTCTAAGGTACTTGGATTCACTGATATCGAAGCAGGTATTATTTCAGGTATATTTTCTTCGGGATTATATTTCCTTCCCACCTTCAGTGGTGCTATTGCCGATAAGATAGGTTTTCGTAAGTCCATGCTGCTGGCCTTTGGCTTGCTAACCTTAGGCTATTTAGGTACAGGCATACTCCCTACGTTGCTCGAAAATTCAGGCTTGGTAGAGTACGGAAAAGAAACAACGTTTATGGGCTTAAAAGAGAGCTCTCAACGGTGGGCTATCGTTCCTGTATTGCTGGTTATTATGGTTGGCGGCTCGTTTATTAAATCCGTTATTACGGGTACGGTTGCAAAAGAAACCTCCGAAGCCACACGTGCAAAAGGCTTTGCCATCTTCTACATGATGGTAAACATCGGTGCTTTCAGCGGTAAAACGTTTGTCGATCCTTTACGTAGATCAATGGGTAGCGAAGGCTTGGTAGTTATAAACTACTTTGCCGCTGCAATGACCTTGATCGCATTTATTTTAATATTTATCTACTATAGAAGCGCTCAGCGTGCGGGGCAAGGTAAATCGTTTCGCGATATTGGCAAAGCGCTTGTTAAGGTACTATCTAACACACGGCTTGTTGTTCTTATTTTTATCATTGCAGGTTTTTGGTTGGTTCAGAATCAGATGTACGCAACCATGCCAAAGTATGTAACACGTATGGCCGGAGACTCGGCTACTCCCGGCTGGTATGCCAACGTAAACCCGTTGATGGTTGTAATTTTTGTAAACTTTATTACCCACCTGATGCGCAGAAAAAGCGCGTTATATTCTATGACTGTGGGTATGGCTATCATGCCGTTATCTGCTCTTTTAATGGCAAGTGGAAACCTGATGGGAGCGGGGAATATACTGGGTTTGCATCCTGTAGCGTTTATGATGATTGTGGGGATTATGTTTCAAGGATTGGCCGAAACATTTATCTCTCCTCGCTATCTGGAGTATTTTTCTAAGCAGGCACCAAAAGGCGAAGAAGGGATGTACCTGGGATTTGGCCAGCTGCACTCGTTCTTCTCTCATCTTATTGGGTTTATTATATCCGGCTTTATGTTGGATGCGTATTGTCCAGATCCTGAAAAGTTTGCAACGCATGCAGAGTGGGCAGATGCGAGTCAACACGCACACTATATCTGGTATGTGTTTATGGGGGTGGCAATGGTATCAACGGTTGCATTGATAGTTTACGGCTATGTAACACGTAGAATTGATGCGAAAAAACAATTGACTTAAAAAGTAAGAAAAATGAAAAAAGCATTAGTAGTAATAGATATCCAAAACGATATAACAAAGAATTACAAGGAAATAATTGATAATATAAATCAATCAATAGATTGGGCAGCTAATAATTATATTCATGTTGCTTATATAAAGCATGAAAATTTATCAGACGGTACGAGAACTTTCAAACCCAATACACGTGGGGCTGAATTGGCTCCGGACTTGAAAATCGTATCACAAAATATCTTTACAAAATATAAAGGAAACGCATTAAGCAGTGAAGAATTTGCAAGCTTTATTAATAATAATGAGATAGGTGAGTTCTACATAGCGGGAGCAGATGCTGTTGCTTGTGTAAAATCAACCTGTTACAACTTATGCAAAGCAGGTTATAGCGTTAATGTTCTGTCAGATTGCATTACAAGTTACGATAAAAGGAAAATTGATGAAATGCTATGTTATTATGAAAGTAAAGGCAGTAAGATAGTTTGCTTGAAAGACCTGTTATGCTAATAGAAAAAATAGCAAGTTCTTTGTTCTATGCTCTTTTGTCTTTAAGTCTCAAATTATTTTGCTAACTTACCACGATAAATTAAAACTATAAGCTATGTTTAGTAAAGAAATATACATAAAAAGAAGACAGGGGTTAAAGGGATTGATGAAATCGGGAGTGTTGTTGTTTTTAGGGAATAACGAGGCTTCGATGAACTATCGCTCTAATACCTACAAGTATCGTCAGGATAGCAGCTTTCTCTATTTCTTTGGAATAGATAACCCTGGATTTGCCGCTGTTATTGATGTTGATAACAACTCGGAGTGTGTTTTTGCCAACGATGTTGATATGGACGACATCATTTGGATGGGACCCCAGCCGTTGGTAAAAGATCAGGCCGCCGAGGTTGGCGTTAACCAAAGCCGTCCGTTTAACGATTTAACCAAAGTGATTACAGAGGCTGTGAAGCAAGGACGAAAGGTACACTTTCTTCCCCCTTATCGCCACGACAACATGTTGTTGCTGGAGGATTTACTCAGTATTAACCCTCGTTTGCTGAAAGATCATTTCTCTGTAGAGCTGGTTAAGGCTGTTGTTCAGCTGCGTTCGGTAAAAGAAGCTGGCGAGATTGCAGAGATAGAAAAAGCCTGTGAGGTAGGCTACGAAATGCACGTTACTGCCATGAAGCTATGCAAGCCCGGAACTATGGAATATACCATTGCCGGAGCAGTTGAAGGCGTTGCACTAAGCTGTAACGGAATGGTTTCGTTCCCTGTAATACTTTCGCAAAACGGCGAAACGTTGCACAACCACTATCACGGAAATAAGCTTACAGAAGGTAAGCTAATGCTTACGGATGCGGGCGCGGAGATTGCATCGCATTATGCATCGGATTTTACACGTACAGTTCCGGTAGGAGGTAAGTTTACGCAAAAGCAGAAAGAGATTTACGAAATTGTTCTTACAGCAAACAACAGAGCATTTGATATCTCAAAACCCGGAATAACTTACCAAAGCGTGCATTTAGAGTCGGCGTTGGTTATTGCGAAAGGCTTAACACAGTTAGGGTTAATGAAAGGCGATCCGGCAGAGGCAGTAAAAAACGGGGCACATGCATTGTTCTTCCCTCATGGCTTAGGGCATATGATGGGGCTTGATGTTCACGATATGGAAGACCTTGGCGAAAACTATGTAGGCTATGATGACGAAATACAACGTTCAACACAATTCGGCTTTGCTTCTTTACGCATGGGACGCCGCTTGCAAAAAGGCTTTGTAATGACGGTTGAACCGGGTATTTACTTTATTCCTGCTTTAATTGCTCAATGGAAGCGTGATAAAACCAACGAAACATTCCTTAACTTCGCTAAGATTGAAGAGTATCTTGACTTTGGAGGAATCCGTTTAGAAGATGATATACTAATTACCGATAATGGTTGTCGTATGCTAGGTCCAAAACGTGCGCCTGTTACGGTAAAAGAAGTAGAAGAAACGATGAGAGGATAACTTGTTAATCTTATGGATAGATAAAGAGAGAGTTCAACTGAACTCTCTCTCTTTTTCTAACATGGGGGAGGGGTAGACTGTGTTGTGTTATATCCAAATGGGGAATCACACCAATTTACACCAGGCTGTTGTGCTCCCGCCCATACAGGATCATAAGGCTTTGGATCATTCGGATTTGGAGTGTCATGCCAAACGGCAACAGAGTCTGTAGTACCATCTTCAAATAAAGAGCAGTCGCACCAGTTTACGCCGCTACCGCCTAAAACATTTAACAGTTGCTTTTCGTCCAGCTGCTGTTTTTCCAGCTTCATTAAACTTAATTTCTTTTTCATAATCAATAGATTTAAAATGAAACAATACACTCTTTTGTACAATAGAGTTATTTATTAGCAAATATCTTCTATACCGTCACATATTGTTGATTTCTCCATTACTAATTCGTAGTTAGATGGTGGTGGGCATAAATATTGATACAAGCAATCGGCACATGGCTGTTGAGTTCTTGTAACTCTCCATGCAGAGTTTTCCAGTAGCTCTTTCTGAACTATCTCCAAAATATTGGAGTTGCGTAAATTCCCTAAAACTTTTGTATTTGGGTTAGCCACAACATCACAATTTGGTAAGACGTAAAGACCACCAAAGAATTTTGCGTTAGCAACCTGCTGTGAAAATATACGCTTCATACTCAAAGGGTCATCGAAAATATCATCCTTGTTAAGAAAAATATTTTCTTTAAAGAAAGGCTCATTAGACCCGTTGTAAATAGGAATAATTTGGTTCTGCTTCAGCTTATATTCTGAAATAATGGTTTCCGATTGCTCAAGTTCGTCTTCATTAGTAATCAAGAAATGGTACTGAACAGAATGCTTACCGGCTTTATTTAATGCATGTTCAAATTCTCTTAGTCGAATAGGAAACGGAATAAGCATACATATCACTGCTTTGGCAGGTAGTATATTGGCATCTGCCAAGTTAAGGTAGTTAATGTATAATGTGACTGGGTTCTGAGAAATGAGTTCGCTTAGCAAATCCCATTGTGAATAAAGAAAAATATTACCACCGCTAAGAGCTATTTTTATACCGTTGTGCCTTTTAAGTAGTTGCTTAACTATATCAATGGGTAGTTCTTCCCCTTTATTATAGGCTGGAAACTTAGAGCAGCATTTTGTTTGACGCATATACCATGAACAACCGGCACAATTTTGGCTACATGTATTATTGATGAAGAGGATAAGCTCCGACAGATTGCTTAAGGCTTTTTGTCCAATCGTTTCGGGTCTTTGGTTCTGCACTCGCTCAATATCTTTTTGAAGATTCAGCCTTGGAAATAGCTGTATGGGTTTATTCTCATAGTTGCTTGTGCTTATAACATCGCCCATATATTTACTTCTTACTTCAGTAATAAAGGCTTTATAGGGCTGCGATGATACCTTATCGTTGCTTACTGTGGCTATACCTAAATTTTGCCTATCGAAAATTTCACTTACGAGTTCAACCAATAGAGGCTCGGATGTTTCAATATAAGTAGCATCCAGCGTATTGTAAAGTAGCATCTTGCCAGATTTAATCGTTATGTGTACGTATGGCTCCAGATAAAACCACCAGTTGTTATTGTCCATAGCTAGCTTAGTGTTACTTCTTCCATTATTTTTAGGTAATCATCTCTATGGTCTGCTAAGAAATTCAGCTGTGTATGCGTGTATCTCATTAAGGCATCGTTATTCATGAAATTAGTACAGATAGGATTTTTTTCGTTGAAATTTTTTAGTGTAAATATGCATTGTCCGCAATGATTAGCATTCTGACAATGCTTGCATTGCCTGGCAAGAGATGTATAGTAGCTGTTGTATTTTTCGGCAATCTTTGCATAATCAATAATGATTTCTTCTTCTGTAATTTTACCTATGGCAAATTGCTGACTTATTCTTTCGCATGGTAAAATTTTGCCATTTACCGTTACAAATATTTTTTTACTGAACGGTAAACATGTGCCGGTGGGAATGTAGCGTACATTTTGCTTTTCGTATATAAGCTGGTTGTAGTCTTTATAAACAAAGCCACTTCGTTTATGGAGAAATGCTATAGCGCTTTGATAGCTGCCGGTTCGTGTAAATAAATCTTTTTCCAGTTCTTGAAATCGTTCCGATTCTATCATACTTTCCATAGCATTGCGGTAAGTCTGCATAAACAACTCTTTGGACTCTTCTTTTATGCCTATGCTACTTAGCTCTCCTATGTATGGAGTTTTATCATAGTTCGTTTTGAAATAATGGTAAATGCCATCAATTGAATTTTTATTGTGAAGTACAGCGTTAAAGTTTACTTTTGATTTAAAGTGAGCGGGGTATTTACTTCTAAGTAAATCTACATTCTTTATGATTCGATGATATGCCTCATTTCCGCCATGATCAACTCTATAAGCCGAATTGGCTTCATCTCCGTCTAAGCTGATTATTAGGTTGAAGTCATTCTCGACTAAAAAATCCATGTAGCGATCTAATAACAATCCATTTGTTGTCATTGCAAAGCCAAAGAATCGGTTAGAAAGGTTTAGCTGCTTTAAGTAGTTGACAATAGCTTTTATAAAGTCTATATTCAGTAAAGGTTCTCCCCCATAGAAACTGATATATACGGTTCTGAGAGCTGACTCATTTAATGGAGAATTCCACTTTTTGGCTAAATAATCAAGCAAGCGAAAGGCTTTATCAAGTGGTAGTTGCTTATTCTCTCTTTTGTCGTAGTCGCCATACATATCGCCATATGCACAGTAGGTACATTTTAAATTGCATGCATCAGTTACTTCGAATACTACATGGGGTGTGTTTGCCAGCTGGTGCTCTACGTCAGCCGATGTTAAGGGAGAGAATGTGAGATCGTTCAAATCCTTTAATTGACCGTGATGATGCAGGTATTCTAGCTTTCTTAAGTAGTATTCATTTACATCATTATCTGACGGATTTTCCATTGCTTTAGCCATTTCAGGATGCAATAGGGAAACATGCTTACCGATATGATATGAGCCAAATTTTGCTTTTACGATGAAATTTTTAGACATATCAGTAAGGGGATTTTAGATTTATGATGTAACAATAAATTGCTGCTACTGATAAGCTATGATATAGTTCTTTATATCATACTATACAAATATATAAAATACCAATTCATAAGTGAATAAAATGTAAATTTTTAACTTATATAATCTTGTTGTTGTATGATATTGAGAGCTATATATTGTTTTGAATGGCGTTTAGCTCTAATTTTAGAGCAAATAATAAGAGTGCTGTTTAACACTCGTAATTTTGGTTGTAGATGCTTATAAGGTTATTATCTTTGTGTGCTGTTAAAAGAAATTAAGAACTATAAACTATAATACATGGCAACTCCTCCATTCAATTATCAACAGCCTTTTCCGTTAGGAAAAGATGAAACAGAATACTATCTGTTAACTAACGAGCATGTTTCGACTGCACAGTTTGAGGGTAAAGAAATTCTAAAAGTAGAGCCCGAAGCACTTACAAAAATTGCAAAGGCTGCAATGCACGATTGCTCATTCTATCTACGTCCTATGCATAACGAACAAACAGCAGCGATCCTATCAGATCCTGAAGCTAGCGACAACGATAAGTATGTTGCGCTAACCATGCTTCGTAATGCCGAAGTTGCGGCTAAAGGTCTTTTACCTTTCTGCCAGGATACAGGTACGGCAATAGTTACAGCAAAAAAAGGTCAGCAGGTATGGACAGGTGGCGGCGATGAAGAAGCGCTATCTAAAGGTGTTTACCAAACATATACCGAAGAAAACCTACGCTACTCGCAAACCGTTGCATTGGATATGTACACCGAGAAAAACTCGGGATGTAACCTTCCTGCACAGATTGATATTGCTGCGATAGATGGCAACGAGTATAAATTTTTATTCATAGCAAAGGGTGGCGGGTCTGCAAACAAAACTTACCTCTACCAGGAAACTAAGGCGTTGCTGAATCCTCAGACGTTAGAGAAGTTTTTACTTGAAAAAATGAAGACGCTAGGCACAGCAGCATGTCCTCCTTACCATATTGCATTTGTTATTGGCGGTACTTCTGCCGAAGCTTGTTTGAAAACCGTAAAACTCGCATCTGCGAAATACTATGATTCGCTTCCAACGCAAGGAAACGATGGTGGACAGGCTTTCCGCGATATTGAGCTGGAGAAAAAGGTGCTTAAAATGGCGCAACAAATTGGTTTAGGTGCTCAGTTTGGCGGTAAGTATTACGCATACGATATTCGCATCATTCGTCTTCCACGTCACGGCGCATCTTGCCCGGTTGGCTTAGGCGTATCATGTTCTGCCGACCGCAACATTAAGGCAAAGATTAATAAAGATGGCGTTTGGGTTGAGAAAATGGATACCAACCCGGGACGTTTAATCCCTGAAAGCATGCGTAATCAGGGCGAAGGAAATGCTGTGAAGATAAATCTTAACCGCCCGATGAAAGAGGTGCTGGCAGAGCTGACTAAATATCCCGTATCAACACGTCTATCGTTAACAGGTACAATAATTGTTGGTCGCGATATTGCACACGCCAAGCTTAAAGAACGTATTGATGCCGGCGAAGGTTTACCTCAATACATGAAAGATCATCCTATTTACTATGCAGGTCCTGCAAAAACGCCAAAAGGAATGCCTTCGGGATCATTCGGCCCAACAACAGCAGGTCGTATGGATTCGTATGTTGATCTATTCCAAGACAACGGAGGAAGCATGATTATGATTGCTAAGGGTAACCGTAGTGATGCCGTTACTGAGGCTTGTAAAAAGCATGGCGGCTTTTATTTGGGTAGCATTGGCGGGCCTGCTGCAATTCTTGCACAAGAAAGCATAAAGAAGGTTGAGGTACTTGAATATCCTGAACTAGGTATGGAGGCTATTTGGAAAATTGAAGTTGAAGATTTCCCTGCTTTCATTCTTGTGGACGATAAGGGCAACGACTTCTTTAAGAGTTTAAAGCCTACTTGTTAGAAAACTATATCGTCATTTCGAGCGAAGCGAGAAATCTCCTGATTCAAGGCACTACTGCTGTTGAGGAGATTTCTCGCTTCGCTCGAAATGACGAGTAGTTTTTGTCTTTAAATCTAGTAGTCTTTGTTCTTATAGTCCTTCACCGACTTTTTACATTAATTCTAAATAGTACTGATGATAGTGGTAAGCGAAATACTCAAAGGCATAAATAAACCATCGTTAGAGTTGGTAGCAAAAACACTGGATAAAGAAACCAACGCTCTTGCTATTGATAAGTCTAGTTGGCCGCTTAGCGACTATAAGCCCAAGGCTACAGTAAATATCGGTTATAATGAAACGGAGCTGTTTTTGAAGTTTACTATTGAAGAAGAATCAATCAGGGCAATATACACAGAGAATAATAACAAAGTAAGTCAAGATTCGTGCTGTGAGCTGTTTATCTCTCCCGATTCCAACGATTGCTACTATAATTTCGAAATCAGCTGCATAGGTACAATGCTTATGGGGTACCGTAAAATGGGCAATGCCGCTACACGTCCCGATGCTGAAATTATGGATAAAGTACGTAGATGGTCGAGTCTTGGAAGCCAACCTTTCGATTTAAAGGAAGGACAGTTTAATTGGGTGCTTATAGTGGCTATTCCGCTCGAAGCGTTTTTTATGCATAAGCTAACGAATCTTAAAAAATATAATTTAACGGCTAATATATATAAGTGTGGAGATGAGCTGTTAAAACCTCATTATTTAAGTCTATTCCCTATAAACACTGAAAAACCGTCGTTTCATCGACCGGATTATTTCGGGCAGCTGTGTTTTTCTTAGTAAAAAAAGTTTTAACCTCCTTGAAATTCGCAGCAGTATTGATTTGTATTTTTGGTCTGAAATTTGTAGTATTGCATACTTGAAAAATTACATAACCAAAACTATAAAAGATGAAACGAGTACTAAAGTGTGGATTAACTGCCGTTGCAGCTTTGCTATTATCATTCAGCTTAAATGCACAGGACATTAACGAGGTTATTGACCTATTTAACAAAGCTAACCAAGAATTTCAGGCTAATCAGTATGATCAGGCAAAAACTAACGTAACAAAAGCCTATGATATGCTTAATACCCTTGGCGATGTTGAAGGAGAGGAAGCTGCTACACTAAAAGAGAACTGCGAGAAGCTGTTGCAAGCTATTCCTTACATGCAAGGTAAAGATTTGCTTGCTGCAAAGAAGTATGACGAGGCTGCCGTTAAGCTTCAAGAAGCAAAAGCTGTTTCTGAGAAATACGGAAACCAGGAGGTTGTTAGCGAATTAAACGAATTAATTCCTCAGATTGGTTTGGCAAAAGCAACCGATTATCTTGCTGCCAACGATTTTCAGAACGCTGTTACAGCATACGAAGCTGTTGTCAAGAATAATCCAAATAATGCAGAAGCATACGTTCGTTTAGGTTACGCATATGATAAGTTAGACAACAATGCAAAGGCTGTTAGTAGCTTAGAAAAGGCCATTGAAGTGGCTACAGCTACCAATGATGCAGAAAACCTTGATATGGCAAAAACTCAACTTGCAAATACTTATTTAATGCAAGCTGCTGAAGCACAAAAGACTAAAAAATGGGCAGAAGTAGCAGCTAGCGGAGCAAAATCTCTTGAGCTGAAAGAATCTGCTAATGCTGCATTGCTTGTAGGTGTTGCTAACTCTCAGCTGAAAAAGTATGATGCTGCAATTCCTGCTTTAGAAAAAGCTGCAGAATTGGAAAACAGAGATGCTCAGCTACAAAACATTTCTTACTACTTAGCTGTAGCATACGAAGCAAAGGGAAATAAGGCTAAGGCTTGTCAGAACTTTAAAAAAGTTGTAAATAACCCTCAGTTTAAAGCGTATGCAGAGAGCAAAATTAAGACTCTTTGTAACTAAAACTGCTAAAATATAGGCTGAAAAACCTCAGATATGTCTGGGGTTTTTCGCATTAAATATGGTTGCTCATAAATTAGAATTACTTTCTCCTGCAAAGAATGCAGATTTCGGTATTGCTGCCATTAATCATGGTGCCGATGCTGTGTATATTGCTGCGCAAAAGTTTGGTGCGCGAGAGGCTGCCGGTAATAGTATGGCAGATATTGACCAGCTGGTAGCTTATGCTCATCGCTACTATGCCAAGGTATATCTTGCCCTTAATACTATTATCTACGAGCATGAGCTGGAAGATGCTCGTAATATTGCCATACAGGCCTACAATATAGGCTGCGATGCTCTTATTATTCAGGATATGGCACTTCTCGAAATGGATTTGCCGCCCATACCTCTGCATGCTTCAACCCAAACAAACAACTTGGATGTAGCGAAAGTAAAGTTCTTAGAAGATGTAGGATTTAGCCGTGTAATCCTCGGTCGGGAATTATCGCTACAAGAAATAGCAGCTATCCATAAGCAAACAAGTGTTGAGCTGGAAGGCTTTGTGCATGGGGCGTTGTGTGTAAGTCATAGCGGACAGTGCTATCTCAGTCAGGCAATAACCGGTCGAAGCGCTAATAGAGGTGCATGTGCTCAACCTTGCCGTTCGTCTTATGATTTGCTGGATGCAAACGGAAAGGTGCTTGCAAAAAACAAACATCTGCTATCACTTCGCGATTTTAACCTATCCGACAAGCTGGAAGATTTGTATAACGTAGGTGTTACTTCGTTTAAGATAGAAGGCAGGCTGAAAGATCTCACCTATGTCAAAAATAACACGGCATACTATCGCAGGCAGCTGGATAAGCTGATGGCAAAATATCCCGATGTGCAGAAATCTTCTTCAGGGGATACCTACTTAAATTTTGATCCTAAGCCGGAATTATCATTTAACCGTGGTTTTACGCATTATTTTATTGACGGTAAGCAGAGAAAAATGGCATCGCTCAACACACCGAAACATAAGGGTGAAGAGTTGGGTAAGGTTGTAGAAGTTGGTAGCACATGGTTTAAGATAGGTAGCGATATTGAAGTGAGTAACGGAGATGGTATCTGCTTTTTTGATAAGTCTGAAACACTTAAAGGCACTAAGGTTAACCGTGTTGAGGATGGGCGTGTGTTTCCGTTGTCTATGGAAGACATAGAAATGGGAGTAGCTATATTCCGAAACTATAACCATGCTTTCGAAAAGCGAATGGCAGGAGTTACAGCCAGGCGCCTTATCAATGCCGATTTGCTTTTTACTGCGAATAATGAAGAAATTTCCATTACAGTAACTGATGAGGATAATATAAGCGTTAGCATAAAAGAACCGCAGCTGGGCGAGCCGGCTAAAAACGAGGAGATGGCAATACGCTCGTTAAAAGAGAACCTGTCGAAGTCGGGAGATAGTATTTTTATGTTTACTCCAGCTATTGCTACTGATAAGGTATATTTTTATCCTCATGCTGTTGTTAACGCATGGAGAAGAAAGCTGGCCGATAAGCTGGAGCAGGCACGATTAGTGAGTTATGTAAGAGAAGAAAAAGTAATGCAACCCAACAGCATTCCTTATCCATCTGCCTCATTAGGCTATATGGGTAACGTGGCAAATTCGCTTGCCCAAAAATTCTATGAAAGGCATGGCGTAAAAAATATCGAAGAGGCGTTTGAGCTAATATCGGATGCCGAAGGTACGTTAATGGCAACTCATTACTGTATTCGTAGAGAGTTGGGAATGTGTACTAAAGGAAAAGTTGCAGGAAACGCCGAATCGCTTTATCTTTACAACAACGGAAAACGTTTGCGGGTTGATTTTGATTGCGAGCGTTGCGGAATGACGATATATAGACAATAGAGCAAAGACATAAAGACAAAGGACAAAAGAGCAAAGACGACTCCCTCCCCTTGGGAGGGCTGGGGTGGGTTCCTTTGTTCTATAATCTAGTAGAAAATGCAGTTTAAAGATGTAATAGGGCATAGCGATTTAAAGAAACGGCTAATACAGTCGGTTAATGAAGGACGTATAAGTCATGCGCAGCTATTTCTTGGAGCTTCGGGCTATGGAGGGCTATCGCTTTCCTTGGCTTATGCACAGTATGTCTGCTGTCAGAACCGGCAAGAAGATGACTCTTGTGGTACATGCCCTTCTTGCCATAAGTTTGGTAAGCTGATTCATCCCGATTTACACTTCGCATTTCCGGTAAATACATCGCAAAAAATCAGTAAAGACCCTGTTAGCGATAGCTATATTTCACAATGGAGAGAGCAGGTTACAGAGTCTCCCTATTTTAGCGAGCAAGATTGGTACGAATTTATAGGTATAGAAAATAAGCAGGGAAATATAAGTAAGGCCGAAGCAGAGCTCATACTGCAAAAAATGAGCTTTAAGCCTTACGAGTCGGACTATAAGATAATGTTTATTTGGCTGCCCGAACGTATGAATGCTACAGCTGCCAATAAGCTGCTGAAGCTGGTAGAAGAACCTCCGCTGAATACCATTTTCTTGATGGTATCGAATAATGCGGACTTAATAATTAAAACTATACTTTCTCGCACCCAGCTGATTAAAATTCCTCCGATAGAAGAGAGCGTGCTGGCTGAAAAATTAGCAGAAGAGTACAGCTTATCTGAGCATGAATCGAAGGTGCTTTCTCGCTTAGCGGCAGGGAACTATATAGAGGCTTCTCGTATCATTCGGCAGCAAGACGAGGAGAACGATTACCTCGACAACTTTGCAAACCTAATGCGTAGAGCATATGCAAATGATTTACTGGGACTACTATCGTGGGTGGATGATACAGCAAGGCTTGGACGCGAACAGCAAAAATCGTTTCTTGCGTATTGTCAGAAAATGATTCGCGAGAACTTTATACTCAACCTAAAGGTAGATGCAGTATATATTACAGGAGCAGAGCGAGAGTTTTCCGAAAAGTTTGCTCAGTTTATCACTAAAGATAACGCTTTTGATATTTATAAAGAGCTGAATTTGGCTATTGCCCACATTGGTCAGAACGGTAATGCTAAGATTATATTTACCGATTTGGCGCTTAAAGTATCACGCTTACTTAGGTTTGCAAAAAAATAGTTTTCTATCATGAAAAGATTATTACTCCTATCTCTTACCATATTGCTGTCCTTGCAGTGTATTGGACAAGTTACCTTTATGATAAATGACTTCTCCGATGAGTACTATGGTAAGCTATACATAGCTGATACCTCTGTCGTTTTTAGCGAAGGATGGGTTGCGGTTTATAATAAGAAAAACAATAAAGAGCTCCTCAAAATAGAATCGGAAGAACTGACTTTTACCATACATGATGGGAAAGTCCAGGCCAATATTGCAGAGGCACCTTATGGAGAACAAAGTGTGCTAATTTATGATGATTTCAACTTTGACGGGAAGGAAGATTTCGCTCTAATGAATGGACAAAATAGCTGTTATCATGGTCCTTCGTTCAATATATATTTGTTTGATAATGGGAAGTTCACATATAGCGAGAGTTTTAGCGAATTGTCTAACATGTATTGCGGAATGTTTCAATCTGATCCTACAGAAAAACGTATTTATACAATGACGAAAAGTGGCTGTTGCTGGCATCAGTATAGTGAGTATATAGTGGAAAATAACGAACCCAAAGCAGTAAGAATAGAGGAGTACAATCATTATGCGTTGCATCCATATTTGTTAGTTATTACAGAGCAAAAATGGGATGGTACAAAAATGGTAACAACGGTTATTGGTAAAGAAATAGATCTTTCAAGTGTTAGTGAAAGTGATTTGATTCCTTTTTCTTTTCAGTTGGAAAATGGCAAATGGGTGTTATTTATTGATGATATATCGGCAGAAGAAGATAAGGTAAGCACGCGCTATGCATTTGTTGATGCAGAAGGAAAAGTTGAGCTGGAATATCCAAACCCTGACGAAAACAGGAAGTTTGCCAACTTCATCTATACAGAAAAAGGAGACAATTATACCTGCTCTTTCTCTAACGGTAATGCTAAATATATGGTTTACGACTATAGCACTCCGCAGCGGAAAGTTGGGGTAAAAGTTGTTGTAAATGGTAAAACCTATGACCTAAAAGGTAAACCGGAAACCGTAACCCGTAAGCTAAGGGTTATTGCGGAATGTGATAATGTAACAGAGCAATAAAAAAACCGTCATTTCGACCGAAGGGAGAAATGACGGTTTTTTATTGTTGAAGAGTTGTTATTTTAAAACCTTCAACTCTTTTCCAACCTTAATAAAAGCAGCGATTGCTTTATCAAGATGCTCTATTTCGTGCCTTGCCGAAAGCTGAACACGAATGCGTGCTTGGTCTTTAGGTACTACAGGATAGTAAAAGCCTGTAACAAATATACCTTCATCTTGCATACGTGCTGCAAAATTTTGCGATAGCTTTGCATCGTAAAGCATTACAGCACAAATTGCCGATTGAGTAGGCTTAATATCAAAGCCTGCAGCTAGCATCTTTGTACGGAAATGTTCAACGTTACGCACCAGCTTATCGTGCAGCTCATTGCTTTCTTTTAGCATCTTAAACATTTCTATGCTAGCTCCTACAATTGCCGGTGGTATTGAGTTAGAGAATAAATATGGACGCGAGCGTTGACGAAGCAAATCAATAATTTCTTTTGGTCCGGTAGTGAATCCGCCTATACCTCCGCCAAATGCTTTACCAAGCGTTCCGGTATAAACATCAACTTTTCCGTAGGTGTTGAACAGCTCGCTAACACCATGTCCGGTTTTACCAACAACGCCTGCAGAGTGGCACTCATCAACCATTACAAGGGCATTATATTTTTCCGCCAGCTCGCAAATCTTATCCATAGGGGCAACGTTGCCGTCCATAGAAAACACCCCATCGGTAACAACAATACGGAAACGCTGTGCCTGTGCTTCTTTCAGACATCTTTCAAGGTCTTCCATATCAGCATTAGCATAACGATAGCGTTTTGCCTTACTTAAACGAACACCATCGATAATAGATGCGTGGTTAAGCGCATCAGAAATAATGGCATCATCATCGCCAAACAGCGGCTCAAATACTCCGCCGTTTGCATCAAAGCAGGCGGCGTATAGAATAGTGTCTTCTGTTTTAAAGTAATCGCTGATTGCCTTTTCCAACTCCTCGTGTATATCTTGCTTACCGCAAATAAAGCGAACGGAAGACATTCCGAACCCGCGATCATCCATAGCCTTTTTCGCAGCCTCAATCAGCCTTGGATTGTCTGACAGTCCGAGGTAGTTATTGGCGCAAAAATTCAATACCGTTCCTTTGTCCTTAACGGTAATCTCTGCTTGCTGCGGAGAGGTAATGGTTCGCTCTCTTTTATAAAGCCCTGCTTCTTCGATAGACTTAAGCTCTTGAGCCAAAAAATCTTTAAATTTTCCGTACATAATATATATTTTAGATTTTGTTAATTGGTTAACAATGAGATATGAAAAAACGATATTTACTACAATATTAACTACAAAATTCAAATATTTTCAGAGGTTTGCTTTAAAACAGCAAGAAAAAATCGGAACAAACCCTATTTTTCCTACTTTTGTTTATCTTTTGTAAAAACCAATAAGCATCCCATTTCTATGAATAACATACTTATTATCGGGGCAACCGGACAAATTGGCTCCGAATTGGCTCTAAAGTTACGAAAAACATACGGAGGTAATCACGTTGTTGCCGGATATATTACAGGTTGCGAACCTAAAGGCGAGCTTTTAGAATCGGGTCCTGCCGAGATTGCTGATGTTATGAATACGCAGCAGCTGTCCGAGATTATTAAGAAGCATAAGATTGATACTATATACAACCTTGCTGCTTTACTGTCGGCAGTGGCAGAGTCTAAGCCGATGCTGGCTTGGCGCATTGGCGTAGATGGTTTGCTTAACGTACTTGAGTTGGCAAAAGAGCATAAATGCGCAGTGTTTACGCCAAGCTCAATAGGTTCGTTTGGACCGTCAACTCCTGCAGATAAAACACCGCAAGATACTATTCAACGCCCGCAAACTATCTATGGTATATCGAAAGTTACGGATGAGCTGTTGAGTGATTACTACCATCAGAAATATGGTGTTGATACACGCTCGGTACGTTATCCCGGACTTATCTCAAACGCAACGCCTCCGGGCGGTGGAACGACAGACTATGCTGTAGATATTTACTACTCGGCAGTTAAAAACGGTAAGTTCGAATGTCCGCTAAGGGCAGGTACATTTATGGATATGATGTACATGCCCGATGCTTTAGATGCTGCTATCAACCTAATGGAAGCAGACCCTTCGAAGCTGAAGCACCGCAACGCTTTCAACGTAACAGCTATGAGTTTCGATCCTGAAATTCTTGCAGCCGAAATTCGTAAGCATATTCCTGGCTTTACTATAGATTATAAGCTTGATTCGATGCGCCAAGCCATTGCCGATAGCTGGCCTAACAGCCTAGACGATTCTTGCGCTCGTGAAGAATGGGGATGGAGCCCGAAGTGGAATTTGGAGAATATGACCACCGATATGTTAAAAGCAATAGAAGAAAAACATAAAAAAGGATTAATTTAGCGGCTTAAAATTAACCGCTAAACTAACCGGACATGAATTTTAGAAAAGAGGTTGTTCTAAACCTGCAAGATGTACAGGGAGAGGTGAGGGTTGTCTTTTCGCCTCTTGCTTTTAATGTTTACCACAATGGTAAAAAGATAAAAAAGAAAGGAGGGCTTAAGGCTAAGTTTCCTATCACAACAACCTCGGGAGAAGTTGTACCCATTATCATTCGCAATGGTAAAGGGATGGTACGTACAGCACATTTCAAAGATCAGCAAATTCCTTTAGAAGAAAAAATGACAGTTGTAGAGCAGCTTATCGGTATAGGCTCTATGTGCGTTGTTTTTATTGCAGGCTGTGTGCTGTTTGGCTTTATTGGCGGAGTGTTGGGAGGTGCTTTAATTGGTGCAACTGTGGGATTAGGCGTGATGCTGAATTTCGCATTCATCCGTCAGGAAAAGAGCATGATGCTTAAGCTACTTGTGTCTGTTGGTATATCTGCAGTTGCGTATCTTATATACTTTATAGTAGGAATGATGGTTGTAAGCCTGCTTCATGGCGCAATGATGCCAATGTTTTACTAGAGTAAAGAGCCCCCAACCCCCAAAGGGGGCTTAAAAGATATTGAACCACATAGGGCACAATAGCTACACATAGAAAATAATGATTAAGAAAGTATATACAGAGGGACCAGTAGAAAATATTACATCGGAAAACGTAATTGTAATACCTGGTATGAAAGAAAATTCAAATCGAGGATATCGTTATGTTTTCGATGGTACTAAAAATAAGTTTTTTACAAAAACGGAGGGTGGCTTGCTTCTTGAGCTAAAGAAAGTACCTCTTGCTGAATTATCATGTGTGCCAGAAAGTGGTAGGCTATATGAAGAAAAGTACAAGATTTTTTTACCAACAGGAGAAATTTTTGTTGCGTTTTCTTATGATGGTGATATAAACGCTTGGAAATGTTTAGTAGAAGAGAAATCAACAAAATTAGGACAGCCTTTTGCAAAATTGGATAAAAACACTAACAAAATAACCTTATCAGATAATCGGATTTATGATTTGTTTGAATGTAAATTTTGTTCTTTTTATTATGACCTTGTAAATTCACCGAGCAAGAAGAAAAAATACAATAGGAAAAAATAATGGTGTGTGGGCTACTTCGCCTAACAGGACTGTAAACACATCGCTTGGTTAAGCGGAATTTGTAATTCCGCTTTTTGTTTTTGCACGTTTGCCCCTAAATCCCCTAAAGGGGACTTTTTACAGCACTGCCCAAAAGTCCCCTTTAGGGGATTTAGGGGCAATGCACTGTTGCTTAATTCAACGTACTGCTACTCTTCAGGAGATGTGGCTTCGCCGAGCTACGGTTCTCACTACATTCGACATGACGTAAGTAATAAAAAATCCCATCTCAAAACGAGATGGGATTTTTATTATATAGGTTATTGGTTTAGCAAATACCTTGTTCGAGCATTGCGCGAGCAACCTTCATGAAACCGGCAATGTTAGCGCCCTTTACATAGTTAATGTAGTCGCCTTGTTTACCATACATAACGCAAGCTTCGTGGATGTTTTCCATAATTTGTTTCAGCTTAGCGTCAACTTCATTAGCAGTCCAGTTAATCTTCATAGCGTTCTGAGTCATTTCAAGACCTGATACAGAAACACCACCAGCGTTAACAGCCTTACCAGGAGCAAATAATATTTTTGCTTTTTGAAATTCTGCAATAGCTTCGGGAGTACAACCCATGTTCGAAATTTCGGCAACGCAAATAGCGCCATTAGCAATAAGCGTCTTAGCATCGTCGCCGTTCAACTCGTTCTGGATAGCGCAAGGAAGAGCAATGTCAACCTTTACTTCCCAAGGTTTTTTGCCTGCAAAGAATTTCGATCCAGCGAACTTCTTTTCGTAAGGAGCAACAACATCGTTGCAAGAGTTACGAAGCTCAACCATATACTCAATCTTTTCTGCGTTCATTCCTGCTTCGTCAAGAATATATCCGTCAGGTCCAGAAAGAGCAATAACTTTTGCACCTAGCTCGGTAGCCTTCATAGCAGCACCCCAAGCAACGTTACCGAAACCGGAAACAGCAACAGTTTTACCTTTAATATCAATACCGCGAGTTTTTAGCATATGGTCTAAGAAGTAAACACCGCCAAAACCTGTAGCTTCAGGACGAATTAGAGAACCTCCCCAAGTTGCACCCTTTCCGGTAAGAACGCCTGTATTTTCGCGAGCCAATTTCTTGTACCAGCCGTACATGTAGCCAATTTCGCGACCAGCAACGCCGATATCACCGGCAGGAACGTCTGTGTTAGGGCCAATGTGGCGCCATAACTCAGTGATGAATGATTGGCAGAAACGCATTACTTCGCGATCTGAACGACCTTTTGGGTTGAAGTCTGAACCACCTTTACCACCACCCATAGGAAGGGTTGTAAGTGCGTTTTTAAAAGTTTGTTCGAAACCTAAGAACTTTAAAGTTGAAAGAGTTACAGATGGGTGGAAACGGAAACCTCCCTTGTATGGTCCAATAGCGTTATTGAACTGAACGCGGTAACCGGTGTTTACATGAACGTCGCCGTTATCGTCTTGCCATTCTACCTTAAACGTAAAGATACGATCTGGCTCAACAATACGTTCAACGATCTTCGCTTTTTCAAACTCAGGATGTTTGTTGTAAACTTCTTCTATAGACTCAAGTACTTCGTGAACTGCTTGTAAATACTCTTTTTCATGTCCATACTTCTTTTCCAGGTTGGACATCACTTCCTGTACCTTCATAATAATTGTTGTTTTAAATTTAATTTTTGTGTGATATTATGTAGCTTGGGCATGGAATGAATTTCATTCCATGCCCAAGTTCTGCATACAAGTTATTAGTTAACAGTCCATGTAGATCCACTATGAAGCAGCTCATCTACACTACAAATCTTTCTATTTTTTTGAACTTCAAGCACCTGATCGCGTACATTATCATCATACGTTAAGTCTTTAACGGCACGTATAACACCTAATGCAACAGGCATTTCAGGAGATTTCATATTGATTATCATCATATGAATACCGGGATCGGGATTTTGAGCGTTGTGCACTAAAATATCCTTTTCGGTAACTCCGTTCTCTCCAATGGTAACAGATTTAAGGCACATGTTCTCCATATCAAGTACCAAACCCTTATTACGGTCTTTGCCATAAATCATAGGTTCGCCATGACGAAGAACAATAGTACGATCTGCTCTTACATCCTTATCGGCATATTCTGCATGTGTACCATCGTTAAAAATAACGCAATTCTGAAGAATAACGGTAACGGCTGCGCCATCATGCTTTGCAGATTCCACAAGGCACTCTGCGGTAAGCTTCATTTCAACATCAAGCGAGCGGGCAAAGAATGTACCTCTTGCTCCAAGCACCAATTCGCCGGGAGTAAAGGGATGCTCTACTGTTCCGAAGGGAGAAGTTTTTGTAACAATCCCCAATCTTGAAGTAGGTGAATACTGACCTTTAGTTAGACCGTAAATCTGGTTATCGAATAGTACGATATTGATATCTATATTACGACGAATGGCGTGTATAAAATGGTTACCACCAATAGCCAAAGCGTCTCCGTCGCCGGATATTTGCCAAATGCTTAGCTTAGGATTTGCAACTTTTGCACCTGTAGCAATAGCAGCCGCACGACCATGGATTCCGTGGAACCCGTATGTATTCATATAGTACGGGAAGCGTGACGAACACCCGATACCCGATATGAAAGTAAAACGTTCTTTATCGTAGTTCAGCTGTTCGGCAACTTCGGGCAACGCGCGTTGTACTGCCGCTAAGATAGCGTAGTCGCCACAACCGGGGCACCATTTAACTTCCGAACTACTCTTAAAATCTTGTTGAGTATATTTTGCCATGATTATTTGCCCTCCAGAATTTGGTTAAAGTTGTCGATAAGTTCGGTTACTGTAAATGGTAATCCCTGTACCTTATTGTATTGAAGCAGGTGAAGACCATCGAACTTGGTTCTTAGGTAGCCGGCAAACTGACCTGAGTTCAGCTCGCATACCACAATTTTCTTATACTTTTTCAAAATCTCTCCCGTATTCTTTGGAAGCGGATTGATAAAGTTAAAGTGCGCTAAGCTAACGCTCTTACCATCGGCACGCATTTTATTTACGGCAGATAGCAGGTGTCCTTGTGTTCCACCCCAACCAACAACTAAAAGATCGCCGCCGTCTTTATCTCCAACAACTTCTTGTTCGGGAATAAAGTCTTGTACTTTGGCAACTTTCGCAGCACGAATGTCAACCATACGTTGATGGTTTTCCGGATCGGTAGATGCGCCGCCTGTAACAAAGTCTTTTTCCAAACCGCCAATACGGTGTTCTAAGCCTTTTGTTCCGGGGATAGCCCAGCTACGAGCAAGACGGGCTTCGTCGCGCTGATAAGGTTGATAACCTATTGTACCTTCTGGAACGATAGGTGCTTTAATTTCAGGATAATCCTTCATAGAAGGTATGCGCCAAGGCTGAGCGCCGTTTGCAATGAATCCATCGGTAAGTAGCAATACCGGAGTCATGTGCTCTAACGTAAGCTTACCGGCCCAGAATGCATAGTGGAAGCAATTTGCCGGAGTACTTGCTGCAATAACAATAAGCGGGCTCTCGCCGTTACGTCCGTATAATGCTTGGTTTAAGTCGGCCTGTTCGGTTTTAGTAGGAAGCCCTGTTGAAGGACCACCACGCTGAACATCTACAATTACCAACGGTAGTTCGGTCATTATAGCTAAACCAATAGCCTCCGACTTTAATGAAAGACCGGGACCAGAGGTTGTAGTTACTGCGAAATTTCCTGCAAACGAAGCACCGATTGCTGTACAGATACCTGCGATTTCGTCTTCTGCCTGAAGGGTTTTTACGCCTAAGTCCTTACGTGCTGCTAGCTCTTCTAGAATAGCAGTTGCAGGTGTAATAGGATAAGAACCGCAGAATAACGGGAGGTTTGCCTTTTCTGAAGCGGCAATAAGACCCCATGCTGTTGCCTGGTTTCCGCTAATAGTACGGTATGTTCCTTTTTCCTTATGATCGGAAGGCGTTACTTTGTAGATGTTAGATACCGCATGAATGTTGCTGGCGTAGTTATATCCATCAATCAACACTTTTTTGTTGGTATCAATAAACTGAGGTTTTTTCTTAAACTTTTTCTCAAAGTATTCTTCGGTAAAGTTTAGAGGCTGGTTGAAAATATAGTAACACATACCAAGCGCAAACATATTTTTGCTTCGTACAATGTCTTTTGCATCCAGTCCGCTATCTTTTAAGCTTTCTTTTGTTAGTGTGGTAATTGGCGAAAGAAGGATATTGCGTGTTTCTAATCCTAGCTCTTTAATGGGATCTAAGGTTTTGAACCCTGCGCGTTGAATTCCTTTTTCGTCAAAAGTGTCAGAATCAATAATGATAGTAGCTACTGGTTTTGCCCACTTTGCATTTGCTTTTAGTGCTGCGGGATTCATCGCAATAAGCATATCGCAATAATCGCCGGGGGTTTTTATTTCTCCGCTTCCAAAGTGCAGCTGGAAACCGGAAACGCCTGCTACCGTACCTTGTGGAGCTCTAATTTCTGCCGGATAATCGGGAAACGTAGAAACGCCATTCCCAACTAGCGACGCTGTATCGGCAAATAATGTACCTGTAAGCTGCATCCCGTCTCCCGAATCACCGGAAAATCGGATAACTACATCTTCTACTTCCACACATTTGTGTTTGCTCATAATTTGTTTAATTTGTTAGTTTCTAATGGTTTAAACCAGGTTTTAGGTTAATGAAAACAGTACAAATCTAGTCTTTATTTGTTTACTGTATATTAAATTTAGGATGTTTAAGAGAATGATTTCAGCTCTTTGTGTATCTTTTTTGTTATATCTTTGTTTTTAATCTGGAAAAATATGGCTTTAGTAAGAAATGTAAGGGGTTTTGAACCCAAAATGGGGAAAAATTGCTTTTTAGCAGAAACCGCAGTGGTTATCGGAGATGTTGTAATGGGAGACGATTGTAGTATTTGGTATGGTGCCATACTACGGGGCGATGTGAATGCTATTCGCATAGGCAATCGTGTTAATATACAAGATGGAGCAGTTCTACATACGTTATACCAGCGTTCGATTGTAGAGATAGGCGATGATGTTTCGGTAGGGCACAATGCTGTTATTCACGGAGCAAAAGTGGGTAATAATGTACTAGTCGGAATGGGTGCCATTTTATTGGACAACGCCGTTATTCCCGACAATACCATAATTGCGGCAGGTGCGGTAGTATTGAGTAACGAAGTGCTTGAACCCGGTGTTTATGCGGGTATTCCGGCAAAGAAGGTAAAAGACAGCGATGCAAAGCTTGTTGAAATGGTAAGGAAAAATGCCGATGGCTATTTAATGTACAAAGACTGGTTTAAAGAAGAATAAAAAACGATATGCGTATTGCGATGTGCGATAAAAAGTACCGTCATTTCGACCGAAGGGAGAACCGTTAGTTCGGCGAAGCCAAATCTCCTCAATAGTCGTAAACCACTAGTTGACGTACACTGCAAAAGTCCTCTTTAAGGGATTTAGCGGCAAATGCAGAGCCCAGCTAAGCGGTAATTTGTAATGCCGCTTTCTTTGTTTAATCCCAGACCGATTTGATATTTTTTAGCTAGGTACCAACACGTGAGAGGCATGCATATATGTGCTTTTTTCTCTCCTTACTTTTGTCTTTATACAACGGCGAAGCCCTCATGAATTTCTTATAAAATAAGAAAGGATTATGAATAAAAGTAGTCAAAAACCTATGTCCTGCATTTCCAGAATTTAAAGCATAACTTTGTAGGTAATAACCCGTAGTGCATTTAGGCGATACAAGTTTTTAAGTTGTTAATATTCTTGTTGCTCAACTTGTTTATCCACTGTATTACGGTCAATGCTAGTATTTTAGCTAGTATTCTGTTTTTAAACCCATCGAACGACTTCGCATAGTTCCTGCGGATCATAAACTGGTCTCAGAGCTGCGAGAATAGCGTTTCGATTCTTTTTCTTGATTTACGCAAGCTGAAATCCTGCTTTTTGTATCCCTGCTGGTTCGTTCTCATCGGTACTTCCAGCTTGATTTGCTTCGACTCAAATAAATCCAGCTGGTAGCTG
>JAVBOE010000120.1:0-7791 GCA_031550925.1 Bacteroidales bacterium | reverse complement strand
TAAATAAAACAGCTATCTTTGCTGCTGTCAATAGCTGACACAAATATAATTATTGCTTAGGGGTGCCTTACATTACGGGCTGAGATTAGACCCTTTTAACCTGATGCGGATAATGCCGACGTAGGGAAAGAGTACATCAATATTATTCCCCTTTTTTATTGTTTAACTACTGTAACCTCTAAGAACAAAAGGTTATAGACAAATCATTATTCAATGAAAAGGTTTTTTGTATCGCTAGCATTACTATGCTATGCATCTATTTCTTCATTCTCTCAAGAGCTTCACGAAACGCTCGATTCAGCACTTGTCATCGGAACCAGAGCAACATCAAGAACACCTGTAACCTTTACCAACATTGGCAAAGAGGTTATTAAGTCGAACAACGTTGCAGCAGAAATTCCGTATATCATGATGCTTACCCCTGGCTTGGTTACCAGCTCCGAAAGCGGTGTAGGGTTAGGCAATACCAGCTTTCGTATTCGTGGAGTCGATCCAAGCCGTGTAAACATTATGGTTGATGGTATTATGATGAACGACCCCGAATCGCAAACCGTATTTTGGGCTAACATGCCCGATTTCGGTTCATCGCTTGGCTCCATTCAAATACAGCGCGGAGTGGGGATTTCAGCAGGTGGAGTTGCTTCATTCGGGTCATCGGTAAACATGCTTACCGATAAAGGTAAGGGTGAAGCATACACCGAACTTTCGGCAGAGTATGGCTCTTACAACACCATGAAGGCAAGCGTGGCAATGGGGACAGGGCTTATCAACAATGCTTTTACTTTTGATGCCCGTTACTCTAAAACCCAATCGGACGGCTATCTTGAACGGGCTACATCCGACAACCAGTCGGTATTTGCATCCGCAGCATATCATAGCAATAAAAGTACCGTTAAGCTTAATATGTTTTATGGCGACCAACATACAGGCATTAGCTGGAACGGTGTTCCGGGCTACATGCTAGACATCAACAGGCGCTATAATCCTGCCGGAGAATATACCGATAACGATGGTATCACACGTTACTACGATAACGAAACCGATAACTACCAGCAGGCACAAGTTAACTTGCAATACACGCAGCATTACGGTAAGCATTGGAGTAGTAACGTAAGGCTATTTTTTACCCGTGGCAAAGGATACTACGAAGAGTACAAAAAGAAGCGAACGCTTGCCGAATATGGCATAGAAGATTTTGTAATAGGTGGAGAAACTATTACGAAAAGTGACCTTATCCGTCAAAAATGGTTAGATAACTACTACTACGGAACGGCTATAAGCACCGTATATAGTAAAGATAAGCTACAGCTGAATATGGGGCTTGATATCAGCCGATTTGACAACGACCATTACGGAAAGGTACTCTGGCTAAGAATAAATGACGGAATATTTAATGACCATGAGTGGTATAGAAACACAGGCGCAAAGAACGATTTTAGCGGATTTGCCAGAGCAAGCTACCAGCTAACCAGCCGGCTTAATCTTTTTGGAGACGTTCAGTATCGCTATATTTACTATAAGATGGAAGGGCCTGATGATGACTTGCAGCTGCTAGACCAAACACACAAGTTCAGCTTCTTCAACCCTAAGGTTGGTACATCATTTAAGGTAAATAAGTATCATGAAATATATGCATCGTTTGCAACTGTTGGACGTGAGCCTACCCGCTCTGATTTTAAAGACGCCAGCAAAGGAGGTGGTCGCAGCTTGCCGGAAGATGAAAGGTTGTTCGACTACGAGCTAGGTTACCACTACACTTCAAGCAATGCACGGCTTAGCCTTAACTTCTACTATATGGATTACAAAGACCAAATAGTATCGACAGGAAAGATGAATGATGTTGGCTATCCGATAATGGAAAACGTTGACGACAGCTACCGTGCAGGCGTTGAGCTGTCGGGTGGTTTCAACATCACCAAGCAGCTGAAGCTGGATGCAAACATAGCGTTCAACCGCAGTAAAATCAAGGACTACGTAGGTCACCTTGATATGTACGATAACGCAACCGACTGGACTCCCATAGCGCAAAAAACAGAATATCTGGGTACGGTTGATATCGGCTTTTCTCCGGAATGGGTTGGTGCAGCGCTACTCTCCTACTCTCCTCTCGAAAGCTTATCTTTTGGCTTAACAGGTAAATATGTAAGTAGTCAGTACTATGATAATACCATGAGCGAAGAGCGAAAGCTTGATGGGTATTTCGTCAGCAACTGCAATGCACAATATGCATTCAACATAAAGGCTGTTAAGCTAACGCTTATGGCTAGCGTCAACAACATCTTCGATAAGAAGTACATTACCTCCGCATGGGTTTATCGAAACGGATTTGCCAGCGGCAAAAGCATTTATGTTGAAGATGGCTTCTTCCCTCAAGCGGGTACAACGGTGTTTGGAAAAGTTATTTTGCATTTTTAGATTATCACTTTACCCCTAAATCGACGCAAGCTAGGACTGAAAACATTTTCTGCTAATTCTCCTTTCTGCAAGTCGCCCCAAAATCCCCAAAAGGGAACTTTTGGCAGTGCTCTAAAAGTCCCCGTTAGGGGATTTAGGGGTAATTGCGAGATTGCCTCATTCAGCGCACTGCTTCTATTCAGGAGATTTCTCACTACGTTCGAAATAACGTGCTAACGCTTATTTTCACCTCTTCAATTTCAATGTCAAAACAATGTCAAGAATCTATGTGCTAAGCTTAGCCGTTAAACCGTAGTTTATGGCTATTTTTGCTATATAAATGCAGGTAACAAAGATGCCTTGCGTAAAGACCATTCACTTAGCAATCACAAGAAACGACTTACCTCTACTTTATAAGAATGTATGAATTTTTTGTCGCCTGAAGAATCTATTTGTGCAACATGCTAGAAATCGGAACAGATTTCAGGCATTTCTTTATTACCAGCATAGTACATAACCGTAAATAGTACCTAAAATGACAAACATCAACCTAAACCTCATCCCCAACCTTTGGAAAATTTTCCAAGGTAAGGGATGAGGTTTGGACGAGGTTGGGGACAAGGTTACTGCCGAGGTTTGGACGACATAAGATAAACTAAACTAAAACTAAACTAAACGTGTAGGTAGTTACCCACCCATCAAAAATTTAGTTTTATAGTTCTTTGAAAATATTGATATAGGCGAACAAACCAGTTAAGCTGTTGGTTTTACTATCTTTGCACCATACAATGCGCAAATGGCTCCTTTTGTCAATATCCATACACACCATAGGGCTGACACGGACGATATACAGGTCTTAGTTTTAAACCCCGAAGAATGGCGAAATAACGCCTATTCCGAGAGGGAACTGTACACGGTAGGCATCCATCCATGGCATAGCAACAACAGCAATATTGCCGAACAGCTGGAATGGTTGAAAGATGCTTTACAAAAGAAGAATGTAATAGCACTTGGCGAAGTGGGACTAGATAGAAGCATTGATATTCCGTTGGCAACACAAGAGAATGTGTTGAAACCTCAGCTGGAGCTGGCAAAGCAATACTCAAAACCGTTGGTATTTCACGCCGTTAGAAGTATTGCGGATATTCTGCATAGCTATAAGCAAGAAAGGTTACAGCTGCCGTTTATTATTCATGGATTTACTGGTAAACCCGAGGCTATACAACAGCTGCACAAGGCAAACGGTTATGCCAGCTTTGGAGCAAGAATTATAGAAAACCGCAGCTGGGATGATGCGCTAAAAGAAGCATACAAGCTGAAAAATCTCTTTTTCGAGACGGATGAAGCAAGCACATCCATTAGCGATGTATATTTGAAAGCATCGGAAATACTGGGTGTTGAGCCGGAAGAGCTGAAAGAACAAGTTTATGCTTACTTTTGCAACGTTTTTGGAAAGAAGCCCCCAACCCCCAAAGGGGGCTAAAAAGTTTAAGGTTTACAGACAATTTTATCATCACGTATGCAACAAAATAACAGCAACTGGCAAGAACGTACATCACTATTGTTAGGCAACGAGAAAATCAAGAAACTTTCCAATGCTCATGTCTTTGTTGTAGGCCTTGGTGGTGTAGGTGCCTATGCTGCCGAAATGCTATGCCGAGCAGGCATCGGGAGGCTAACCATAGCCGATGCGGATGTCATAAATCCAAGCAATAGAAACAGGCAGCTGCTTGCCCTAACATCAACAACGGGTAAGGCTAAAACCGATTTAATGGCGCAACGATTGCTTGATATCAACCCCAATCTACAGCTGACTAGCATACAAGCATACTTACACGAAGATGATTTTGAGCAGCTACTTACTGCCAACAAGTTCGACTATGTTGTAGATGCAATAGACACGCTGGCACCAAAGGTAAACCTCATAAAGCTGTGCTTGCAAAAGAACATACCAATAGTGAGCTCTATGGGTGCGGGCGCAAAGCTAGACCCTGCTAAGGTTGAAATACGGGATATCTCAAAATCTCACCATTGTCCGCTGGCGCACATGCTGCGTAAACGGTTGCATAAGCTGGGGATTCGTAAGGGATTTAAGGTTGTATTCTCATCGGAAGACCCGATTACGGAAGCCGTACAGCTCTGTGATGACGAGCCTAACAAGAAATCGATAGTGGGTACTATCTCCTACCTTCCTGCAATTTTTGGATGCTACTGCGCATCGGTGGTAATTAACGATTTGATAGATATTTAAACCACATAAAACACATAGAAAAGAAAATGTGAGAATGTGGTAATATGTAAATGTTAGAATGAAAAGATGTACAGCGTATTACATACAGCGATATGCGAAAAAACCTATATATGCTATGAATTCTATGTTTAAGATAGTCTTTTGTATGATTCTGGCTTAAACCCTCTAAGAAACTCCTGAATATTTAAACGCTTTTTACCTGCCAGCTGCAGCTCTTCAAGAAGTATATATCCATCTGCGCAGGCTACTTTAAGGTAGGTTTTACCGTCAGAAATGTATGCTCCGTAATCTTTAATATGGGCAGACGGTTCAAACTTTGCAGCAAATATTTTTACCTGAACTTCCGTATTATCTCCCACAAAATTGCTGAATGCGGCAGGATATGGCGAAAGTCCGCGAATAAGGTTTACGATATCTTCGCCCTTTTTCGACCAGTTAATCCGGCAAGTTTCTTTAAAAAGTTTAGGTGCTTCTTTGAGTGTTTCTCCGTGAGGTATTGCCTGAGGCTTGGGATTAACCTCTCCCTTATCAATAGCATCAACGGTTTTAGCTACCAGCTCTGCACCTATTTTCATCAATCGGTTGTATAGCGTACCAACGTTATCTTCGGGCAGTATCGGAGTAGATTCTTGAAGTATAATATTGCCGGTATCTATCTCGTGCTTCAGAAAAAATGTAGTAACTCCTGTTTCCTTCTCTCCGTTTATTATTGCCCAGTTGATAGGTGCTGCACCTCTATACTGCGGTAGCAAAGAGGCGTGGAGATTAAACGTACCTAAGCGAGGCATAGTCCATACAACCTCCGGTAGCATTCTAAACGCAACTACAATAAATAAATCAGCGTTTATATTTCTGAGCTGCTGAATGAACTGTTCGTCTTTCAGCTTCTCCGGCTGTAACACAGGTATATCAACCGATTTAGCGTACTGCTTTACCGCCGACTCGTTAAGCTTCAATCCTCGACCCGCTGGCTTATCGGGCATGGTAACAACCGCTTCAACAGCATAACCTCGCTCTACCAGCAATCGTAGAGGCTCTACTGCAAAATCGGGTGTACCCATGTAAACGATTTTCATTCTTACTGTTTCTCCTTGCTATGGTTAAACCCTAGAGCATGCCCCATTCTCTCTTCTTTGGTATGCAGATAGAACACGTTATATGGATTGGGAGGGATTACAATAGGTACTATCTCGGTAATCTCTAAGCCGTATCCCTCAAGCCCCTTACGCTTTAAAGGGTTGTTAGTCATAAGGCGCATTTTACGAACGCTCATCTCACGCAAAATACTTGCACCAACGCCATAATCGCGCTCGTCTGCCTTAAAACCTAATGCTATGTTGGCTTCTATGGTATCTTTACCTTCTTCTTGCAGCTTGTAGGCATGTATTTTATTGAATAAGCCAATACCTCTTCCCTCTTGGTTTAAGTAAACAACAACGCCACGACCTTCCTTCTCAATCATACATAACGATTCGTGCAGCTGAGCACCGCAATCGCAACGGCAAGAACCGAAAATATCGCCTGTTGCACACGAAGAATGGACGCGTGTAAGTATTGGCTCATCAGAGTTCCACTCACCTTTGGTTAACACAACATGCTCCAACCCATTCGATTTCTGACGAAATACGGTAAGCATAAAGTTTCCGTACTTTGTAGGCATATGAACGGTTTCGCCACGTTCTACCACACTCTCGGTACGAAGTCTATACGCTATCAGGTCTTTTATGGTAACGATTTTTAAACCGAACTTTTTCGCAATCTCTACCAGCTGCGGAAGGCGTGCCATTGAGCCATCATCGTTAAGAATCTCAACCAACGCACCTCCAGGGGTAAGTCCTGCCATACGGGTAAGGTCAACCACAGCTTCCGTATGTCCGGCACGCTGCAAAACACCGTTATCGTTAGCTCTTAGCGGAAATATATGTCCCGGGCGACCTAACTCATCGGCATTAATTGCAGGGTCCACCAATGCTTTAATGGTCTTTGCCCTGTCCGATACGCTTATGCCGGTTGTACACCCATAGCCGTTTAAATCGACAGAAACGGTGAATGGCGTGTGGTGTAATGCTGTATTCCTGCCAACCATTAAATCCAGCTTCAGCTCTTCGCATCGTTGAGACGGAAGCGGTACACATATAAGCCCACGACCGTGAGTGGCCATAAAGTTTACAATCTCCGGAGTTATCTTCTCAGCTGCAACAATAAAGTCACCTTCGTTTTCGCGGTCTTCGTCATCAACAACAATAATTACTTTTCCGTTACGAATATCTTCTATCGCTTCGTCTATCGTATTTAATTTTATACTATTCATTTTTTAATAACAAATCATTCATTAAATCATTAACTCTTACAATCTCATCAAATATTGCTTTAAGCTCTCTCCTTATTGGGAGCAAACCCGTATATCTATTATTCCCTCCCATATACATTACAAGCTCATGCAGCTGATATTTATTGATATTGAACATGGGATATTCTAACATTAACTCTTTTATCTTCTCATTATCTGTTGCAGCCAGCTGACTTAATAATCTTTTATAGGCATACGAAATATCATATAATCTATTCTGTCCGTTTAACATTGTCCATTCATCTTTATCAGATGCTGAAAAAGCACCTTGATGCAGCTTATAGTCCCTTTCATATTGTCGACATAAGGTATTCAAATAGCTTATATTATTCTCAATATCTTTAATAGGAACTTGAGCAACCGGCTCTACTTCACGAAGGTTTATACGAGGTATAAAGATATCGCCTCCTTTAAAAAAGTTCTTAAACCAACTCAAATACTTATCGGCATTAAACAGCGATGAATCGGATGTTGCTTTATATGTCAAAAATATACCTAATGGCAGCAAGACTATAGTGGGCAACCACATTGCAAAAGCGGCATTCCAAGAACCTTGTATGGCCATCTTTTTGCCGGTAGAAAAAATTACCCAATAGAATATAAACAAAAAGAGCGAAACAACCATAGGCATACCTAACCCTCCCTTACGAATAATTGCTCCTAAAGGCGCGCCAATAAAGAAATAGATGATACATGCTACCGAAAGCGTAAACTTCATATGCCACTCGACCTTTCCTTGAGCAATATCTCGCCGTTTTATTTCTCTTTCGGCCTTCATATACTCCATCTCCAGCTT
>JAVBOE010000013.1:0-33359 GCA_031550925.1 Bacteroidales bacterium | reverse complement strand
AACTATACCGATAGATGCAAGCTATAAAGATGTGGAGATTAAGCCTATCAACAACTACATCGTAGAAGGAACCAGAACGGTAAAGATAACGCTGCTATCAGCTACACCTATTTAAGCACAAATTTAAGCGCAAAAGCTTAGCTCTGATCTTATAGGCTTTTGAATCATTGATAAATAAAAACGTCTCTCAAAAATATTGAGAGACGTTTTTTAGTATCATATTACGAAATTTATTCGGCTGCTTGAATTTGTTGATTTTCATCTTGAGGTTTGTACTCTAAACGGAAACCTTGTCCGTGAATATTTACAAGAGTTAAACCCGGAACATTTCTTATCAGCCTACGTAACCTAACAATATACACGTCCATACTACGTCCCATAAAGTAGTCGTTGTCGCCCCAAATGGCATTCAACGCAACTTCTCTACGAACTGTTTTGTTTAAATTTACACAGAATAGATGCAGCAATGCCGATTCTTTTCTGGTCATCTTAATCTGTTCTCCCGTAGGAGTAATCAAACGCTGGTTAAGACTATTAAACTCGTATCCATTAAACATAAACTTACTTGACTGCTCGTCGGCAATGTATGATGTTCTTGCACGACGGAATAAAGCCTCTAAGCGGAGTAGCAGTTCCTCTGTGTTGAACGGTTTAAGAATGTAGTCGTCAGCACCAGCCTTAAATCCTTTAAGAATATCGTCTTGTTGCACTCTGGCAGTCAAGAAAATAACAGGAACTAGATTGTTTCTACTCCTGATCTGTCTCACTAAAGTAAGACCATCCATTTCTGGCATAGTTACATCTAGAATACAGATATCAAACGGTTCTGACGTAAAAGCCTCC
This sequence comes from Bacteroidales bacterium, assembly GCA_031550925.1. Classification (GTDB taxonomy): domain Bacteria; phylum Bacteroidota; class Bacteroidia; order Bacteroidales; family UBA932; genus JAIRNF01. Next base: position 32,516 of record JAVBOE010000013.1, on the reverse strand, counting down.
CAACCTTGCACACCGTCATGCCTCCACACAACAGTATAGCCGTTTTCTTCTAGAAGCTCTTTGCACACAAATCCGAAATTTCTATCGTCTTCCACTAACAATATTCTTTCCTTTCTTTTTTTCATATGGCAGATTTCAATAATAAAAAATAATGGTTATTTGATGATTGGTTTTTGAGTTGTTATTTTTTCATTCTATTTTAATTTTTACGACTTCTTTACTCCTCTGGTAGTAAAACACCTATGTATGTCCCTTTGTTCAATTTACTTTTAACAAATACTTTCCCTCCATGGGCGTCAACTACTTGTTTTATATAATATAATCCTAAGCCAAAGCCTTTTACGCCCTTCTTTTTTTCGCTGGCTACACGGTAGAATTTCTTAAATATTCTCCTTTGATCTTTTTTTGCAATTCCTCTACCGTTGTCTTTGACAATAATAATAATATTTTTTCTTATTTGCTCTGTTCTTATGCTGATACTGCTATTTATTGGCGAATATTTTATAGCATTATCTATAATATTATCTAAAACAGCCCTCACATGCATTTTATCTGCTGAAATAGAGGGAAGTTTATCATCAAGCAATAAGCTAAACGTAACCGGATGAGCCATCGTTGCAATAGAAAAGCCGTCAACAGCAGCCTTAACAATGCTATTTACATCTATCGGCTCTTTCTTAAGATTCAATGAACGCTTGTTGACCGTGAGCATTTGTAGAAGGCTATCTACGCACGCCCAAATACGGTTATTTTCTTGTTCAACTATCTCTGCATAATTTCTAAGCTTATCAAAATCGGTAACCGATATCCCCGCTTTTTTAAGTACTTTGCTCGACATCCCGATTGTTGCTACCGGAGTCTTAAGCTCATGAATCATGCTATGTATAAAATCAGCTTGTTCTTTAGAATTTCGTTTTTGTCTTAAAACGGTTCTAATTAAAAATAACAGGCCAAAAATAATTAAGATGATAAAGATAGTATAAACTATCAACCATTGCCAAATTTTACTTAAAATATAATGCTTCTTACCTAAAAAGTGTAACCTGAATTGTTGTTCATCCAGCTTATTTATACTATCACTCCCTAGCAGCTGGCTTAAAGGTATTGAATATTCAACCTCAGCTTTCGAAGAATTATATATAGAATCATCATCTGAAGCGTTGGCTATAAAATACTTATACTTTTGAGATAGCCCGTTATTTGCCAAATACACAAAAAGCAAGCTGTCTAGTAATCCTCTGTCCAAATACTCCTCGGCAGACAAAGCCAGCGAATCTTTAATAAGAGTAGTGTTAGATTGAAGCTTCGCATATTCAGCCGATGCTTCATTCAGCGCAGCAACAGCTCTTTGATTATACTCATCGCTAGCTACTATTGCTTTATTTACCCAGATTGACTGGCACACTAAAAGACCTACTAACGATACAACACTTAGTAAAGCAACAATAAATATGGCTAACCCTTTTTTTTTCATCTATATGTTAAAGAACTCTCCTGTTATATTAACAAAACAATGCGTTCAATAAATATTGCTCTTTTATCAGCAAATACTTATCTTACACATTATTATCTCAAAATTCATTTCACTTTATGAATTTATTGTTGTACATATTCATGCGTAAAAATAAATATACAAAAGCATTTGAAAACAAGCGACTTAAACATTAACAAATATTTAACCGAATGAAATATTTGCGGTTTTAACAAATATAAGGACTAATTTATGTATTTTTTATGTAATAACAATTTCAAGAATTGACAAAATATCTATTTAAAAGCTTTATGTAATAATTTTGTCATAAACGCACCATAACAGATTTATAACACTTATTGTTCTACGTTCCATCTTTTAATAAATAGAAAATTTACGTAGTCAAAGTTGGTATTGCTCTATTATAGCACCATTTTATCTTACTTTTTACTTAAAAAAATCTCTGCTACCATGCAACGGGCGCTCCCACCTCCGTTTGTTTCTATATGATGAAGGTTGGTATGTATTATATCATTATATAGTAACAGCTGCTTTTGTTGAGCTGGAGATAACGAACCATATGCTGTATCAGACATTAGTAAAAACAGCTGGCTCTTGTCATTCTGCACTTGGAGCATATTACCCGCAAAGCAAGCCATTTGCTCCATGCTAATAATAACAACCTCTTTACCGCTTTTCTCTATCCGTTTTATAACTATTGATCTCTCTTGTTCATTCACAATACTATCCAAGCAAATTACCACATACTGCTTAGCCACGCACATCATTACGTTGGTATGATAAATGGCCTGCCCGTTATTATCTTCAGATGTAAAGTAAACAGGCTCGTACTCTAGCTGTTTGCAAAAATCTAAAAACACAGATTTATTCGTTCGGGGAGATAAGCATGCGTATGCCAACCTGTTGTCTCTATCCAAAATCATGCTTCCCGTTCCTTCTAAAAACATACCGTCTGTTTCGTAAGCTGTAAAATCTACAACCTTCTTCACTTCATACTTTTCATATATAGCATCCAGCACATGTTGCTTTCGTTCGTACCGCCTGTTCTCTGCAAACATTGGGTATAAACAGATGGTTCCATCCTCATGAAACGATATCCAATTATTCGGAAATATAGAATCGGGAGTATGAGGCTGAGGTGTATCATCCACCACGGTAACATTTACTCCCTTATCCCTAAGCTGTTTAACGTATGTATCAAATTCTTCCAGCGCTAACATTTGAATATTATCAATCAGCTCTTGCTTCTGAAAAGCGTTATTTACCGCCGTCTCCAGGTTATACCCAAAATGAACGGGACGAATCATTAACAGATTTGATGTTGTTTGCATAGCCTTTACTTATTAAAAAATCATTACTAGGTTATCTACAAAAGTACACTTTATTACATTCCGAATTTTAACTTACAAATAAGCACTAAATGATTAAACCCGCAAGCGATATGTTTCTTAACAGGTTAAATTACCGCTAAATATCTAATATTAGGCAGAAAAATATTTATATTTGTAAATACACCTCGAAAGAGGAAATGTCAAATTTCCCCGTCTGAAACAGCTCTTTTCTGATATTTCCGGGCTAAACCCTTTATTTATGAGAAGAAATGTAATTATTATCGGCGCTGCCGGAAGAGACTTTCACAACTTCAACACATTTTTTAGAGGTAATTCCGACTACAATGTTGTCGCATTTACTGCTGCGCAAATTCCGGACATTGATGGTAGAAAATACCCAAAAGAACTTGCCGGAGATTTGTATCCCGAAGGAATACCAATCTACGCAGAAGAGGAGCTGTCCTCGCTAATTGAAAAGCTAAAGGTTGATGTTTGTGTATTTTCGTATAGCGATATCCCCTACCCTCGCTTAGGCAATATCAGCGCCATTGTAAATGCTGCCGGCGCAGATTTCTGGCTGCTTGGCCCAACAGAGACAATGATTAAATCGACAAAACCCGTTATTGCCGTGGGTGCAACACGCACAGGTTGCGGAAAAAGTCAAACATCAAGACGCATTATTGAAATCCTAGTCGAAAAAGGATTAAAGGTAGTTGCTATTCGCCACCCTATGCCATACGGCGATTTGGTGAAACAAAAAGTACAACGCTTTGCAACTATTGAGGATCTTAAAAAGCACGAATGCACTATTGAGGAAATGGAGGAGTACGAACCTCATGTAGTAACTAAACGTAACGTAATATATGCAGGCGTTGACTACGAAGCAATTCTTCGTGAGGCGGAAAAAGACCCCGATGGCTGCGATATTATTTTATGGGATGGTGGAAATAACGATTTCCCATTCTACGTATCAGATCTTACCGTTGGTGTGGTTGACCCTCTTCGCCCCGGAGCAGAAGTATCGTACTACCCCGGAGAGGTTGTTGCCCGCATGTCTGATGTAATTGTAATTAATAAAATAGATTCTGCTTGCTTAGACGATATCAACAAGGTAAGAGAAAACATTGCTAAAATTAACCCTAACGCACAAGTAATAGATGCCGCGTCATACCTTACTGTCGATAAGCCTGAGCTGATAAGAGGTAAGCGAGTATTGGTAGTAGAAGACGGACCGACTCTTACGCACGGAGAAATGAAGATTGGAGCCGGAACGGTTGCTGCCCTTAAGTTTGGAGCTGCTGAGCTGGTTGACCCAAGACCATATACAGTAGGTAAGCTAAGCGAAACGTTCGAGATATATCCTAACATCGGTAAGCTGCTTCCAGCAATGGGCTACGGCGACCAGCAAATAAAAGACTTGGAAAAAACTATCGCAAAAACCGAGTGTGATGCTGTGGTAATTGGCACACCTATCGATTTGGCTCGTATAGTAAAAATTAAGCAGCCAACTGTAAAAGTTGGATATGAGCTGCAAGAAATTGGCTACCCGAATTTAGAACAAGTACTCGATGACTTTATAAAAAAACACCAACTAAAAAAGTAACATCGATGGAGGAGAGGCAAGAAGTTCTTGCCTCTCTTTTTGTATAGAAAAGCTACCTTTGCAAAAATAACTTTGCTATGATTGAAAACGATCTGAAAGTCTCGCTAATCCAAGCGACTATTCAGCAGGAAAATATAGATGCCAACCTTGCCCACTTCGAACAGCTGATTAAGCAAGTGCCCAACGATACGCAGCTAATCGTTCTTCCCGAAATGTTTAGCACAGGTTTCTCTATGAACACTTCTTACGCCGAAGAAATGAACGGTAAAACCGTTGGCTGGCTACAATATCTAGCAAAACAACACGGCTTTGCAATTCTTGCCGGAGTAATGATAAAAGAAAACAACAGCTACTACAACCGCGCGCTATTTATTTACCCCGATGGCACGTATAAGTATTACAACAAGCGGCACCTATTCAGCTTTGGTAAAGAAAACGAACACTATAAAGCAGGCAAAGAACGAACTATTGTGGAATACTTAGGCTGGCGCATCTGCCTACAGGTATGCTACGATTTACGCTTCCCCGTATGGAGCAGAAATCAAAACGACTATGATATCTTAACTTACGTAGCGTCTTGGTCTGATGCTCGTCAATCGGTTTGGAGCGTTCTACCAATAGCCCGAGCAATAGAAAATCAATGCTATGTGCTTGCTGCAAATCGTGTAGGAAATGATAGCAGCGAGAGCTATGCAGGAGAGTCGAGAGTTATTAATCCAAAAGGTGTTGTTGAGAGTTCTATAGAGCTGTACAAAGAAGGAGTGGTGTCCGGCATACTATCATTTAGCGAGCTGCAACGATTCAGAGAAAAGTTTAACGTAGCTGCTGATGCTGATAATTTCACCATTCTATAGATTTGCTGCCTCTCCACTGTCATCATTATCAAAGTAAAAGCATTTCGTTTAGTGATTTTTAACAGATATTTCATCCTAACTTAATGCTCAATCATTCTAATCGGATTATTTTTACCGTTTTAAATAATTGCAGTAAACATATTGATTTCTCTGGCATACAGCAAGTTAGAGAGGCTACGTTAGTCTTGTGCCACAATTTTGAATTAGAGAATAAAAACTATTGTGACAAAAAATACGAAAACAAAAAGTGCTAAACGAGATACAGGTTATAAGCTATTCAGGCAGTATCTTCGCCTTATGCATAACTGTTTCTACTACCGAAAGACGTATTGGGTAAATAAAGAAAATATTCCTGAGAGTTGTCCGCTGATGATCGTTTCCGATCATCAGAATGGGTTAGCAGATCCGCTTGGTATATTAATGTCGCCCTGCACAAGAAAGAACAGAAAGATACAGCTAATTGCGCGAGCCAGCGTTTTTAAGCCCATACTAAAACGAATAATGAGCTGGCTTGGAGTGCTACCCGCATTCCGCCTATCATACGATGGAGAAGAGTCGTTGGCAAACAACAACGAAACTTTCGACATTGCCGGAGAAGAGCTGCTAAACGATGGAACTGTTGTAATATACCCCGAAGCCGGGCATCAAGACAAGCGTTGGCTTGGTAAATTCTCGCATGGATACCTCCGCATTGTTTTTGAGGCAGCAGAAAAAAGTAGCTTCGAGAAAGAAATATTTATTCTGCCCTCTTGCAACCACTACTCCAATTACTTTGGTATGCGAGAACAAATGCTTATCAAGTATGGTACGCCTATATCTGCTGCACCTTACTACGAGCTGTACAAAACAAAACCCCGTACAGCGCAACGGCAGCTAAACGCAGTAGTCTGGCAACAAGTATCGGACTTAATGCTCAATATTACCGACGATAACAACTACGAATCCATAGATTATTTAAGAAATACATACGGAGTAGAATACGCAAAAACAAAGGGATACAACCCCAAGGTACTACCCGAAAAGCTGCTTGCAGATAAACAGCTATTTGCAGAGTTAGACTCTGCTAAAAATACGAATGAAGAACAAGTACAAGCTATCTACGATAATGCTAAGAAGTTCGAAAATCAAATCAAACAGCTGAAAATAAACGATTCCAGCTTCGGCAAAAAATATAGCTGTGCCATTGTTATTTTAGAAAGTTTACTATTTACCGTGCTCTTTCCTCTTTTCATTTTCGCTTGTATTCCCAATATACTAACCATATATGCCCCTCGAATTGTAATATCCAAAATACAAGATAAGCTACAACACAGCGGGATTATTTTTGCATTTAACACTCTAATAATCATACCTATATCATATCTAGCTATATTTTTTTCAACATGGGTTGTTACAAAATCACTACCGATTTCATTAACATATCTGGTTATTTTACCATTTTTAGGTATTTTTGCGTGGCATTATGGAAAATACTTTAAAAGCTGGAAAAGTAAGCTGCGTTTTCATAAGCTACAGAAAAGAGGAAAGCTAAAAGATTTGGAGCTGTTGCGCTGCGCAACATACAAATCGTTAGACACGCTGCTGAATATTGAAACAAAAAGATAAGACGACCCAATAACCATGAAAAGAAGAGTTGTAATTACAGGAATGGGCATCTATTCCTGCTTAGGAAAAAACTTAGACGAAGTAAGAGATTCTTTATACCACGGAAAATCAGGTATTATACTTGACCCAGCAAGAAAGGAAATGGGGTTTCGCTCTGGACTGACTGCACATTTAGAAATTCCAAACCTTAAAGGAGTTCTTAGCCGCAACCAACGCGTATATCTTCCCGAACAAGCTAGCTATGCTTACGTTGCTACTGTTGAGGCTTTGAAGAATGCGGGACTAGATCAGGACTATTTGGATACCCACGAAGTTGGGATACTATACGGCAACGATAGCAGCGCCGATCCTGTAGTAAAAAGCGTAGATATTATGCGCGAAAAGAAAGATACTACGCTAATCGGTTCCGGTGCTATCTTTCAATCAATGAACTCTACCGTTACCATGAACCTTGCATGCCTGTTTAAACTGAAGGGTATCAATATGACTGTATCGGGAGCATGTGCCAGCGGTTCACATGCTATCGGGTTAGGCAGCCTGCTTATTCAATGGGGGCTACAAGACTGTATTGTATGCGGCGGCGCGCAAGAGGTAAATCCATTTTCTATCGGTAGCTTCGATGGAATTAGCGCGTTCTCTACCAGAGAAAGTGATCCGACAAAAGCGTCACGCCCATTTGATCGCGACAGAGACGGGCTAGTACCCGGAGGTGGTGCGGCAACCGTTATTATCGAGAGCTACGAATCAGCTGTAAAGCGTGGCGCACCAATTATTGCAGAAATTTGCAGCTACGGATTCTCTTCAAACGGCGACCATATCTCGGTGCCCAATGTAGATGGACCGGCACGTTCGTTAGAAATGGCAATCAGAGAAGCTGGAATTGATATTCGCAGCATAGGCTACATTAACGCTCACGCGACTTCTACGCCTGTTGGAGATAAGAACGAGGCTAAAGCCATTGCTCACGTATTTGGCAACCATAAGCCGGAAGTAGCATCTACAAAATCGATGACAGGACACGAAATGTGGATGGCCGGTGCCAGCGAAATCATCTACTCTACCCTTATGATGAAGAATGGTTTTGTTGCAGCTAACCTTAACTTCGAAAATCCGGACGAAGATTCTGCCAAGCTGAATATTCCGGGGCTTAGAGTTGACAAGCACTTCGACCTGTTCTTATCTAACTCGTTCGGATTCGGCGGAACCAACTCTACTTTAATCGTAAAAAATCTATAGTACTAAATAACACCAAAACCAATTTAAACATGGACAAGCAAGAGCTTATTAAAAAAACAAACGAAGTATTAGCCGAAGAGTTTGAAATAGAAATCGCTGATATCACCCCAGATGCAGACGTTAAAGAAACATTAGAGCTTGACAGCTTAAGCTTGGTAGATATGATAGCATTAATAGAAAGTACATTTGGCGTAAAAATTAAAAGTCAGGAAGTAGCGAGTATTAAGTCATTTGATAACTTGTACGACTTTATTTCCGATAAAATAGATAACGCTTAACCAACCCCTTATTGTGGCATAAGGTATAGGTAAATATGCTTAAACGCTACGTACACGCCAAAGAAAAAGGAACTCTTGTGGGTTTCTTTTTCTTTCTCTTTTTTAACATTGCTGTATAATGGCCGATAAAACTAAAGCAATATTATCTGAAAAAACCGAGATAGACATTCATTTTTACGATGTTGATTCCGTAAAAATCGTATGGCACGGAAACTACTTAAAATACTTAGAAAACGGACGTGAAGCTTTTGGTAAGAAATACGGGATTGGCTACATGGATATGTACAACCAGGGATTTGTTACCCCTATTGTAGATATTCACGTAAGATATCTGAATCCTGTTGTTTACGAAGAAACTCTGGTAATAGAAACCAGCTATGTGCACTCTAAAGCAGCAAAACTTATATTCAGCTACACCATCTATAGAAAGAAAGATATGTCTATTGTTGCAAAAGCAGAAACGACACAGCTGTTTATGACAAAAGATGGAGTTTTTGAAATTTCTGCTCCTGATTTTTACCGTGAGTGGAAAAATAAATGGAACGTATAGCTGTTTTAATACACTTTAGAACAAAACAATAATAAAATGACCAAATTTACCATTGCCGTATATCACTTCTTTAAAAAGCATAAGGCCATATTCTATGCTGTGTTGATTCTACCTGCCGTTTTATTTGCTTATTTCGGTTCAAAAATTCAGCTCGAAGAAGACATTACTAAGCTGCTACCTGCCACAAAAGACGGCGGCTCTGCCGAATTGGTTTTTTCAAACCTTAAAGTAAAAGATAAAATTTTCATCTTATTCAACCCGAAATCAGATTCTGTTGATGTAGAAGATCTGATTATTGCCTGTGATGAATTTATAGAAGCCCTGGTTGAGAAAGACTCTATACATACCGCTATTGATAATGTTCTATACCAGATAGACGAAGATTTATTTCTAGATGGAATTTCATTCCTATACGAAAACGTACCTACTTTTTTAGAATCCTCGCAATACCAACAGATAGACTCTCTTCTGCAAAAAGATCAGGTAGAAAAACAAATGGAGGAAAACTACTCCGAGCTACGTTCTGCTGCCGGATCCGCATTTCTTGGTATGATTACCCAGGACCCCATTGGTATTCGTAATATTTTCATGTCTGAAGCAGGAAATCTTGGTGGAGGTATAGGTGGAGGTAACTTCACAATATATGGCAACCATATTTTCACCGCAGATACAACTATTGCCATTGCTTTTATATCGCCCAACTTTTCATCTCTCGATTCAAAGCAAAGTACGCGTCTTGCCGACATGATAGAAGGTGAAATAGGCTCATTTCAAGAATCACATCCGGAGATAGAGATATTGTATCATGGTGCACCCATTCAAGGCGTTTTCAATTCTCGTCAAATAAAGAACGATATACTAGTTACCATCTCCATATCGCTTTTGCTGATTTGTTTTATTCTCCTCATTTGCTTTAAAAATAAATCAACTCTTGCATACCTTATACTGCCTGTTGTATATGGGGTTATTCTCTCGTTAGCCGTAATGTATCTAATTAAAGGCAGCATGTCGCTTATGGCGCTGGGTATCGGTGCAGTTGTGATGGGTGTTGCGTTTAGCTACTGTATGCACGTTATCACCCACTACAAGTATGTTAGCGACCCTGTAGTTGTTCTAAAAGATCAAACCGTTCCGGTTATTCTGGGTTGCTTAACTACCATAGGAGCATTTATGGGATTGCTATTAACCAAATCTGAGCTGCTGAAAGACTTCGGAATGTTTGCCAGCTTGGGAATGGCGGGAACAACTTTCTTCTGCTTAATTTTCTTGCCACAGTTCTTTAACCCGAAAAGGAATAAAAGATCGGATAAAGCATTTGCCATTCTTGAAAAAATAAACTCATTCCCGCTCGAAAAACAGAAGTGTCTTATTATTTTAATACTTGTAGTAAGCGCTATTTGTTTTGTTGCTTCTAGCCATGTAAAATTTGACTCTAACTTACAAAATATCGGATACAACGAAGAAAAGGTAATACACTCTCGACAGCTGTTGGAGTCTAAAACTTCGAATAACCATTACACCATTTACTTTGCAACGGCTTCAGGTGATCTGGATTCTGCCTTAATATATAATCGCCAGCTGGTACAAAGATTAGACGAACTTGTTGATAGCGGCGACATCTATGGGTATTCAAACCCCGCATCGTTATTCATTCCTACCGGTCAACAAGAAGAACGGATAGAGACATGGAATGAGTACTGGACAGAAAGTAAGAAACAAGACATACATAAAAAAATTATCGAAGCAGCCGCCAAATATAAGTTTGCGCCTAATACATTCAAGCCCTTCTTTGATATGTTAGCTGCGGAATATGAACCGGTTTCTTTGTACGATTCAGAAGTACTTCCTCCCGAAGTATTAAATAATATCATAGAATACACAGATAACAAATACCTGGTATTCACTCCGGTACAAATGGAACGCTTAGATTTGATTGAGGTTGGCAATAAGATTACCGCCAACAATCCTCAAGTTTTAGCTATCGATCCGATGTTTTACACCAACGAAATGGTTAAGGTTATTCACGACGACTTTAGCATTACGCTTACCATTTCTTCGTTATTTGTTTTATTGGTGCTTTTAGTATCGTATAAGAGCATTACACTCGCGTTGCTGGCGTTTCTACCTATGGGGCTCAGCTGGTACATTGTATTAGGCTGTATGGCAATTTTTGGACTACAGTTTAACCTGATAAATATCGTTATCTCTACATTCATCTTCGGCATAGGTGTGGACTACAGTATATTTATTATGGATGGCTTGCTATCTAACTATAGGGGAAGAGGCGCGCTGATTGTGTACCACAAAACAGCCATATTTTTCTCTGCCGTAATTCTGCTCATAGTTATTATATCTCTACTGTTTGCTACACATCCGGCAATTGCCTCAATAGGCGTTTCTACCTTGATCGGAATGGGCGGAACAATACTTATTGCATACTCTCTTCAGCCGTTCCTTTTCCGTTTAATAATAAGCAATCGTGCAAATAAGGGCAAAGCGCCTATAACTTTCTCGTGGCTACTTGCATTCAAGAAAAGACGTAAACCCATGCAGCTACTGCGGAGCAACTACGCATATAAAGGCAGCAACGTTACAAAACTGCTGAATGAAGAGCTACTAAGAACAAAGAGCTACAGACTGATAGGAAGAAAGGTTGTAAGAGAAGAATCGCTATTAGACTTTGGTTGTCGCTTTGGTTTCTGCTCATATCGTGCAGCAATAGCCAACAAGCACCTAACCATTGTAGGTTTCGATACTAAGCAAGATAACATTACTATTGCTAACAGCTGCTATCAAAGAACGGATTTTACGTTATTTACAACAAATCCGACTATACTAAATAGTCAGTATGATGTTATTATTATTAATAAAGACTTTTTCTCGTCTGCTAAAACAGTTGATGAGGCTATAATACAACGCATTATTTTGCAAGCAAGAATTGTTATTGTAAGAAAAAGCCTTGAAAGTATTTATCGCAAGTTTATACAGAATGCGAGCTTAAACCAAACAGAAAGCGACAACATCTATACTGTATATACAAAGTAAGATTTAACGATACGAAATGAGATATTTAATCATTGCTCTTGGTGTACTGCTTACCGTATCGGCACAGGTATTGGTAAAATGTACATCGTTTCATGAGTTTTGGAGCAAAAAATTCATGCTCTTTATCGGTTCTAGTATTTTGGCATACTGCTTAGCATTTTTGGCACAGGCTCATTTAATGAGGATACTTCCTTTAAGCAAAGTAGGGCCAGTAATGTCGATAGCCACAATGCTACTCGTATTTGTTTGCGGTGTTTGGCTTTTTAACGAGCACATCGGAGCAAGGCAAATTATAGGGCTTGTACTAGGTGCAGCCGCCATTTACTTAATACTATTCTAAAAATATCAAAGTACTTTAGATAGCATAATGAAACAATACGATGTAGCAATCATTGGTAGTGGATTAGGCGGATTAGAGTGTGGTTACATTTTATCTAAAAAAGGCTATAACGTTTGTATTCTCGAAAAGAACCATCAGCTGGGCGGATGTTTGCAAACATTTAAACGAGGCGGAACCTTATTTGATACAGGTTTTCATTATGTTGGTGCGCTAGAAGAAGGACAATTCTTACACAAGCTTTTCGGCTACTTCGATTTGCTGGATTTACCCTGGCACAAGATGGACGAGAACGGATTTGCCGAAGTAATACTAAAAGACAAACCGTACCTCATACCATCAGGCTTCAATCGCTTTGTTGATAGTCTCTCTAACGATTTTCCACATCAACGCCAGCAGCTGATTAGCTACGCTAATTTTCTAAAACAACTAGGAGATAACATAGAGAATAACTTTAAGGTTGACAATCCCAACATTTCGCTATTTGAGCAATCTGCACATTCATTCCTACAAAATACGATAAGCGACAATACGCTATTTAACATACTATCGGGTGCATCGCTGACAATGGAGCTAAACGCCGAGAAGCTACCGTTATACACCTTTGCACAAATCAACAGCACGTTTATTCAAAGTGCGTGGCGATTGAACGGTGGCGGTTCATTAATTGCAGAGAAGCTGGCCGATAGCATACAAAAGATGGGTGGTACCATTCTTACCAAAGCAAACGTTAACCGATTAATTGAGAAGAACGGCGAAATTGTGGCAGTTGAGTATAACAACGAAGAACAAATAGAAGCAAAGCATATTATCTCAAATCTGCATCCTGCACTTACTTTGTCTCTTATTCCCGAGAGCGAGCATATTCGTAAGATTTATCGTAAGCGCATTGCCGCAATACCTAATACCTACGGAATGTTTACCGTACATCTTCAGCTGAAAGAGAACACCATTCCATACCTCAACAGAAATATATTCATCCACAAAGAAGATCGCTTGTGGGATTGCGCGTATCATCCAAACGAAAGAGTATCGGCGGCTTTAATCAGCTATCAGGTGCCTAAGTTCGGAGAAAAGTACACTACAAATATTGATATTCTTACCCCTATGCGCTGGGAAAAAGTAGAGGGTTGGAGCGATACAACCATTGGCAGACGAGGCAATGAGTATAATGAGCTTAAACAGAAAAAAGCTGAAGAATGTATTGCTTTAGCTGCAGAAAGGATTCCCGGATTAAAAAATAGCATCAACAAATTTTATACAAGCAGCCCGCTAACCTATCGCGATTATACAGGCACATGTCAGGGATCGGCATATGGTATTCAGAAAGATTGTAATAGCGTGTTACAGACCATACTTACACCCCAAACTCCCATATCAAATTTGCTATTAACAGGACAAAATCTTAATTTGCACGGAATTTTCGGTGTTTCAATGACATCCTTTTTTACCTGCGCGAAAATTGTAGACATGGAAACTTTGGCAAGAGATTTGCTAGGATAACTTGAGAATAATAAACAAATAATATAATCATGAAAAAATTAGGTCTTTTTACTTTAATTTTATTTGGCAGCATTGCACTAAATGCTCAAACTGTAAGCAATGCCGATGCCGCTACACTAAGCAAAATAAAACAAGCTAACGAGAAAATTATTACGATAACAAGTAGCTTTAATCAGACAAAGAACATGCCTGTATTAGGTGAAAAGATTTTATCGAAAGGTTCTTTTTGCTACAATAAACCCGAACAGCTTGTAATGAAATATGAAGATCCTAAAGGGGATTTAATGTTGTTCAACGATAACAAAGCTATAATGGTTGCAGCAGGAAAGAAAAGAGAAGTTTCTACCAAATCGAATGCAAAAATGCGTGGCATGAAAAACATTCTAGCTTCTTTTATTCAAGGAGACATGATGCAGCTGGAAGCCAATAAAATTACCTGCCAAGAAACCGCTAAATATATTGTCGTAACTGCCGAAATGAGTAAGGGCAACAAGAACAATATCAGTAAAGTTATTGCCAGCTACGATAAATCTGACTTAACAATTTCTGTTATACGCACAGAAGATACGGATGGTACATCTATCGAGTACGAGTTAGCTGGAAAGCAGCTAAATAGTCCTATTGACCAAAGCGTATTTAATGCACCTAAAAAGTAACTACAGAAAACAATAACCCAAACCACGAAAGATGAAGTACGCGCTTGTAACAGGAGGAAGCAGAGGCATAGGACGTTCAATTTGTTTGCAGCTGGCAGACATGGGCTATCCCATTATTATCAACTACGCATCGAATAAAGACGCTGCCTTGGAAACTCAACGAATGGTAGAAGAAAAAGGCGTAAAAGCCGAAATACTTCAGTTTGATGTTGCATCGGCTACCGAAGTTGAGAATGCGCTGGAAAGCTGGAAGAACAACCATCCGGAAGATTATATTGCTGTATTGGTTAACAATGCCGGCATCCGCCAAGATAACGTAATGGTGTTTATGGAAGACAGCCAATGGAGCAGCGTTCTTGATATCAGCCTTAACGGATTTTTCTATGTTACCCGTAAACTGCTAAAGGATATGCTAAGCAAGCGTTTCGGAAGAATTGTCAATATCGTTTCGCTATCAGGTTTAAAAGGGTTACCTGGACAAACCAACTACTCAGCTGCTAAGGCTGCGGTAATTGGTGCTACCAAAGCCCTTGCCCAAGAAGTTGCTGCCAGAAAAATAACTGTAAACGCTGTAGCCCCCGGTTTTATTGCGACTGATATGACTAACGATTTAGACCAAGACACGCTAAAGAAAACCATACCAGTCGGTCGTTTTGGTACGCCGGAAGAAGTTGCTGCTGCGGTTGGCTTTCTGGCTTCAGATCAAGCCTCTTATATTACCGGTGATGTGATTTCTATAAACGGCGGACTATACACCTAATAAGTATCAAGTATCATGATACAAGTATCACGACTATAAAAAGATTTTTGATATAACTCATATCGTGATACATGATACTTGATTCGTAATACTATTTTTATAATGCACTTTAAAGATAAGATAGTCTGGATAACAGGTGCCTCATCGGGAATAGGCGAGGCTGTTGCCTTTGCTCTTATCGAACAAGGTGCAACCGTAGTTGCATCATCATCGTCCACAGAAAAGTTGGAAGCCAGCAAGGCTAAGGCTCCCAAGCCCGAGCTATTCCATATCATCCCCTTAGATTTAGGCAAGGCTGACACCATTGAACCTATTGCCAAACAAGTAATAGATCAATTCGGAAGAATTGATATTCTGATTAATAATGCCGGTATTAGTCAACGTTCTTTAGTGCTGGATACCCCTATTGCCAACGACCGCAAGGTAATGGAGATAGACTACTTTGGTACGGTTATACTAACTAAATCCGTTCTTCCACAAATGATAAAGCAGGGAGGTGGGCATTTACTTTGCACAAGCAGCATTGTTGGCGTATTTGGGTTTCCGTTACGCTCTGCATACTCGGCTGCAAAACATGCGCTACATGGATTCTTCGAGTCGTTAAGGTTAGAGTACTACAAACAGAATATTAACGTAAGCATTATCATTGGAGGCCGCATCAATACGGCAATATCTATGAATGCTGTTACCGCCGATGGCTCTGCCTACGGTAAGCTGGACGATGGACAAAAAAACGGTATCAGCTCAGAAAAAGCGGCGCAACAAATACTCAAGGGCATACGAAAAAACAAGCGAGAGATTAAAGTTGGAGGCAAAGAGCTACTAATGGTAACGCTTAAGCGTAGGTTTCCTTGCCTGCACTTCCGGATTGCTAAACGAGTAAAAGCAACCTAATACCAGTATCAAGACACAAGTATCATGTATCACGAAATTTGCATGTCATTTCGACCGAAGGGAGAAATCTCCTGAAAAGTAGTAGTATGTTGAATTAGAAAGCTGCAAGTTTACCCCTAAATCCCCTAAAGGGGACTTTTACAGTGTGAGTCAGCCAACAGTTTGCATCTATTGAGGAGATTTCTCCCTTCGGTCGAAATGACAAGTAGTTTTTTGTATTCAAGTCTAGTAGTCTTCATTTTTATGGTCCTCTACCGACTTTTTACATTGATTCTATATTTTATACAGTTTATCTTTCTCGCATATCGCTATACTCATATCGCATATCATGCCTTACAATAACTCATCGAGCTCCTCTTCCATAACTTCTATTGCTTTTTGCACCGTGTTATCAAGGTCATTATAGTAGTAGTAGAACCCTTCATCATCAAGAGGTGTATTGCGACCAATAAACGCTTGCAGCCAAGGCATAATTATTTTTTTAGATTCATCAAGTTCATTTCCTGCAGCCGCTACCCCGTTGCGAGCAGCATAACGTACAAGCTCGTTTAATAAATCGTGCTTAGCGAAGTATCCTTTAAGCTTAGCCAGCTCATAAATACTATTCAGCTCCGCACGATGGCTATCCGAATAGCTTAAAGCGAACTTATAAATCAGATTTTTGCCCATCAAATTTCTGTAGTATGCTGTAACCCTTGTTGTATCAAGAGGAACGAAAATATCGGGCATAATACCACCACCACCATAAACAATTTTTCCTTCAGGAGTTTCGTAACGCAAGCTATCATTCTGATGTATGCTATCTGCCGTCTCAAATTCCTTATGCTCATATCTTCTATATAAATCCATATAGTAGTCTTCTGAACCCTCCGAATAAGGTCGCTGTATGCTTCTACCTGTGGGTGTGTAGTAGCGAGCAATGGTTAGACGAAAGCCCGAACCGTCTTTAAAAGAGTGCTGCTCTTGAACCAACCCTTTACCAAACGAACGGCGACCGACTATTATTCCTCTGTCGTTATCTTGTATAGCTCCGGCCAAAATTTCGCTGGCCGATGCCGATGCCTCGTTAATAAGAATAATAACCTCATCGTTTAGGTTATTCCCACTTCCGGTAGAGCGGTAATCAGTACGCGGACGGTTTCTTCCTTCCGTATAAACAATCATTTGCCCTTGGGGCAGAAACTCGTTGGCAATTTCAAACGCTTGGTCTAGATACCCTCCTGTATTATCGCGCAAATCAACAATCAGCTTCTTCATCCCCATTTTATGCAGCTTCTTCGAAGCCTCTACAAACTCACTATGGGTAGTACGTGCAAACTTCGACATTTTTATATAGCCAATCTCATCGTCTATCATGTATGCCACGTCCACACTCTTGATTGGGATTTTTGCTCGGGTAATAGTAAACGGAATAAGCTGACTTATGCCCGCACGCCTAACATTAACCGAAACCTCTGTACCCGATTTTCCTCTCAGCAATTTCATAATGCTATCTTGAGGAACTTTATGTCCGGCAACAATCGAGTCGTTGATTTTTATTATCCTATCTCCTGCCTGAATTCCTACCTTTTCTGACGGACCTCCGCTAATTACGTTCACCACAACAACCGTATCTTCGGGCATATTAAAGGTAACACCTATGCCATCAAAGTTACCTTCCAGCTGCTCGTTTGCACCTTTCATTTCCGATGAAGAAATGTACACGCTGTGCGGATCGAGATACTTAAGCACATCCGGAATTGCTTTCTCAATCAAGTCGGGAACATATATTGAATCGACATAGTTTTTTTGAGCAAAATCTAGTATTACATCCAGCTTATTTGATTTTGGAGGGACAAGAATATGAGTTGTATTCATTCGTCCTAAACGAAATCCTACAAATAATCCAAGCAGTAGTATCGCTATCGTTAGCAGCGTTCTCATCGTCTCTTTATTCGATCTTTTTTCCATAGCTATTCTTGCTCTTTACTATCAATTACTAATTGCATAAGCTCTATGCCAACCTTTTTAAGCAGCTCTATTCCATCTGCCTTGTGGTAATCATCGCAGTAAACCACTCGCTTTATTCCGGCCTGTATAATAAGCTTTGCGCACTCCATGCAAGGCGATGATGTTACGTACAACGTTGCACCCTGGCTGCTATTGTTCGACTGTGCCACTTTGGTAATAGCATTGGCCTCAGCATGTAAAACGTATGGCTTAGTTTTGCCGCTTTCGTCTTCGCAAACATTTTCAAAACCAGAGGGTGTTCCGTTATAGCCATCAGAAATTATCATCCGGTCTTTTACAATGAGTGCTCCTACTTTACGACGAACACAGTATGAGTTCTTTGCCCATATTAACGCCATTTCGAGATAGCGCCTATCAAACTGTAGCTGTTTCTCTTTTTTATTATCCATCAATACGCTTATGGATTAAGTAAATCCGTATGCCTAAAATCTATTATTTCTTGCAGCATTTGGCGTAGTGTAGCTGCCGGACTATCGGAGTTTAGAGCTATAGCTTTATTCAAATCGCTTAACGACTCTCCCCATCTCCCCAGCTGCTTATGCAATGCGCCACGCAAGTAGTATGCCTCATCATCTTCGGGACACTCTCCTATCCGCTCATTCAGCATATGCAACGCTTCTTCGTAACGGCCTTCTGCTGTTAGCTGTTGTATGATATCCTTCATCTGATTATCTGTTACTCTTTTTACTCAAATTGTTTTTCACGCTTATTTTAGCCCCTAAATCCCCTAAAGGGGGACTTTCTGAAAGTGCAAACTTAAAGCCCCCCTTTAGGGGGTTGGGGGCAACTAGCAACTAACTACTATTATACTTTGATGTATATTTTCTTTTTATATAACCAATGTGCTATAAGCCACATTACCACAATAAACGTCAGCGCTTGCATTAACGAACCGAATTCGGCTCCGAGGTGTGAGTACACATTGTTGTATAGCCACTGATATGTACCCTGCCCGTCTATCTTAATACGCCCAAGCGTTTTTGCTATTACACCGGCAAGAACAAACAAAAATAACGGATTTGAGCCAAATTCCACAAACGGTTTAAAGTATTTATCTCTACCTTTAACATCCATGAACCAGATAAAGAATGCCAGCATAACCATTGCCAGTCCACCGGTATAGAGAACATAAGAGCCTGTCCATAGCGGCTTATTGATTGGGAACCACTGCCCCCAAAACATTCCGATAAAAAGTATCGGCAAACCGAATAAGAATAGGTTCAGCACAACATCTTGCTTGCTGACTTTAGAATACTTGTTAAGAAGTCTCCCTACAAGAAATCCGAAAATAACAGTTGCAGCAGCAGATAGAACACCCAACAAACCTTCGGGGTCAGGTCCCATAAGCCTTGCACGAGTTATCTGAGGAAGAACCTTGTATGCAGCACTATCAGCAGCAACCGTTTCGTTCTGCGGAATAACCGTGTACTGAAGTCCTGCTGCATTTTCGTCTCTAACCAAGCTATAGTCGTCTGTATTACTCAACCTTACATACTTTACATCTAATGCAGAATCGGAAACAGCCGATACCTTAAGCTGCGTTTCGGAGATTGGTGTTAAAATAAGATCATCCATGCCCACACTTCCCCAGTTACCTCTATAGACATGATCTTCTCCGGGAATAACAACGTCCACATTACGGCAGGCATTGTTCTGCTGATGATACGGATTATTAGGATAGGTAAAGTAAAGTATGCCCCAAAATAAAAGCATGAGGAAAGAACCGGCCATAACCAACGTCTTTGTCTTCTTAAAAAGCAAGCAAATGCTAACCCCCAAGAAGTAGGCCAACGCTATACGCTGTAGCACCCCAAAAATACGCAGACCGCTATAGTCTGTTCCCCACGAAACCATAGACTTCGGAAGAAAAGGATAAGCCGTTAAAGCAAGCCCAATAATAAAAATGAGGGCCGTTCTTTTAAATACTTTGAAAAAGCTTTGCGGGGTACAGGCGCAATCAAACTTCTTGAAAGAGAAGAACGACGCCATTCCTACAATAAACAGGAAGAAAGGAAAAACAAGATCTGTTGGCGTACATCCGTGCCATGCGGCATGGCGAAGCGGAGCGTATATTGCCCCCCAGCTTCCCGGATTGTTAACCATAATCATTCCTGCAACCGTAAACCCTCTAAAGGCATCAATGGCTGCTATTCGTCCCGGCTTTACACTCATTATAGATAATTATTAATGTTTAGTTATTAATGATTAATGTTTAAAAGTTCACATATCCCCCTGTCGTGATACGTGCATCGTGATACTGTCTTTCATTCTCACATTTACACATTAGCAAATTGGCACATTAGCTATGCCAATGCCCTTTTTAAAGCAGCAACAAATCCTTTTATATCGTCTTCGGTTGTATCGAAAGATGTCATCCAGCGAACTTCGCTCTTACTCTCATCCCACATGTAAAAGAAGTATTCATTCTGCATCTTCGCGATTACATCTTTCGGAACAATTACAAAAATACCGTTTGCCTGCACCTTTTGGGTAATGGTAATTCCGGGGATTTTAGCAATCTCTTCTGCCAGCAGTTTTGTCATACGGTTTGCATGCTCTGCCGTACGGTAGCATAAGTCGTTGGTAAGATATGCCTCAAATTGTGCCGATACGTAACGCATTTTAGATGCCAGCTGCATACCCTGCTTACGTATAAACTTAAACCCTTCGCTCAGCTCCGGCCTTAAGAATACCACTGCTTCGCCAAACATCATACCGTTTTTTGTACCGCCAAAAGACAAAATATCCACTCCGGTATCGCTAATCATTTCTTTAAACGTTACGCCCAACGATACAGCCGCGTTAGATAAACGAGCTCCGTCAACATGAAATAGCGCATCGTTTTGATGAGCATATTCCGCCAACGCCTTAAGCTCATCTATAGTGTAAACGGTACCCATTTCTGTTACCTGCGATACCGATATAATTTTAGGCTGAACATGGTGTTGGTCGCCAAACCCATGCATGTGTTTTTTAATCCCGTCTATCGTTATTTTTCCGTCCTCGGTAGCTACGGTAAGCAGCTTTGCGTTTAAAAAGCGTTCGGGAGCGCCGCATTCGTCAACGTTGATATGCGCCAGCTCCGAGCATATTACGGCATTATACGGACGCATGGCTGCCGATAAGCCCAATACATTAGCTGCAGTGCCTGTAAAGGTAAAGAACACCTCGACATGCTGCCCCAGTATATCTTTAAACTTTTGGGTAGCGCGTTTGGTAATCTCATCGTTACCATATCCTACAGCATGCCCTTGATTGGCAACTTCTATTGCCTTCATGATATCGGGATGTACACCCGAGTTATTGTCGCTTGCAAAACTTCTCATACAAAATCAATATTTTAGGTTTAAGGTTTAGTGATTAAA
This sequence comes from Bacteroidales bacterium, assembly GCA_031550925.1. Taxonomy (GTDB): domain Bacteria; phylum Bacteroidota; class Bacteroidia; order Bacteroidales; family UBA932; genus JAIRNF01. Next base: position 10,997 of record JAVBOE010000013.1, on the reverse strand, counting down.
ATTTGGATATGCGCATTACGATATGATATATGCGATCGCCCCTAAATCCCCTAAAGGGGACTTTAGACCTGTGCTAACACTATTACATTTACACATTTACATATTATCACATTATTCATTATTAACTATTAATTATTCATTAATAAAGCCCTGCTTCTTCAATACAACCAGCAGTGCTTTCGAAACGCTATCATTTACTATCTTAGGATAGCGGTTATCTGTAAAAACCTGTGCTAACGTATTCTTCTCGTTCTCTTTAAGCAGGCGAGCGGTTAAGGGCAAAGCCTCTTTCTCTTCATATATCCGGTCTATCTCATCTTCGCTATAATCGTTATAACGCTGGCGATGAACCACACCGTATAACGGAAGCCTGTCCGTCAACTCCGGACTCTCATCGGGGTAGCCCATAACAACTGTTACCACCGGAACAACCCCCAACGGCAAATTCAGAATACGGATAATATCTTCGGCTTTGTATAACGTTGTACCCAGATAGCAGATGCCGAAGCCCTTTTCTTCGGCAGCAATACAGCAGTTTTGGGCTGCAAGAAGCGCATCGGTCATACCGACCAAAAACGACAGAAAGTTGTCATATCCCGGCTCTGTGTTACGCTGCCTACACCATTTGGAAAAACGGTTGAAATCGGCACAAAATGTAAGCTGTACAGGTGCTTTAGCCGCAGGCTGATTGAAGTGGCAAGGAGCCAACTCTTCTATTAACGCCTCGTCTGTTGTGCAGATAATGCTATACGCTTGCATGTTTCCGGTGTTAGATGCCCTCATACCGGCTTCCAGTACCAGATTAATCGTATCTTCTTCTACTGTTTTTTTCTTAAACCGCCTTATAGAGCGGTGGTTAAATATTGTATCCATCAAGTATTCTAAAGTCAGCACTAATATACAAAATTAGCGGAAAATCGGAGAATAAACGTTTAAAACAAAAAAATAGCTGTGGTAAGGTTTCACCTCCATCCTAGTCCTCCCCCAAGGGTGAGGGAATCTCCCTCCCTTTGGGAGGGTTGGGGTGGGTGCAAACATTTTTTAACGCATGTATAGTGTAAGTAACTATGAAAAGACTTATTTTAGCCGAAAGTTTAAAACAGACCTTATTTAGACTCCAAGATGTAAAGACTATAAGACTTAAAGACTATCATTGAAAATCAAAATACCACCTTACTTATAGATGTAGCTATTTATTAGACTTTATATAATTTGAAAACAAGACACATTATTCTCATCGTTATATCGCTAATACTCTTTTCGAGTATTCCGTCGAAAGCCCAGTATGATAAAGAACTGTTCTTTATCAGAGGACGCCAGTTTTTAATCAACAATAAGTTTTCGCAAGCTATAGAAAACTTTAATACGCTTTTAAAGGCTGATACTTCGCTGTACGAGGCTTATTTTTTCAGAGGAATTGCCAAATATAACCTTGGCGATATTATAGGTGCCCAGCAAGATTTTTCGAGTGCTCTGGAGCTGAACCCCGTATATACGCAAGCCTATCACTACCGCGCTATTGCGCGTAATACGCTAAACAGATACGACGATGCGCTGGAAGATTTAGAGCAGGCACTGGAGCTTAGACCAAACATACCAATGCTATACTTTACAAGGGGTGCAACCTACTTCATGTCTCAACAGTTTGAAAAAGCTATAGACGATTTCAACCGCTTTTTAAGAAGCGAACCTGAGGCCACGGAAGCATACATCAATCGCGGAACAGCACACCTGTTCCTTAAAGACACAACGCAGGCTCTGGCAGATTACAATAAGGCTATTTCGCTTAATACTTTCGACCCCGAAAGCTACATACGCCGTGGAAGAATATACGCTTCACAAGAGAAGAACGACCTTGCACTGACAGACCTCAACCACGCAATAAGCCTGGATACAACAAACTCGTTCAGCTACTTTAACCGGTCGCTGGTTCGCCATAATACTGATGATATTATGGGCGCTCTTAAAGACCTTGATAAGGTTATTGAGCTAAACCCCGAAAACTCGCTAACGTACTTCAACCGGGCTATTATCCGTTCTCAAATCGGAGACTACAATAACGCTTTAAACGACTATGCAAAGGTTATAAATATTAACCCTAACAATGTGCTGGGATACTACAACCGGGCTGCCGTATATATGCAGCTGGGTCGCTATCGCGAGGCTATACTTGACTACAACAAGGCTATTGAGCTGTATCCCGATTTTGCCAATGCGTACCTTAACCGTTCATATGCTAAGCGGGAAGCGGGAGAGCTGCGGTCGTCAAAAGAAGACTACGATTTTGCCCAGCTAAAGATTAGCGAGTACCGTTCGAAGATGAACGACAGCACTTTCTCGGCATACGCCGATACCAGCAAAACGTTTAATAAGCTGCTTGCACTTGATGCCGATTTCTCTAAGCAAAACTTCAGGCAGGATTTAGCAAAGGAGCGGGAGCTGGATATGACGCTTAAACCTCTGTTCCGTGTAGCTGCAGGAGCACCTATAAATTCTCAATCGCTGGATAAACAGTTCTTCCATCCTTTAGTTGAAGAGCTGAAAAAGACTTATGCCGAACTTAAGGTAGATGTCTCTAACCGAGACCACATTCTCAGCTCCGAAAGATTGATAGGACTGGATTCTCTTGCTAACGAGCAAATACGCAAATATCCCGATGATGTGGACGGCTATTTTGAAAAAGCAATTGTGCAAGGGCAGCTCAAGCAGTTTACCAGCTCGCTAAACTACTACACTAAGGCTATTGAGGTTGACCCTAAGAATCCGTTCTTATACATCAACAAGAGCACCATAAACAGCGAAATGGTCGATTTTATTTCGTCTATAGATAACAGCGTTCAAACTATTGTTATTGATAATACCGGGGGCGGAAAGACTAGAACCAAAATGGATGTACGGGTGTATAACTACGAAGAAGCCATTGCCGATTTAAACAAGGCCATAATGCTATCGCCCGATCTTACATACGCCTACTACAACCGCGCAAACCTGAAGTGTATGTCGGGTAATATGCCCGAAGCCATAGACGACTACAGTAAGGCTATACAGCTATATCCGTATTTTGCCGAAGCGTACTTTAACCGAGGGCTTGTTCAGCTATACCTTAAAGATACCGAAAAGGGATGCTTAGATATAAGTAAGGCCGGAGAACTGGGTATAAGCGATGCGTATGCTATCATTAAAAAGTTCTGCCTTGATAAAGACAAGTAGCTAATGTGCTAATTTGTTGATATGATAATGTAATAATGAAAAGACGTTCGCCAATGCTCGCACCGATTTGTAAAATCGGCGTGCTAGAGAAATTCAAGAAATCTAAATGATTTAAAAAAGAGTTGAATTATTCGTATCTTTGAATCTATAAACCTTAAACATTGATAATTAAACATTAGATTATAATGCCCAAGCTTGTTTCAACATCGCTACTTTCTGCCAACTTTCTTACCTTAGGCAAGGATATAGAAATGGTTAACGCCAGCGAGTCTGATTGGTTTCATCTTGATATTATGGATGGTGTATTTGTTCCTAATATCTCTTACGGATTTCCTGTGATACGCTATATCAAGCTAGCAGCAAAGAAACCGCTTGATGCCCATCTTATGATTATAGATGCGGACAGGTATCTTGAGGAAATGAGAAATGTTGGAGCAGATATTATTACCGTGCACTACGAGGCATGTACCCACTTGCACCGTACCCTAAGCAAAATACGCTCGTTGGGTGCAAAGGCGGGGGTTGCATTAAATCCGCATACACCTGTTTCTTTACTGGAAGATATTGCCGAAGAAATAGATCTTCTGCTGATAATGTCGGTAAATCCGGGCTTTGGCGGACAGCAATTCATAGAACGTTCGTACAACAAAATCAGGCAGGCAAAAGAGCTGTTCAGCAAACGGCAACCTAATGCTCTAATTGAGGTTGACGGGGGAATTGGGCTGCAAAATGCTGCAAAACTGTATGAGGCCGGTGCAGATGTTTTAGTAAGCGGAGCGTCTATATTCAACTCCGATAATCCAAGCAAAACTATTTCTTTATTGAAGGCATAGACTGCCCATTTGATAAACAATACAAGAGTTTGCTACCCCAATCAATATAGTTTTTTTGAGTATGCTAATTGCTGCTCTGTATTCTTAAGTTGAATCTCAATACGTGAGCAAAACGCATAAACGTGCTTTTTCTCTCCCTACTTTTGTCTTGATACAAAAGTAGGCAAAAGATCAAGGCGGCCCGACGCTACTAGTTTTCCATGGGTTAGCCTGTTCTCCGTCGGAACGCCGTCCCGCCATGCGCTAATTACCATATTGCAAGATGTTTGTTATTGATATTTATTACAGGGAATCGCCTTCCCTTTGGGAGGGACGGGGTGGGCTCTATTTCTTTATTGAAGGCATAGATTGCTCTTCTTTTGCTCTCGCGTGTACCCAACTCTTCTTCTCAATTTCTGATAAACGTGTGGTTATAGGAAATACCGGAGGGGTATAGATCTGCATTTGTATTCGCTGCGAAGGATGAACATAGCGGGTAAACAGCTCCTCTCGGCTCTTTGGGCGACGAGCCTCCTGCCAGTTCATGCCTTTCAGCTCTTTATTTTCTTCAGGCTGTTTCTCTATGGGATAAACCTTAGTATCGACATCATAGTCGTACTTTACGCGCCTAACGGCTCGATTGAGAAAATAGACCGTCATATTCGAACCTTCGGAGATATTGACGTTAACAATCTTATTTTCCTCTCGTAGGTAGTATATGTTCTGAGCGTTACCATATACTTCGAGCCTATCTATCGTATTATCTATGAAAAATGCCTTCATATTTCGCCCCTTAATCTGACTAAAGCGAATGCTATCTTCCTTCATGGCAATAAAAGGAGAGCTATAAAAGTCAGCCGTTTCAAGCACCCCGTTACGCATTGTAATGTATATACTATCGGATGAGATTTGCGTTGTATCGCTCCAAATTATAGGGTTAATATACATTTTTGCAACAGAATCGCGCGTATTGAAAACCATTGAATCGCATACTGATTGTATATCGTAGCGATAGGCACGTACATTACGAAATGCATATATCTGCCGATAAACGCTATCTACAGGCTGTTGCTGTTCTGTAGAAATAGAGTCGTGCTGAGGAAGATATAACGCAGGGTTTGGATATGCCACCGACCTTATGGTATCGGCAACCACAAAAAGCGTATCTATAATCGGCTTACTCTCTGCTACCATAATGGGCTGCCTGACTTCCACATCATCTGCAACTTGAGACTCTGTCACGGCTATATCTTGTTCAGGACCTTGCTCATTATCGCTTTGCCGTTTTGAATAATATGCAACAGACGGATTTTTATACAGCTCAGCAAATTCGGGGTTATTGAAAAATCGCCCTTCATCGCCAAACGCCATACTTGATTGAACGGTATCTACCAGCTGAATATTTCCATACAGCAACCCGCGATCTTCGGCTTGATAGTAATAGAGGCTATCAGTCCATAACTCTTTATCGGGTGTGTTTGCATATACGTTATCTGTAAAAAATACTTCGCCAATTGTTTTCTTCTGCCAGCCATAGTTAGCAGATAAAAAGTTGTCTTCTTGCCAAATCTTTGTGGGGCCTAGAAATAGAATATCTTCAGTATTCATATTATACTGCATGGTATCCGATGCAATGGTGTATTCTTTATTTTTCATGGCAACATTGCCGGCAAACATAAAAAGGTCGGGCTGCGCATAGTAGTAACCTCTATCACTTTCCAGTATCTCACCGTCTCTGTCAACAGTACCGCCATTGTAGTAAATACCAAGCTCTTGATTGATGTTGTAGTCGAAATATTGAGTAAGCAGCGTCATATTACCCCTGCTCATACGAACAACATTACCTCTAACTCTTGCCCATCCTCCGTCATAGGTCATTTTTTCACAACGAATTGTAGATGGCCCTTGAAACATTTCTATCTGTCCGAATAGATCGAGGCTATCCGATGTGTACATGTACGCGCTATCGCAGGTTACAACCACCCCGTTCTTTTCTTGATCAATAATCACATTGCCCAACAAACGGTTTATTGTACGACCTTTATAGTCGAGACTTCGTACAACATCTGAGTTCCGAATAATGACAGAAGAGCGCTCTTCTTTTTGCTGTTGCTGCTGTGATACTACCCGCAAAGACACACAGGTCAACAAAAGAAATGCTACTAAAGAGTATATTTTGAGCTTCGTCATTAAAACCTATTCTATAAAAAAGAGCGACCAAAGATATAAAATGTATCGCCCTTATTTTGCTAAATTGAACATTTGGTTATGCTACTGTCCCCAATTTCCGTACTGAAATTTACAGTCTTTGTATTCGGGATCTATTTTCACAAAAGTATCAGCTTGTTTTTTCTTTATCCAGCTTTCAAACTTTTCCATCTGCTTTGTATTTTGGGCAACCATTTTAATTACCGCAAAATCATCGACAATATTAGCCGGATGGGATGGGATGAACTCTTTTACGCGTATAATCTTATATACAATTCTTCTTTTCTCATCCTGCGACTCAAATGGTGTTGAGACCTCTCCTTCTTTCAGGTTTCTGATGATAAAATAGTCGTTAGCCAGCTGGTCTTTCTCAAATATGTTAGATGCTGTTTGAGGATTTACCACAATTCCGTTATTATTACGAGATGTAGGGTCTTCTGAGTATCTGGCAGCCGCCCGCTCGAAAGTTATGCTATCATTTAAAACCAACGTTCTAACAGAATCCAGCTTGGAGAAAACATTTTGCTTATCGTCTGTGGTGTACTTTGGCTTTATAAGGATGTGACGAACATTAATCATATTATTTGATTGCTTATCTATCATCTGGATAATATGCAAGCCGTCTTCTGTTTGAACAATTTGAGATACTTGTCCCGGCTTTAAGGCCAATGCCGCGTCTTTAAATGCCGGCCAGTAGTCTGTTGCAGCTTGCAGACCAAGCTCTCCTCCTCTTTTCGCACTTCCGGGATCTTCCGAATACATAAGAGCCAGTGTTGAAAACTTATCGCCGTTCAATATTCTTTCGCGTAATGAGAGCAGCTGTTCTCTCGCCAAAAACAGAGCGTTTTCTTTTGGTGGATATATTGCAATTTGCTGTATTATGTATTGATCGGGCATAACCGGTAAGCTATCCTTAGGTGTCTTCTCGTAATATGCAGTAACCTCATCCGGTGTTAGCTCTACGCCGTGAACAATTTTACTTTGCATGCTCTGGCTTAGGCTCTCTTCTCTTACGATATCGGTTAACCTCTCCTTAATCTTACGCATGGGCAGCTTAAAGTATTCTTCTACCGCCTTTGAGCTACCATGTATTGAGATATAGTACTGAATTCGTCTTTCAACATTTTCACTCACAACTTCATCGCCAACCGTTAAGCTATCAACTTTAGATTGCGCCAGTAGCAGCTTCTGAATCATTTTCTCTTCTAGAATCCGGCAGTTGGCTTCATCTCCGACCAACATACCCTGAGCCCTATAAACCTGTTTCCCTTCTTCTATATCAGACAAGAAAATAGCCTCGCTTCCTATAATCGCCACAACTTTATCAATTAAGCCAGTTTGCGCTTTTACCGGAGACGCAAAAAATGCTACTAGTAGCATAAAAAGTATAACAGACTTGCTAATAATTTTCATTCTAAAAAGATATTTATGATTCAAAAACGTTATTTCATCAATGGGTTAATCGAAAAAGATAATGTGTAAATATGCAAATATGATAATGTGTAAATGAATGATGTAGCTATATATGATTACCCCTATATCCCCTAAAGGGGACTTTTAGCTTGTGCTATCACTATTACATTTACATATTATCACATTAGTATATTGTCTTTTTGCACATCTCATATCACAATACGCATATCTTAAACATTAATAAATTAAGCTGGGTTATTCTTGAACATGGACAACCACTTGCTCTTTTTGTACTGCATTATCGTATATCCGTTGTTCCAGCTCACTTAGCAATTTCTGCCTTCTGGTATTCAAGATAATTGATCTTATAACCTTGTATTCATAATCGATAGGGGCATACCCACCGCGTGGTATATACTCCTTAATGCCCACAAGATAGGTGTATTTATCGTCTGTATCTTCAATATACTTCTGCTTCTGAACAATCGACTCATACGCCGAAGAAGACTGAGGCAGCAGCTTAGTAATTACCGAAAAATCGACCCATTGATCGTTAAAGCTATCATATTTTTCGGCGACCTGCAAACAAAGCTCCGCTAGCTCTCTAATATTATCCTCATCTTTAGAACGATACAATGCCTGAATTTCTTTTAGGCTGGAAGATGATGTAACTACTTTAATAAAAATAGCTTTTGCCAACGGATTAGAAAGCTTAAGGTTTTCTTTATTCTCTTCGTAAAAAGTTTGAATCTCTTCTTGCGTAACCAGCGTATCCATATTTCGGTTCACATAGTCTTGCTCATACCGGTATATAAGAAGAGATGCCCGGTAATCCTCGAGCTGGCTTGCCACATCTTTCTCATTATCCTTCAGGTTTGTTTCTGCTTCCGAAAGAATAAGCTGCTTTCGAACCCAGCTGTTGGTGTATGTTTTTAACAGGCTAAGGCTATCTTCGTATGATGTACCTTCGGGGAAAATACTGGGAATATCGGTATCGTATAAAACTTTTCCGCCTACTTCTGCCACAACAACTCTACCGCTGTCACAGCCAACAAGTATCAGTATAGATACAAGTATGAGATTGGAATAAAAAGCTATTTTTTTTAAGTTGATCCGCATATAAAATCTATCGACTATAGTTAGGGGCTTCGCGAGTTATCGTTACATCGTGCGGATGGTTCTCTACAACACCTGCTGATGTAATGCGTACAAATTTTGCCTCTTGTAAAGCCTCTATGTTGGCAGCCCCACAGTAGCCCATACCAGCACGTAATCCTCCTATCAGCTGATAGAATACCTCCGAAAGCGTTCCTTTATACGGAACTTGAGCAGCAATTCCCTCGGGAACCAGCTTCTTAACATCGTCTTCTACATCCTGGAAGTAGCGGTCTTTAGAGCCGTTTTGCATTGCTTCTAACGACCCCATACCACGATATGATTTAAACTTACGTCCGTTAAGAATGATTGTTTCTCCCGGAGATTCTTCAACACCAGCAAAAAGCGATCCGGCCATAATAGTATCTGCTCCTGCCGCTAGTGCCTTTACTATATCTCCGGAGTAACGGATACCTCCATCGGCAATGACAGGCACACCCGAGCCTTTAAGCTCTTTTGCTACATCGTATATTGCTGTAAGCTGTGGAACACCAACCCCTGCAATTACACGTGTGGTACAAATAGAACCGGGACCAATACCTACCTTAATACCATCGGCACCGTTATCTACCAACAAGCGTGCGGCTTCTGCCGTTGCAACGTTTCCTACAACTACATCAAGCGAAGGATATTTCTTTTTTACCTGTTTCAGCATGTTAACAACATTAATAGAGTGCCCATGAGCAGTATCTATAACAATCACATCAACATTGTTGGCTACTAAGGCTGCTATTCTCTCTAACGTATCGTGGGTAACGCCCACCCCGGCTGCCACTCTTAGACGTCCTTTAGAGTCTTTGCTGGCATTAGGGTTATCTTTAATCTTGGTAATATCTCTATATGTAAGTAAAGCTACCAGCTTGTCGTTCTCATCGACTACCGGAAGCTTTTCTACCTTCGATTCTTTAAGTATCGCTGTTGCTTTTTGCAAATCGGTTTTGCTGGAGGTTGTGATCAACTTTTCGCGGGGAGTCATGATCTCCGCAATCGGACGATCCATATTCTCCTGAAAGCGTAAATCTCTATTTGTAACAATACCAACTAGCAAACCTTTTTCGTCCACAACCGGTATGCCGCCAATCCTAAACTCTCTCATTAACGAAAGCACCTTGCCTACGGTAGCATCTTTGTGGATAGTAATAGGGTCGTATATCATTCCGTTCTCAGCACGCTTTACTTTACGAACCTGCGCCGCCTGATCTTCTATCGTCATGTTTTTATGGATAACACCTATCCCACCCTCGCGCGCAATAGCAATAGCCAGCTCGGCTTCGGTAACAGTATCCATAGCTGCCGACACTATAGGCGCACTAATAGCTATGTTACGAGTAAAGCGCGTTTCGACTGATACAGTTCGGGGAAGAACTTCTGAGTAGGCCGGTAGCAAAAGAACATCGTCGAATGTTAGACCTTCTGATTTAATTTTTTTCTCGAAGAATGACATGGTGGTATCTCCCTTTTTTGATTTTTGCTTTTATGCGCCGGATATGCGCTTTAAAAGCCTGACCTTGAAAATTGCGGCAATTTACAAATAAATCAGCAGTTGGGAATGCTGCCACCTCTCATTTTATCGAAATTTAGCAGTATTTGGTATAAGAAAGTTAAGGGTGAATGGTTAGTGGTTAAGCGAACAGGGCAAAAGACTAGTAGATTATAAGGCTGATATAAAAAAAATTTATGGACGATGAGATAAAAAGCAAAGGCTGCTAACCCCCAATGTTCACATCGCTGGCGCGCGTTTGTAACACGTGCCAATTATGCCAAATTTTACTCATAAATCTTCGCACCCCTAAAGATATCCGCAAATGTTGACCAGTCCGGTTTGTCGGCGTTTCTGTTTTGCTGTGTATTGTCGTAATATGCTTGGATGTCTTTTGTGTATGTACTCAGTGCTTCTATGAAATTTGATAAAGTCTTGTTCTCCCAACTTTCAGGGTTATTCAATAAGTCTTCGCGTAGTAAGTCCAGAAACTCTATGAAAGTTTGCCTGTCAGTTACCTTAAATTCGTTAAGTATATCGTTCATAAATTGGCCATAGCATTCAACATAAATGAAATATTTGTCAAACTTGTTTATTATTTATCAAACTATTACACATCGCTGGCGCGCGTTTGTAAAGGGTGTAGATTTTAAAATAAACACATCTATTATTATAAAGACTTACAAACACCGGCTATCGAAAATAAAAATTAAAAAAAA